>NZ_BBAD01000031.1 GCF_001311075.1 Secundilactobacillus similis DSM 23365 = JCM 2765
AAAGCCCAGGCGCTTTCACGGAAGTCGCCTTACACGCCGCTCTTTAACCGCTTCTCTCCGCACTCTTACGCCTTCGCGTCTCAAACCCCACCATCGCCCAAGTCGTCAGTGGAATCGTCGCAATCACCGACAGCATCGAAAACAGCACCATCAAAATCTCACTCACAAAAATTTTATCATTAATAATATCACCAATTGAATAGTGCACGCCGGCGAACCAGATAAACAACGCTAAGAACCCACCAAAAAAGCCGAAGAACAGCGTGTTGAAGGTTGTGCCGATAATCTGACTACCTACTTTGAAACCCGCGCCCTGCAGGTTTTTTAGGCTAATTTTCGGGTGTTGTGCCAAGATCTCCGCCAAACCCGCTGAAATGGCGATTGCCGCTTCCGCAATCGCACCCAACGTACTCAAAATAGCCGTCGACATCGCGATTTCTAAGTAGTTAATACCCAAAATCGTTGACATGCCTTCCAAGTCTTCGCTGTCTTCCTGACCGAACCCTTGAATTTGCGCCCAGTGTTCCACCGGAATAATCAACGCAACTAACAGTAACAGCACCACGATTGACGCGTAGAACGCCACCATCGTACTGTCCGAGTCGCTGCCACCAAGAAAAATCGTCATGGCTAACACAATGATGCTTGTGACCAATGTGACGAGGACCGGTGAAAAGTGAAACGCCATCAGCACCATTGCGAAGAACAGTGCGCCAAAGTTAAATAACAAGCTTAAAAACGCCTGAAACCCTTGACCACCGCCAACCGCAACCATGCAAACCAGTAAAACTAACCCTAGTGCCGTAATCGTGCCCATGGCCGCTTACCTCCAATCAATAGACTCGTGATCCCGCAAGCAACCGGCACCGTTAACACAATCCCGATGCCGCTGATCAAGCTCTGAATCACCCCAAGCGACATCGTCATATTGAAGGTGTAGCCCCAGGAGTTCGCATTTTTCAAATACAGCAAGGCTAACGGTAAGGTATCTGCCACGAAAATAAAGAACAGCACGTTAACCAGCGGTCCCATAATTTCGCCGCCGATTTGCCGTCCGGATTTGAAAATCTGCTTGGCTGAGATTGCGGGTTGTTCCTGCTTTAACGCCATCAGTGACGCGATAATATCGGTTGATTCATCCATGACCGCTCCCAGTGATCCCAGTAGCGTTTCTGCTAGGAACAACGGTCGTGGCAACTGCGTCACGTACTGCATCGACTCGTAGTAAACGCCGTGTTCGTGAGTTAACGCAAAGACGCATAGTGCGACCACGATCGATACTCCGGTCCCAATTAACGTCGTCAGGAAGGTCATCACCATCTGCTGATTCCAACCAATCACGATCAGTAACGTCAACGCCGCGAATAAAATCGCTAAACCGCTAAAAATCAGCAGTACCATGCCGCCCTGCGTGTTCGTGTTCCACCTGACTGCCAGCCAAAACAAGCCCCCGTTCACGAGGACGCTAGCCAGCGCCATGAACCCACTGAAGCGCATTAACACCAGTAAAATACTAATCACGACCCACGCCGTAAATGCCAATGCCACGTCACGCTTCGGTCCCGAAACGGTTGCGGTTAACTTGCCCTTTTGATGATGAAGGGTTAAAAATACCCGCTGGTTTTGGTGATAAGCCTGCGTTGTCGACTGGAATTTTAAATAAACGTTCTCAATCGTCATTTTTTGACCACGATACCGACCATTAGTAATCGTCCCGTGAAGTCGCTGAGTCACCTGATGATCAACGTTATCAAACTGGTCGCTCTGTTTATCAACTGCGGTTGTATGTACTGAAGTGATTACCATGAGGGGCTGCTGGTACAGCCGGTCATCATGGGCAACGCCCCATACTAACAAGGCGCCAAGTAGTACAACGAGCGCCGGCCACCATTTCTGCCAGCCACGTCGCTGCACCGTTTTAGTTGTTGTTATCATTTCTCATATCCCACCTTATGGCCCTAATCATAGCACATTCCGATTTTAGCACTGTAGAACCAACAGATTAATTACAAAATCGTTATTTTTGCCTGTCATCTGAATTTAACAATTCGCTACTAACGGCATGACCATCACGTTGGCGCCGCTTTACCTTAATTTACCGACTACCCCATTACTGGAAAATCCCGGCGAACCCCCTTGATTTTTCACCCAACTCTGAGGTAGAATAGTTAAATGATTGATTATCATATTTAAAGTGAGGGTTAGATATCATGAGAAAAGCACATCCACATGGCGTACAAGGTCGCCGTCCAGTGAACCAAAAGAAGGACGCGAAGCGCCAAAAAGAAATTTCAAACTTGCAACAATGGCTTAAGAGCACTAAGAAGTAATTCTTCTTGCTTACAGCTGAAAGGTCCCACAGTTCAATGACCAAAGTAATTTGGTGACTGAATTGTGGGGCTTTTTTTATCCAGAGTGCGGAGAAAAACGGGTTGAAAGCGGAGTGTAAGGGCGACCCGCAGAAAGTCGTGGGCTTGACGACTTTTTGTGGGTCGCCCTTACATGCAGCTTTCAGTTTTTCGGAGCACGTTTCGGCGCAGTTGCCAAAATGCAGTTCCAATGGCAATCCCACCATATAGCCAACAGCACCAACAAAACAGTCCCAGAGGCGCCGAAATTCAATATGGAAGTAGTACTCGTTGCCTCAAGCACTCAAGTCACAAAACGCACTAACGCCAGTACGGTATCACCACAACTCAACCAATCATTAATCGACATAAAAACCACCACATCAAAAAGAGAATGCCGCTCACCATCGCAGCATTCTCTTTTGTCGTTTATTGTTTAGTTGGTTATCTGGTAATGAGTGGTGAGGGCGACGTGCACTCCGATTACCTAGTTTTCGACGCCACTTAAATTGTCGTGTTTCGCTAACCAGTCATATAGTGAAGTTTTTTAACGTTACAATATTGATTAGCCTGCGCCGAAATGAGCTCCGCAAGGCAGAGAGTTGCACGTAAGCAACTTCCGCCACAAACCCCAAAAACCGGGGTTTCTGGCAAAAGTCGCTTACGCTCCACTCTCTAACCGCCTTGCTCCGCTCTCTAGCTCTCTAATCTCCCACCACCATCACCGCCGTAATCGACCGTCTAGTCACATAAGCCGTCGTTGAGCCCATAATCGCCCGGCTCAAGCCGTGGACCCCAGACTTGCCGATGATGGTTAAATCGGTCTCTAATCGGTCTGGTAACGAGTCCGCGATTGCCATCTTTGGAATGCCAACTTCAAACATCGTCACTAGGTCAACGCCCTGCTTTTCCGCCCGGCTTCTAGCCTCTTGAAGGGTGACTTCCGCCTGTTCCTTCATGTGCGCCATAATGTCGTCACCGAAAATTGCACCGTACTGTGTGTAACTCTGATCGTTTGCGACCACCACTGCGTAAATTTTTGAGTCATAATGCTTGGCGAGATCAAACGCGGTTGCTAGCGCCTTAAAGGCGTTCTCACTGCCATCCAACGGAACCAAAATCTTCTCAAACATCATAACCACCCCCATGGTTTTATTAACTTTATCGTAGCATATTTCACAGCTAACGGATAGTTTCCCGCCTAACGTTCGTAGACTTTTTTAGCCCCAATCCACGTCGACAGAACCTTGGTCTGACCGATCTGATCAGCTGGTACGCTAAACAGATCCTGATTCAAGATGACGAAGTCCGCCCGGAATCCCGGTTGCAACTGGCCGCTATCCGTTAAACCACCAACTTCAGCGCCCCACTTGGTGTACCCCAGTACAGCTTCACCAATCGAGATTGCCTCATCCAAATTGACCACGTCACCGTTGACCGCCGTCCGGTTAACCGCCGCCTGCATGGCAATAAATGGGCTATCCGGTTCAAACCACGGCGTACATGGCGCATCCGAACTCAATGCCGTTCGCGTCGTCGCAATCATCGACTTGATCCGGTAAGCATTTTTAAATTGGTCGTCGTTCAAATACGTCCGGTACGACTCATCCTCCGCAAAGTAAAAAATCGGCTGCGTGACCAACGCGTAGTTCATCTTGGCCGCCTTGATCTGTGCCAGCATCTCATCGCTCAACAGCGTGGCGTGTTCGATACGAATTGATGGCCCATGTTCCAGCCATGGTGTCAGATCCTGCGTGGTATCCAAAATCAATTGAATGGCCGCATCACCCATCGCGTGCACCGCCGCTTGTAAGTGATGGTCCCGCGCAAAGGTCACCGCCGCCAGCAACTCCTCACCCGTGGTCAACTGCACGCCATTCTTACCACTCGGATAAGGCACCTTATTCCAAGCCGTTTCGCCGGAAATACTGCCGTCCATAAACACCTTCACCCCGGCAATCGACAGCTTATCGTTATCAGGCGTTCCAATCGGATCCTTCAAATCCTTAATTTCGCTCCAAACGTAGTAAATCGCACTCTGCGGTTCAAAGCCCCGCTTCATCGCGTCTTCGTACAAATCCAACGTATCGTAAGGTTGTTTACGCCCCATCAGTTCACCAATCGCCACCAACCCGTTTTCGAGGTAGTGCGTTGAGGTGTTCACCATGTTAGTGACGTCTGCTTCATAGTTTTGCGCTGACTTCGCCCGAATCAACAATTGTGAAGCGGCGACTTCCTTCATATACCATTTGGCCGACCATCCGGAAAATGCCCAATCTCGCCACCCTTAGGATCCGGCGTCTCAGCGGTGATACCCGCTAATTCAAGCGCCTTCGAGTTACCGATCGATGAATGACAATCTGACCGGTAAATGAAAATCGGTTGCTCAGTCGTAATCGCGTCCAAATCATCAACCGTCGGTGTCCGGTGTTCGGCTAGCTTGGTTTCATCAAAGCCCCAGCCTTCCAGCCAAACGTTCGCGCCCTTGCCGAATTCAGGGGACTGGCGTAGCGCGGCCTGCATATCCGCAATGCTGTTGATGTGCGGTGGCGTACAAGCGCCCCCGTGCAAGGCATCCGCAATGTATTTTGGATGGGTATGCGCATCTAGCAGCCCGGGTAGGACCGTTTGTTGGTGCAGGTCGATGGCCTGATCATCCGTAACATCCGCCGCATCACCCACCCAGGTGACCCGACCGTTTTCCAGCGTCATCGCCGACACAAAGCTTGTGGCGTCTTGGCCGGTAAAAATGTTACCGTTCGTAAAGGTTGTCATGGTTGATTCCTCCGTCTGATTAAAAGTTCTTAATCTTATTTTAACGGTTATGCCAGTTAACACAACGGTTAATTAACTCGCTTATCCAACCATCAGTCGAATTCCCTGATTTTCGCAAGCAGTCGTTCACCAAAATACGCCACATAGCAGTATAATATAAGCATATTGCATCATTTGGAGGGAACTGAATGTCAACTAAACTTGATTCGAACTTGATCAAACAAGACCTATACGAGGCCGTCAACGGCGAATGGCTGAAAACTGCCGTCATTCCTGGCGACCACTCCACGACCGGTGGCTTTACCGACCTGGCCGATAACATTGAAAAAACCTTAATGAGCGACTTTAGCGACTTACTCGCAGGCAAACTAGAACCCCAAAACGCTGAAATGGCAGCGTTCAAACAGTTTTACGCGTTAACCAGCGACTTTGCAAAACGCGAAGCCGATGGCGCTGCGCCACTGAAACCCTACCTTGACCGCATCGAAGCCTTAACTAACTACCAAGATTTGAGTGACCAATTGGCCGACTGGATCTTAACCGGCTTGCCAACGCCGTTTAACCTCGAAATTGATTCCGATATGAAGAACTCGACCCAGTACGCGCTGTTTGCGAGCGGTCCCCGGCTCTTCTTACCTGATAAGACCTACTATGAAGAAGGTAATCAGGCAGCCAAACAGTTGATGCCGATCTTCACCAACATGGTGAGTGCCCTCTTGACATTAGCGGGTTACGATGACGCTGCTGCGCAACGGATCATCGATGGTGCCACGGCATTTGACCGCTTGGTTGCGCCACACGTGAAGTCCGCTGAAGAAGGCGCCGACTACAGCAAGATGTACAACCCCCGTTCCCTTAATGAGATTGCGGGTAGCACTTCGAAGCTGGATTTGAAGACGGCCATTACCACGTTGGTTGGTGACACCCCGAAAGTCATCATCACGCCAGAACCCGCCTACTTTGACGCGCTCAACGACCTCTTGACCGATGAGAACTTCGATGCCATGAAGAGTTGGTTACTGGTTAAAACGGTGAACGGCTTGTCCAGCTACCTTAGCGAAGAATTTTGCCAAACCGCAACCCAGTACGGTCGCGCCCTTTCTGGCCGGAAGGAAGCCCGCAGTCAAGAAAAAGCGGCGTACGACCTCGCAACCGGTGTCTTTGACCAAGTTGTCGGTGATTACTATGGTCGCAAATACTTCGGTGAAGCCGCCAAACAAGACGTCCACGATATGGTCGTCAAGATGGTCAACGTCTACAAGAAGCGCTTAGCTGCCAACACTTGGCTCGGCAAGGCTACCCGGGATAAGGCCATCGTTAAGTTGGATAAGCTCGGCATCCAAGTCGGCTACCCCGACCAAATCGATCCGCTTTACAGCAAGTTCGCCGTTACCACAGCTGCCGATGGTGGTTCCGTGTTGAGTAACGTCATGGCCTTCACGCGTATCCGCAACACTGATGAATTCGCCAAGTGGAATCAAACCGTTGACCGTACTCGTTGGGAAATGAGTGCGCACACCGTCAACGCCTACTTCCACCCATTCCACAACATCATCGTCTTCCCCGCCGCGATTCTCCAAGCACCGTTCTACAGCTTGAAGCAATCGTCCAGCGAAAACTTTGGTGGTATTGGCGCCGTGATTGCGCACGAAATCTCACACGCCTTTGATAATAACGGCTCCCTGTTTGACGAATACGGGAACTTAAACAACTGGTGGACCGAAGCGGATAACCAACACTTCCACGAACTGGCTGAGACCATGATCAAGGAATTTGACGGCCTGCCATTCGCTGGCAAAACCGTGAACGGCAAGTTGACCGTTTCCGAAAACATTGCTGATGGTGGTGGCTTGAGTTGCGCTTTGGAAGCCGCTAAGGGTGAACCAGACGCTGACTTGCAGGCCTTCTTCCTTAACTGGGCCGCTATCTGGCGCTCAAAAGCCACCAATGAACGCGAAGAACTCCTGTTGGCGATCGACGTCCACGCCCCAGCTAAACTCCGGGCCAACATTCAGGTGCAAAACCTCGAAGATTTCTTTACGACCTTCGATGTTCAACCGGGCGACAAGATGTACCGGAAACCGGAAGACCGGGTTAATATCTGGTAAGCGTTAGAATTAAACTGCAAAATAAACAGCGCTACGTCTCCAATTACGGACTCGTAACGCTGTTTTTGTGCACCCGCATACTAGCACGACACTTTATTTCAATACATCACTGGATACTGAGAAACCGTTTTCAACGTTCTATGCTATGATAAGTTTAGTTTCAAAACTAATCGATCGATAGGCGTCACATGATTTGATCTGGGGGAGGTCAACACTATGTCAAAGCTTACAAGTAATAACACCAAGCTACACTATAAAATGTTTAAGGCTGGCAAATTTTGGGTCTTCATGAGTTTGTCCAGCGCGTTGCTGATTGGGGGCGTGGCAATTACGGCGCACGCGGCAACGGATGAAACATCGACGGATGCGTCCACTGAAACATCAACGGATAGCTCAAGTACGCCTGACAATCAGGCAACGTTGCGAACTGCGACAACTACTGAAGCTGAGGTGCCACCAACCGATGCCTCATCGTCTGACACACCGGTTCAAAGCGAAACACCGGCTGCAACGCCGGCAACACCAGCACCAACGAGTGATGCTGAAGTACCAGCAGATACTCAAACAACTACTGGAATTACAAAATCAACCGAATCACCCCAAGCTACCACACCAGCCACTGACGCCATCACCAAAGATGAAACACCACAATCTGACACCGATAAAATTGACTCAATCAATGTCACACCGACCCCAACTGCGATTAAGAAAGTGGTCCGAGTAGACGCTGTTAGCCAACAAGCGACCGACGCCGTAACCAACCTGCATTTGGACGTTTTAGTCGGCCAAAGTAACACGGTTGAGCCCGGCGAAGTTGACGTTGAGGGAAACCGCTATTACCGGATGGGCATCGATGGCGCCTTTAACATTTCGGCTGATGACCTTGTTGCGGGTAAGAGTTATGACATTGCAACGCTGACGGTTTTACCAGATCCTAGTAATCCCGACTTCATTACACAAATCGAAAAAAGCGGTGCAGACGTCGGTGCTTCCGTGTTCGATGGTAACAAAAACGGTAACGAAATTGGGAGTATTGTCCTGTCAGATAATAAACTCGTCTTTACAGTAAGTGATAAATATGACCCAACTCAACACGCACTTATCGGTAATGGCTATCTAGCCTTTAACGGGCCTTGGATTATGGACATTAACTCAAACACAGATCCCGCTATTATCAAACAAATGCCATTTTCCAACACCCTAACTGTCACTAACCCGCAAAATGAAGTGATTAACAGCTACAAATTCAACTTTCAAGCAGTCCAAACGATTCCATTAACCAAGTGGCAACAAGACTTTCTTGCTGAGTCACCTAGTGCCGATAACGTGCAGGTGTCTAACATGATTTACCAACAAGTTATTCCAACCCCTGATGTTTTGGCCCAACTTCAAGCATCAAATGGGAAAACAGGTGACACAATTCAAAAAGACGTCTACCAGTTTGCCTACAAAATTTCTGCAGATAAACTCTACAAACTGACCGGTGGTGAACTTCAAACTTGGGGGTTTGTCGCGAATTCTGAATCTAATCAACTGGTACGAGTTGACAACGGGGACGAGTACAACATTCACCCCTTCTACATCACAACAGTTAGTGATGCAACCCATGAAGCACCTGATGGCACCTCATTGCAGGATCTCGAAGCGCTTAACTTTGATGGCATGGCCTACTCTTTGCAACCTGATGGCAGTTACTTGGTTTACTACAATTTTAGCGCTAAAGACGTATCCATTGCGACTACTGGCCTTTCTACAAGTCAAAGTGTGGAGGCCCAATTTGATACAAGTGTTGATGCCGCAGACCAAGCCACTAAAACCTATTACGGTGGGGCAATGAATGATATCCCACCAGTATTTCAGATTGTGACTAGTTTCGACTTTGAAAATGAATTTGTGCCTAACACGACGACCGTATCAGCGCTAGACCTAACTACCGGCGAAGTGCTTAAAAAAGAGAATGGTCAACTTCAAACTTATACCCAAACCTCCGTTCCAAACGGTATTCAGCTCTCCACAAACGCCGTAGCAGTTTATCACTATCTCGACATCGATACTGGCCAATACCTGAGTCCGGCCCAAAGAGGCACCATCTACAAACCGACTGGTGCGAACACCGAAACGGCGCCGACCCCAGATATTCCGGGATACGAAATGCTACAGAGCGTGCCAGCCGGCTACACCCTGCCAGACAAGGTTACCGGTAACACGATTGCGGCTGATTCACTGACGGTTTCACTGCCACAAACAGAGGGCGTTATCACGGACTACTACGTCCTTTACCAGACCGCTCGAACCACGAACCCCCTTAACAAAACCGTGACTCAAACCATCAACTATTTGGATGCCAAAGACCACAGCATTGTCGTCGCACCCGCAAATACTCAGTCCGTTGACTTAACGGCCACCGAATTATTAGACGCCGCAACGGGCGATTTAATTGGCTACGACACCAACGCAGACCGAATCGCTGACACCAAGGTGCTGGCGGAAGCTTGGCTGCCTGCCACGGCCAAAACGGCCTATGATGCGGTCACCTCACCAGCTCCTACCGATTACGGCTATGACACCGTTGATAAAGCCGTCATCGCTGGTTCAACCGTCACCGGTGCTACTGAAAATACCGTGATCAACGTGCTATACGATCACAACAGTACCTCAACGACAACCGAATCTAAGACGGTCACTCGAACGATCAACTATCTGGATAAGGACACCAATGCGGTGGTTGCGCCAGCCGTTCCTCAAACCGCAACGTTTACGCGGACCGTAACGACGGATGATACTACGCACGTTGCGACAACTTCTGACTGGAATTTGGCCAACCAAAGCTTAGCCGAAGTGACCTCACC
Source organism: Secundilactobacillus similis DSM 23365 = JCM 2765 (assembly GCF_001311075.1). GTDB lineage: Bacteria > Bacillota > Bacilli > Lactobacillales > Lactobacillaceae > Secundilactobacillus > Secundilactobacillus similis. The sequence goes on from NZ_BBAD01000031.1 coordinate 10,081, forward strand.
GGATTTGAGTGCAGCTGGTTACCAAGCGCCTGATCAGGCAATCGTTGCTGCATTGACCGTGACGCCCGATTCGGAAAATACCGTGATCAACGTCTACTACCAGAAGAAGACAACCACGCCAACGGGGCCGACTGAGCCAACGGAACCGGACACCACAACGCAACCAACGGAGCCGGAGAACCCGACTGGTCCCGATAACCCGGTAACGCCAACCGAGCCAACTGGTCCGATTAACCCGACTGGTCCCGATACACCGGCAACACCGACGACACCAACGGAACCGGCAACACCGAACACGCCAATCACACCAACTGTGCCAACCACGCCGGTTCAACCGACGTCGCCAGAAACAGCAATAACGCCGGGAACCGCCGAACCAGGGACGGGGATTGACTCACGCACACCGGAACCGTCAACTGAACCCAACGCCACGACAACGCAGTCAAACTTGACGAACGCCGATGCGCAATCGTCGAATACGCAGCAGACTGTCAATTTAGCCGCTACTAGTCAGCGCCCTAATCTGCGGACTGCTTCAACGGCGAGTCAAACGACCGCTCAAACTAAAGCGGCCACCCTCCCACAAACTAGAGAAGCGCGGTACGCTCAAGCCTCACTCGCGGGCTGGTTACTCCTTTCGGTTGCCGGTTTCTTAGGCATCGAAGTTAAGAAACGGCGGGAACGTTAAGCTTTAGTTTCTTCCCCAGTGACTAAAAACAGGATCGAAATTCTTAACCATCTAAGAATTTCAATCCTGTTTTTTTAGCGTTCTAGTTGACGGGTATCACTTGAAAAATGAATTTAATCAATAACCTTAATGCTGCCGGTTCTTCTTGCCAAAGCCAAGTGCCATGCCTAATTCGGCTAATAACGCGGTCAAACCAACTGCAACCCATCCCTTAGCTGACTGCTGATCACCCGTTTGTGGCAACTGCGCTTGTTCAGTTGTTGGAATAGTCTCGTTGCCAGCCACAGTTGATGGCGTTGTCACTGTCTCATCCGTAACCGACTGACTATTTGCTGGTTCATCCGCTAACGTTGCCGGCTGAGTTGCTGCCGGTGCAGTACTGTTATCACTCGTGGTCATTGTCTCATGATCAGTCGTTGGAGCGACCGTCTCACTCGGTGTCGTTTCAGGAACCCCGGTTGCATTTTCCGTTACCGGACTCGACGTTGTTGGCGTATCCGTCTGCGTTGTCGTCTCAGTAGTCGGCGGAACGGCAGCTTCGTTCGTCTCCGTTGGTGTTGTTTCAGTTACGACCTGCTTGTAATCGACTTCAACCACCGAATCAGCGGGCGTTGTCATCGTCGTCCCCGGCACAACTTGTGGCACTACGGTTTGTGACGTTTCATAGCCGTTAATCGTTGGCACATCGTAGGTCGCGTACAAGCCGACCGGCGTATAAGCCGTTTCACCAGTCGCCGGATCAGTCACCGTTTTATACGGTACCGTCTGAACGATTGGTGGGGCTAACGTTTTACCAGTTCCTTGATCCACAAACGTGATCGTCCGGGTCACTGTCGCTGTCCCGTGGTCTAACGGTGAGGCCGTGTAAGTCACTGTTACTTTGGCATCAGTTGGTGCCGTAACTGTCGCCTTCGGTGTGGCTTGTGGCACAGCCGTTTGGTCAGCGGTGTAACCCGTCAACTCAGGCACTTCATAACCAGCATACACACCAGTTGGCGTGTACACCACTTTCCCCGTTACCGTATCGGTTGCCGTGCGGTACGTGACCGTTTGGGTAACGTCCGTTGGCAAGTCTGCATTTGGATTGTCACTCGTAAACGTAATCGTTCGGGTGGCAGTTGTGGTGCCATGCGTCACTGGGTTAGCCGTGTAGTTCACAGTCACGACGCTGTCCGTTGGTGCAGTGGTTGTGGCGCCCGGTGCCAGTTGCGCAACGCTTGCTTGGTCGGCTACGTAGCCTGATAATTCCGGTACATCATAGTCAGCATATGCCCCCGCCGGCGTGTACACCGTCTGCCCCGTCAGCTTATCCGTGGTTGTGCGGTAAGTAACCGTCTGCGTCACATCGTTTGGTAAATCTGCGTTCGGATTGTCACTCGTAAACGTGATCGTCCGGGTCGCAGTTGTGGTGCCATGTGTCACTGGATCAGCGGTGTAGTTCACCGTTACCGTACTATCGGCCGGCGCTGTAGTCGTGGCACCCGGTGCAACTTGCGCAACACTCGTTTGATCAGCTACGTAGCCGGCCAATTCTGGCACTTCATAGCCGGCGTACGCGCCGGTTGGCGTGTACACCGTCTCGCCCGTCACCGAATCAGTCGTTGTGCGGTAAGGCACCGTCTGAACAACCGTTGCCGGTAACTCAGCATTCGGATTATCACTCGTAAACGTAATCGTCCGAGTCGCAGTCGCAGTACCATACGTTACCGGATCAGCGGTGTAGTTCACCGTCACCACCTTATCCGTTGGTTCAATAGTCGTGGCGCCCGGCGCTAGTTGCGCAACGCTTGTTTGATCCGCCACATAACCTGTCAATTCCGGCACTTCATAACCCGCGTACGCCCCAGCCGGCGTGTACACCGTCTTCCCCGTCAACTTATCCGTGGTTGTGCGGTAAGTGATTGTTTGCGTCACATCGTTTGGTAACTCAGCATTTGGGTTATCGCTAGTAAACGTAATTGTCCGGGTACTCGTTGCAGTGCCATACGTGACCGGATTAGGGGAATAGGAAACCGCATCAATCCAAAGCTCTGGTGAATTGAACGATGGGACAAGCGTAATCTGCTTAACCGTTGGCACACTAGGGGTATAGCCTGATAATTCTGGCACCTCGTATTCTGGTAGGACCCCCATCGGCGTATACACCGTTTTGCCCGTCACCGTATCCGTTGCCGTCTTGTAGATCACCGTTTGAATGACGTTGCCCGGTACCTTAGCTTTAGGGTCTTCACTGCCAAAGGTGATTCGGCGCATCGCCGTATCAGTGCCGTACACCATCGGATGCGCGGTGTAATTGACCGTGACCACTGAATCCTGCGGCGCAGTGAAGGTTCCCGCTGGCACGGACGCCGCCACCGTCTGCGTGTCCGCCGTGTAGCCTGCTAACGTTGGCACATCGTACTCGGCAAAAATACTGGTTGGCGTATAGCCAGTCTGATTCGTAGTTGGATCGGTCGCGGTCCGGTAAACGACCTGCTGCACGACCGTTGCCGGCAAGTCAGCATTTGGATTATCGCTCGTAAATGCAATCGTCCGAGAAACGGTCATTTCACCCGTAGTGATCGGTACGGCATCCGCCGCCACGTAAATCTTAAACCGAGTCCCATTCGTCGAGATGCCAACCCCTTCTCTTGCTGTTTATAACTGCCCAGTTCCGTGCCAGTGGCGGCATGGTAACCATCCGGGATCACCCCGTTAACTGCCAAATCATCCAAATTAACGTCCACTAACGCGCCATAAGTGTCCAAAATGACCTTTTCGCTGTCCGGTACCATTTGACCGGTCGCCACATCGATTGGCTGGTAGAAGTTGAGCACTGGCTGTGACCACACGTAGGTCATTGGCGCGCCGATGCCGTTACCCTTATACAGATCCATGAGCTGCGTTGTCGACCAAACTGGCCCTTCCGGATCGGTGATCGTACCGGAAGAAATCATTTCCCACCCGGTAACAAACTGACCATCTTGTTCGATGCCACTAACGAGGTTTGGATTACCCAACTGGTCACTCGTGTGTGGTGGAATCGGGGTGCCCGCTTCTGGGACATCCGGGAGTTTCGCATCCGTCAGTTTGACGTGCTGACCAACGGTGAGTTGCCAGAGGTTGTCCATTTGTCCCAACCAGCTTGAGGTGTTGGCGTCAGGTGACATCTGCCAGTATTTAACGTTTAAAATTTGGATGCCTGCACCAAAGAACATCGAGCCAAAGTCGGTCACTTGGGCAACGTCAAAATCGCTGACGTTTAAGACGAGCTTGGCATTGCGGTTACCGGCATCTTCAAACATCGAATTCATATTGGTAACTTTGCTGGTATCAAAGTTCGAAACATCTAAATTTTCGAGTGACGACGTGCCGTAGAACATCTGCTGCATGTTCGTTGCTTGGCTCGTATCAAAGCCGCTCACGTCTAGGGATTTTATTGCACCGAGACTTTCAAACATGCCGTAAAAGTTGGTGACCGAACTGGTATCAAATGGTGTCAGGTCAATATCCACCAGCGCACCGTCGCCCCAAAACATCCGACTCATATCAGTGACCTTGCTTGTGTTAAATAACGTTGGGTCCACCGTGATCGACGTTAATTTCGGATCACTCGCAAACATGTGACTCATGCTCGTCATCTGACTGGTATCCATCCCGGTTAAGTCGATCGTCGTGACGTTTGGTAAATCGCCAAATAAATGAATGTTGTAGTTATCATTATTGGTTGAGCTATCGGCAACCACTCCGGCTTCGGTGGTAATTGAGGTAATCTGATCGGCGTAAGGTAGCAAGGCGCTTTATCCGTCATGGTCCCCGCGTGGATCGTCAAAGCCCCGTCTTCGGCTAAATCCCAAGTGGCAGTCCCGTAAGTCCCCGTTTGCGGCGTGACGGCCGTAGCTGCAGCGATGCGGGTGACAACTTGCGGCGTACCGGTGGTTTGGTACGCTTCGGCCGCCGCTGTTTTGATGTCGTTATAGGTTGCGTCATCGACATCGCCAACGTTTGTGATTTGGCTTGAGGTCGAGTCGGTGGTTATTGTTGATGAATCTGCCGTCTCGGTGGTTGCTGAGGCGGTTTCCGTAGTTGGCGTTGCATCGCTTACCGGTACTGATTCAGGCGTCTGAGTTGTTGCTTGTGTCGTTTGAGCGGTATTGGCCACAGGCGTTGCTTCAGTTATCGGCGTTTGTTCGCTAATCGTTGCCGCAGGTGCGTTGATCAAAGTCGTTTGACTATTAGTTAAGGGTGTGTCGTTTTCGGCATCGCCAGTCTTCGAAATAACCGTTGTCTGCGTCGCTGCATTATCCCCCGTTGCTGCTTGCGCAGTGACGCCTAAGCCAGCTAAACCTAACGTGACGGTTGTTATCCCCATAACGACCCAAATTTTACCATCCTTATATCGTTTGAAACGCTGCTTGGTCGTTGCCGTATCCTGTAACAAACGCTGGTGCTTTCGTGCCATTGTCATTTGTGTTTCCCCCTCCAAGGTGTTGCACTTGTGTCCCCCATTTACCACGTTTATCTAATTATAAGTAACGACAAATGTCTCTTCGCCACTAATATACCATTGTTGGGGATGGTTGGCAATCGTGTGTTATTTTGGGACATTTGCGGGGTGGTTGTCGGGTTTATGAGAGTTGGTGGTTGGCTATACCATTTACTATAGATAGCTTATGATAAGGAAAAGAAACGCGCGAAAAGAGCAAAGCGTTATGTGTAAGGGCGGCCGCCGTAAAGCTACCAATTCCGGTATTTTGCTGAGTGCTTCCAGCGACGTGCTTTGCTACTACGTTTGTTTCGGCTTGGTTTGGGCTTTGACTTCTTGGGGTTCCTTTAGTTCACTGTAGTTTGTCAGCTTTTTTTCTTTCTGGCCACCACGCCGAAACGCGCAAAAAAGAGCAAAGAGTTGCATACAAGGCACCATCCCCAAAGGTCTAAAACCCAGGCCTTTGGGATGGTGCCCTTGTACTCCACTCTTTAACCGCTCTTTTTTGCGCTCTCTACGGCATAATATCCGTCAACGGCAAATCTTCCTCATACCGATGCCGCAACGCCGCCGTCTTCACTTCGATCACTTGGTTTTCGTTGATTCTCGCGAAGGCTAGCACTTCGCTTAACAGCCGTTCGATTTCTTCGGCGTCGTGCTTTTGGCTGATGGCGTTTTTGGCTGCCAACAGTTTCAACCGTGGCATGAAGTACGTCACGTGCTTCTTGGAACAAATTTGCACGCCCCGGTCAATTAACTGGTTACTCTGTTTTAATTTACCGATCGTTGCATAGTAGTTAGCCGTGTAGAAAATCATCGTTAATAACCGTAAGTAGTTATCGCCAACCCGGCTAAAGTACAGCTCCTCGTCCTTCAACACGTTGTTGATAAACGTATGGATCTTTTTAAAGTAAAATGAGGCGCGTTCTGCTTGCTGCATCCGGCTGTACATGACGCCAGAACCCACGTACACCAACTGGGTGAAAATCGTTTCGTGCCGTTCATCCAAATCATTTAGGATTTGAGAATAGTCATACAAAATCTCTTCTGGTTTCTGATTGATCAGCGCCCCTAACAAGCCACGCAAGTAATAAAACTGCATCTTCAATAGAATTGAATCTAGCTGTTTCACATCAATTGCCTTGAGGCCCGTTAGCACCTTCTGGTAATCTTCCATGATCAGTTCCTGTTCCAGTTGGTCTAACTGAACCTGAAGCTGGTTGGCGGAGGCACTATCGTCTTCGTTTAAATCATCAATGGTTAGGCCGATTCGACTGCAGAGCTTAGTTAAAATCAACAGCGATGGCACGTGGCCGCCGCTTTCGAACTTGCTGAGCGTCGACTGGGTACAGATGCCCTGACAGATTTTAACTTGTGAAATATGCAGCTCTTTTCGGCGAGTTACAAATTTTTCAATGTTCATGTATTTAATCCACTTCCAATAATTAATTAACCGTGAATGCCAAGGGCCACTTTCGCAAAGCGGCTCATCTTGGTCATATCCCAGGCGGGTTCCCATACGAGGTCGATATCACATGACGTGACCCCTTCAACGGACTCAACTGCACTGGTGATCTGGTCCGACAGGAGGTTACCAAGTGGGCACCCCATCGTCGTTAAAGTCATGGTGATCACACACTTGCCATCGTCATCAACGTCAACGCCGTAGATTAATCCCAGGTTGACCATATCGATGCCCAATTCTGGGTCAATTACGTCTTCAAGTGACGTCATTACTTTCGTTTCAATTGCTGAAGCGCCGGTACCTGTCTCTGCCATTGGCTATTCCTCCTGTGGAATTCTAATTTATTCTTAATTTAAATAATAACGTTTTCTCGGCCATTTCTCAATGGTTAACCACTGAATTTTTTTGAATTTAACCGTCGCTTCATTTTAGGCGCTATCTACGATTGACAGTTTCTGATATACTCGCAGTATCGAACACATTTGGAATATTTCCCAAATCAAAGGAGCCCACTCATGCCACCAAAACTGATCAAGCGCGTTTTAGTCATGGATAACCCCAGAACAATCTTTTGGTTAAATGCAGCCAGCGTTATCGTCTTTATGGCGTTACTAGCAGTGCTAACAATGCTGACTGGCACAACGTCTTTTAGCTTCAACACCGACGATGGTCGCCAACTCATCACTGGTTCAATTCTAGCCGGTGGCTTGATCATCGGCTCGTTTCCGGTCCACGAACTGATTCACGGCGCATGCTACAAATTATTTCAGCCTCAGCGCCCCGTTAAATTTGGCTTCAAGCAGGGCATGCTCTACGCGACTAGTCCCGAGACTCGGTATCGGCGGTGGCAGTTTGTGATCATTGGCGTGGCACCGTTTGTGTTGCTGACTGCCGTCTTTGCGATTGGCTGGGGACTTGGCTGGTTGTCATCGGGGGTGTTTGTTCTGGTGACTGCTGTACATGGGTCTGGGTGTACGGGTGATGCTTACTTGGTTGGGCGGTTATTGCTGACACCTAAGGGGAAGTGGGTTACCGATACTGAACAAGGAATTGATATTTACGACGATTAAGCGAAACGGCCACCGGAGAATTGCGGTGGCCGTTTTTTTGTTTTGTTTTTTGATTGGTGTTATCCAACTTTGGGAATCGGGCCTAGCTTTCTGCCACATAGTAGTCATTGCGACGTGCGTTGCTGCCATATGGTTTTCGGCGCCTATTAGGCTTCGTCGTTGGCGTTTGTCAGCGGCCTAGTGGGATTGCTTCCACAACCTCGTTCTAGCTTCTGCGCCGAAACGTGCTCCAGGGAGCAGAGAGTTGCACATAAGCAACTTCCACCACAAACCCCAAAAACCGGGGTTTCTGGCGGAAGTCGCTTATGCTCCACTCTCTAGGCGCTCCCTTCCGCACTCTGCACTCTAACCAATTGACCCCTCCATCTCAAAACTAATCAACCGATTCAACTCAACCGCATACTCCATCGGCAACTGCTTCGTAAATGGTTCCACGAAGCCCATGATGATCATTTCCGTTGCTTTGGCTTCCGAGATACCACGGCTCATTAAGTAATACAACTGAGCTTCTGAAATCTTAGAAACTTTCGCTTCGTGCTCCATGGCGACCTTTGAGTTGTAGATTTCGTTGTATGGGATCGTGTTTGAGGATGATTGGTCATCCAAGATGATCGTGTCACATTCCACGTGGCCCAGTGAGTGGTCGGCGTTCTTGTTGAAACGCACTGTGCCCCGGTAATCCGTGGCGCCACCCGTTTTGGCGATTGACTTGGAAACAATCGAACTGGTCGTGTGTGGGGCGTTGTGGATCATCCGCGCACCGGAATCTTGGCGGATGCCGTTACTTGCCACAGCAATCGACAACATCGTCCCGTGGGCGCCCTCACCGTTTAGGTAGACGCTTGGGTATTTCATCGTAACTTTTGAACCCAAGTTACCGTCGACCCATTCCATGGTGGCGTTGGCTTCCGCCGCTGCCCGCTTGGTTTCCAAACTGTAGACGTTATCTGACCAGTTTTGAATTGTGGTGTAACGGCAGTAAGCGTCCTTTTGCACGTTCACTTCAACCACCGCTGCATGCAAACTATCCTGCGAGTAGTTCGGTGCGGTACAGCCTTCAACGTAGTCCACCCGCGCACCTTCATCTACGATGATCAAGGTCCGTTCGAACTGACCAGAGTTTTCGGAGTTGAGACGGAAATACGATTGGATCGGCGTCTTCGTCTGCACACCCTTTGGCACGTAGATGAATGAGCACCTGACCAAACGGCCGCGTTCAACGCTGCAAACTTGTTGTCGGTTGGCTTAACCAACTTGCCGAACCACTTCTTGAACAGTTCTGGGTATTCCTTCAATGCAGTATCAGTATCCGTGAAAATGATACCTAACTTTTCGAAGTCTTCCCGCATGTTGTGGTACACCACTTCGGATTCGTACTGGGCAGATGAACCGGCCAAGTAGCTCCGTTCAGCTTCTGGCACGCCTAAGCGGTCGAAGGTCTTCTTCAAGTCTTCAGGCACGTCATCCCAGTCACGGTATTTTTTATCCGTCATCTTCTGGTAATAGTGCATGTTGGCGAGGTCCAGTTTCGACAAATCGGGACCGTAATCTGGCAGTGGTAACTTCTTGTACGCCTCGTAAGCTTTTAAGCGGTAGTCCAGCATCCATTGGGGTTCATCCTTAGCTGCTGAAATTTCACGGACGGTTTCTTCAGTCAGGCCACGGCCGGTCGTATACTTCGGCTGAATGTCGTCGTGAAAACCGTACTCGTAGTCTTTATCGTTGATCACACTATCTGGTACTTCTGACATTGTCTACTCCTCCTCTTCTGCTGGGGCGTCCTCTGACAACAGTGCCCGTTGTAGTGCCCACCATGACAGGGTGGCGCACTTAATTCTGGCTGGGAAGCTCATGATACTTGATAGGATGGCAGCATCTTCTAGTTGATCCAGATCAGCTTGGGGATGTTCCTTACCCATCACCATGTCGGAGAAGGTTTTTGCCATGTGCAAAGCCTCTTCCTTACTCTTCCCCAGCACCGCATCCGTCATCATACTGGCGGACGACTGGCTAATGGTGCAGCCTTCACCGGTAAAACCGATGTCGGCAATTTTATCATCGTCGGTCAACTTGACTTCCAGGTTGATCACGTCACCACAGGTCGGGTTCTTCAACGTAATTTTGTTAGTTGCGTCGCCTTCGTTTAGCAAATGCTTGTGGTGGGGATGATCTGAATGGTCCAAGATGACTTCGCGATACAAGTTATTTAGTTTCGATAGACCCATGTTTGAAGAACTCCTTTGTTTCTTGAAGTGCCGTCAACAACCGGTCAGCATCCGCTTTTGTGTTGTAGAGGTAGAAGCTGGCCCGAGCGGTTGCGGTAAGGCCGAGATATTCCATTAGTGGTTGGGCACAGTGGTGACCAGCGCGAACGGCAACGCCTTCCATATCCAAGGCGGTTGCAACGTCGTGGGGGTGTAAGCCGTCTAAGTTAAAGGCAACCACGCCCGTGTGCTTAGCGGGGTCTTGTGGCCCGTAGACCGTCACGCCGTCCATCGCTTCGAGCTTTGGTAGCAGGTAGTTCACGATTTCCTGTTCGTGAGCGGTGACGTTGGCCATCCCGATTTCAGTCAGGTAATCGGCAGCAGCGCCTAAGCCAACTGCCCCAGCGATGTTTTGCGTCCCAGCTTCAAACTTGTATGGCAGTTCAGCCAAGTGCTTTCAAACTGGTGCACAAAACCGATCATTTCGCCACCGTACTGGTAAGGCTTCATGGCTTCGAGTAACGCCCGCTTGCCGTACAAAATACCGATCCCAGTTGGCCCCATCATCTTGTGGCCGGAAAAGGCGTAAAAATCAACGTCCAAATCCTGCACATCAACGGCGATGTGAGGGACTGATTGTGCCCCATCACCAACGAAGATGGCGCCGTGTTCGTGGGCTAATTTTGCCAGTTGTTTGATGGGGTTAATGGTGCCCATGACGTTGCTGGCGTGGGCCACGGCAACGATCTTCGTTTTATCCGTGATCAACTTAGCGGCTTCGTCTAAATCGAGTTCGCCGTCATCGGTCAAATGAATGTATTTTAACGTTGCACCCTTCTCCAAAGCCAGTTGTTGCCATGGAATCAGGTTGCTGTGGTGTTCAGTGATCGAGATGACGATCTCGTCACCGGCCTTAACGTTTTGTTGGCCGTAAGTGCTGGCCACTAAGTTCAAGCCGTCCGTGGTCCCCTTGGTGAAGATCACTTCTTCGGGTTCCTTAGCGTTGATGAACTTTTGGAGCTTACGACGAGCGGCTTCGTAATCGGCCGTTGCCCGTTCTGCCAGGGTATGGACGCCCCGGTGCACGTTGGCGTTATCGGTTTGATAAAACTCGGTGAGCGCCGTGGTCACTTGAGTTGGCCGTTGCGCAGTGGCTGCGTTATCTAAGTAAACCAGTTGTTCGTCGTTAACTTGTTGATTTAAAATCGGAAAATCCTTTTGAATCTCATTCAAACTTTTGACCATCCTCAAGCTTCCTTTCAAGAATCGCAATCATTTCTTGCTGTACTTCTGGCAGTGGAATGGCACTCAACACGGCACCCAGGAAGCCCCGGATCACCAACCGTTGTGCGAGTGCTTTATCGATCCCACGACTCATTAAGTAGTACAGTTGATCTTCGTCAACTTGCCCGACACTAGCAGCGTGGCCGGCAATGACGTCATTTTCATCAATTAATAGAATTGGGTTAGCATCCCCGTGGGCGTAGTCTGACATCATCAGCACCCGGTTTTCCTGTTCGGCGTTGGCGCCAGAAGCGCCGTGGACGATGTGGCCGATCCCGTTAAAGATCAGTTCCGACTTTTCGAGCAACACACCCCGTTGCAAGATGTTAGCGGTGGAGTGCTTGCCACGGTTCGTGACCCGGTTGTTGATACCGTCGTGCTGCTTGGCTGAGGTGATCGCAATCACCTTTGAATCAGCCTGCGAGCCATCCCCCACCAGTTCAGTGGCAAAGTCGGCAACCGTGTTGGCATCGTTCATCATGCCGATCGCCCATTCCATCTTCGCATCGGCTTCCAAGTAGGCCCGCCGGTTCAGGTAGGTTTGCGTCTTGGGGCCAAATTCATCGAGGGAGCTAAAGTGCACGTTAGCGTTTGGCTTCACGTCGATTTCAACCACACAGCTGGCGACGTTTTCTTCTTCACCCTTGGTACTCAAGTGTTGAATGACCTGAACGTCACTGTTGGCTTCTGCTACCACCAGCACGTGGGCCACTAACGGTGCCTTAAAGGTGCTGTCTTGCACGGTGTAAATTTCAACCGGCTTATCTACCACAACGCCCTTTGGCACGTAGAGGAAGACCCCGGCGTTCAAGAAGGCCGCGTGATAACTAGTCAACTTATCTTCGTTGGCGGGAATCACCTTGGTCATAAAATACTTCTGGGTCAATTCCGGATAGTCCTTAAATGCCGTGAAGATATCCGTCAAAATCACGCCCTGATCCGCTAATGCTTGAGGTAACGCAATCGACACCGTGGTTTGACCAACCTGAACGACTTGGATCCGTTGGTTGTCACCAGCCACGTCATCGGCTAACTTGGCGTCTGAGTCGTGCCAGTTAAGCTCGGTGTTGGCCGTTAATGGCCAGCGGTGAAAGTCCAACCGCCGCATTTCAGGCAATGGCAACTTGGCCACGCCGTCAACGGCAGCGAGCCGGCGGTCGATCAACCAACTGGGGTCACCGTGTACAGCGGCAGCCGCATCAACAGCTTGTTTAACTGTTTCATAATCCTTAACTGCTTCTCTCACGTTTACCCCTCCTAACGGTTGTCGTCCACGAGGTCAACGTCCAACCCGTATTCGTCACGTAAGCCAGCGTAACCTTCAGCTTCAAGTTCCTTGGCTAAGTCAGCGCCACCGGTCTTCACGATCCGGCCACCCATCATACGTGAACCACGTCAGGCACGATGTAGTTCAACAGCCGTTGGTAGTGGGTGATGATCAGTGAACCAAAGTTGTCCCCGCGCATCGAGTTGACCCCTTTAGAAACCACTTGAAGGGCGTCGATATCAAGCCCAGAGTCGATTTCATCAAGCAAGGCAAATGATGGCTTGATCATCAACAGCTGTAAGATTTCGTTGCGCTTCTTTTCACCACCAGAGAAACCTTCGTTTAAGTAGCGTTCCGTCATTTCTTCGCTCATATCCAGTAAGGCTAAGTTCTTATCCAGTTCCTTTAAGAAGGCCATGACCGAAATCTGGTCATCTTCAGGGCGCCGGGCGTTGATGGCAGCCCGTAAGAATTCGGCGTTGGTGACCCCTTGAATTTCAGCGGGGTACTGCATCGCTAAGAACAGGCCTTTACGTGCCCGTTCGTCAACTGGCATGTCCAAGATGCTTTCGCCGTTCAGCAAAATATCGCCCTGCGTCACGTGGTAGGCGGAGTGGCCCATGATGGTCTGTGACAGCGTTGACTTCCCGGTCCCGTTTGGGCCCATAATAGCGTGAATTTCGCCGGTCTTCATTTTTAAATTGACGCCCTTTAAAATTTCTCGTGAGGTCTCGCGTTCCTTATCCTCAACTTCAACGTGCAGATCTTTGACTTCCAATGTTGCCATGCGATCATCATCCTCCTAGTCATCACTATAAAAATTAAAATTACATTCACATTGCATTAGAGCGTTTGATGCAAATTCCAGTTATACCGCCAGTCACCTAATAACCAAATGGGTAAACGGAACCGTCGTTTTCTAATTATGTACATGCGATGTCTTCATTATACATTCTTTTTGGAATATTTAAATTAGGTATTTCTCCGATATTGTTGAAAGCGGTTTTTTGGCATTTTGAAACCAACGACTGGCGCGCTTTGGTCGGGGTCGATGTTATTTTGGAATGTTTGGCGGGCATGCTGGAATATTTGGACTATTCAGGTTGAGTGTTTGATGGTCGTACAGTTGGCGGTGAGTGGCGATTGGCTTCGACTTAACGGTTTTAATCAGTGGTCGCTGGTGAGTGATTGTTCCTCAGATTGAGCAGCCAATATAATCCGTACTTTAACTATTGACCACCAACCTAAATTGATTCGGTGGACATCGGCCGTTCACTCACCATCTTAAATGCACTCATCCAACCAACCAATAATATTCATTGCTCATTCTAATATCAGAATAACTAATATAACTAAATTTCAATCAGTATCCATCACCAACTTATCCGATGACGAATAATTGCCCGTTCATCATCGTTACAGTCTTGAATAATTCTAACTTGTGTCAAAATTAACAACCTCATTTATAACATTCCAATAAAATGTAAGCGACTTCATTTTGATGAAAATTTTGAATTCCAATCGCGTTCATTTTTACGATTATCAGCAATCAATCGCCTAGATTAAGGCGTTTTAGGTGCATTTCAATTCTCAAATATTGTATACTGATGTTGAGTTATCAATTGATTAATTACTTCGCCACAGTTATATTTTTTAGCTATCGGCGTCTTTGCCTTGCCATTATGCATTTTAATAATATTCACTGCCAATTGATAACCTGAATTGACTTACCCTGTCATTTACAAGGAGGCACATTATGAGTAAGAACATTGTTGTTATCGGTGCTGGCTTCGCTGGAGTCCTAGCCACCAAAAAGCTGGCGAAGAAGTTTAAATCGCAACCGGACGTCTCAATCACGTTGATTGACCGGCACTCCTACTTCACCTACCTCACCCAGCTGCACGAAATTGCGACTGAGCGGGTGCAACCCGATGCTGTTCAGTACGACCTGCAACGGCTCTTTGCCCGGCAGCGAAACGTTAAGTTAGTGACGGATACTGTCGTTCAAGTTGATAAGGAAGCCAAACAGGTCGTCTGTGAACAGGGCACCTACCCGTTCGATAGTTTGCTGATCAGTCTTGGGGGTGAACCCAACGACTTCGGTACCCCTGGGGTGAAGGAAAACGGCTTTACCTTGTGGTCAATGGAAGACGCCATTGCGGTGCGTAACCACATCAATGAAATCATCCGTCTCGGGGCTGTCGAAGTGGATCCCGAAAAGCGGGCCGCCATGTTGACGCTGGTAGTCTGTGGTTCCGGCTTTACCGGCGCCGAAACGGTGGGCGAACTGATCGACTACCGGGCAATTTTAGCGCGGCAAAATAAAATCGACCCCAACGAGATCAAACTGATCCTCGTTGAAGCCGCCCCAACTATCATCAATATGTTGGACCGCACCAACGCCGCTCACGCCGAAGCCTACTTCAAGAAGAACAACGTTGAGATTCGGACGTCGTCAATGATCACCAAGGTCAACGCCGACAGTGTGGAGATCAAGGAACAAGATCCCATCAAGACCTACACCCTCCTCTGGACAGCTGGCGTGAAGACCAACCACACCGCCGACGAGTTCGGCATCGAGTCTGGTCGTGGTGGCCGCCTGATTGTTAACGAGTATCTGCAAGCCAGTGGCTTTGAAGACAAGAGCATCTACGTCGCCGGTGACAACGCCAACGCCACTGAGAAGGGCGCAGAGCGGGCCGTACCACAAACGGCTCAGGAGGCCGAATACGAAGCCTTCACCACCAGCCATAATATCGCTGAAGACATCAACGGCACCCAAAACTACGAGACCTTCGTTGACCGTGACATGGGCTTCACGGTGTCCTTTGGTGCCAAGTACGGCATCGCCCAGGTCTTCGGTGGCAAACGAGTTCGTGGCCTGCTGGCAACCATCATGAAGCACGGCTCCAACTTCCTGTATTTCTGGCGCATCAAGTCGTTTTACTTTATGTGGAAATACCTGATGGACGAAATCTTCCGGGTGGCTAACGGCCGGACGGTATTTGGCACCAACACCTCGCGGCAAGGCAACGTCCTCTGGTCACTCCCCCTACGCTTGTTCTTCGGCATCGGCCTCTTCATCGACGGCCTTAGCAAGATGAACGGCGACGTAGGCTGGCTGGTCAGCGGTCATCCGGGGTTGGGCATCTGGGAACTGTTGATTGGAGTGTTGATCTTCCTCGGTCTCGGTACCTGGTGTGCTTGCTTCTTGGTGATCATCGGCTTCTTCGTCTTCCTGCACAGCTGGGCGACCGTCTGGGTGCTCTTCGTGGCCTTTGCTTTGATGAACGGCTCTGGCCGGAGTTTCGGACTGGATCTCTGGTTCGTGCCATGGTTGCAACGGACGCTGGGTCAGTCGCGGTATGGCGTTTCTCGGTCGCGGTATTAGCCAAATAAACGCAATTTAAAAGAGCGAAACCGGCAATCGCCAGTTTCGCTCTTTGTTTGATTATTGATTTCGAGTTAGCAGCCAAGTAGTCAACGTTGCTAGATCACGTTTCGCCGGCAAGTCCGGTAACTGATCGATCAACGCCAACGCCTGCTCAGTCAGTTCACCAGCCATCCGCTTAGCCGCTTCAACACCACCATACTGGTTGACCAACTGCTGAACCGTCAACGCCTCCGCGTCACTCAGGTCAGCCCGCTTCTTCAACAGCGGTTTAAACGCCCGGGGCGCCTGCTTTATCGCCAGAATCAGCGGCAACGAATAAACGCCCGCTTTCAAATCTTCTAGCACCGGCTTCTTGGTCAGCTCGGTTTGACCATCGTAATCAAGAATGTCATCCAAGATCTGATAAGCCTTCCCAATCGTCAGTCCAATCTGCCCGGCGAGATCAATCACCTCAGCCGAACCCCCGGTCAACGCCACCCCTTGCCGGCAACTTAGCCAGAACAGTTCCGCCGTTTTGCCGGTGATTTCGTTAAAATACTCGGCTTCGGTCACCGACTGCTTATAGTTGAGCTGCATCTGCGCCAGCTCCCCCACTAAAATTTCACGCATGCTATCAATGTGAAGTTGAAGCTGAGCCACATCCTGGGTCGCCTTCATCACTTCACTGAAGTACACCGTAAATAAGTAGTCCCCCGCGTAAATCGCGTTCCGAGACCCGTACTGGGTGTGAATCGTGGTGACCCCACGCCGCAAGGGTGACGCGTCGATCACGTCATCGTGGATCAGCGTGGCCACGTGGAGAATTTCAAGCGAAGCGGCCCCTGCCCGTAACGCATTTTCGTCTCGTTGCGTGCCAAACGCCGAGAATAAATAGAAGAACCCCGGTCGCAGGAGTTTGCCTCCCGACTTAAGTAACTGGGTGATCTTCGTGTGAATCGGTTGATTAGGTAACGTGACGACTTTCAACAGGTACGGCTGGAGCTGCGTAAGCTCTCGCTGAACCGTTGGAAATTGACGCCAAAGTTGATGCACCATGTTGCCCCTCCTCGTCGCTGGTAACCAAACGACTTATCGTTCGATTACCAAACTCAATTAGGTTTATTCTAACATAGCGCTTCACCGATTCGTTGTTGAATTCACGATTTATCCCTGAAACGCGGCAATTTTTGCCAGAAGTTGGGTGTTGTTGTTTAATTTAGCAAAGGTCTTGGCATCATTCAAGTGATCCACCACTTCAGTTTCAGAACGGTGCTCATCCCGCGCATTTTGCGCCAACAAGAAACAGATCTTGGCTGAGTAGTAAGTCACGTGTTCTTAGCGCAGATACCGTAGCCGTAATGCAACAGCGAATCACTGGTTTCGTAGTCGGCCACGCTGGCAAAATACTCCGCCGTATAAAACACCATGTTGAGCACTCGCCAAATTGACTGGTTATCGGTCAACGGTAACGTCTGCAGCTTATCAAAAATCTTCTGGAAGTAGAACTCACTCTTCGCATTTTCCCCATTCCGACTATACGCCACCCCACTCCCGGTATACGCCAGCAGTGTGAAAATCGTTTGGTGCGTGTCGTCCAAATCATTTAAAATGAGGTTAAAGTCGTACAAGGTATCGGCAATTGGTTTGTCCAATAACGCCGACAGATACCCGCGCACGAAGTAGTACTGCATCTGGCTCTTGTTGTTCAAGTCAGCCAGGTCAATCTTACCTAGGTCTGCCAAGGCGCTCTCGTACTCGCTGGTGATCAACTTAAATTCGGCCTGTTCCAACAACGCACTGGCCTGCGACTGTGCCGGTTGATTCACCGGAAAAACGTCGTCCAACTTTAGGTCCAACCGCGCGCACAATTGCGTTAAGATGCGGATGGCGGGCGCCTTGCCCGAACTCTCAAACTTACTGAGGGTGGCTTGGGTGCAGATGCCCTGACAGAGTTCCGCTTGCGACAAGTGATGCGCCTTACGCGCTTCAATAAAACGATTAATATCCATTAATTATCAGTCCATATTCGTATTTTTTATACATTATATCAAATATCGTCATGAATAAATAATCTTTTTAACCTTATAGTTAGTAATAACTAGCGCAATTTTGCGCATGACCATCAATTCAATGAAGGAGTCCTTACCATGTCACTCACTAACCCCACCCCAGAAGCCGACGTTCAACACCTCTTCAACCGCCTCGCCACCCACTACGATGCCATGAACACCCTGATGACGCTGGGTACCCACCACCACTGGCGCAAGGCCACCATGCAACAACTCGCCGTCCAACCGGGCAATTTTGCGCTGGACGTTTGCTGCGGCACGGGTGACTGGACGATTGCGCTGGCGAAAGCAGTCGGCCCCAGCGGCCACGTTTGGGGCTTAGACTTTAGTGAGGAAATGTTGGCACTGGCCCGACAAAAAGTTCGCGCCGCCCACCTCGAAGACCGGGTGACCCTCGTTCAAGGCGATGCGATGAACCTACCCTATCCAGCCAACACCTTCGACGTTGTCACCATCGGCTTCGGTCTCCGTAACGTCCCCGATGCTAATCAGGTCCTCCGCGAACTTTACCGAGTCGTCCGTGCCGGTGGCAAGGTAGCCTGTTTAGAGACTTCCCAACCCACTCAACCGGTAATTAAGCTCGGCTGGCGAGCATACTTTAAGCTGGTGCCCGTAATGACGAGTTTGGCGGGAAACCGGTACTCAGATTATGACTATCTGCAGCAGACCACGAAGGCGTTTGTGTCGGCGAAGCAGTTGGTTGGGATGTTTGAGGCGGCTGGATTTGAGGATGTGCGTTACCGGACGTTTGATTTAGGGGCGGCGGCGTTGCATTTGGGGCGGAAAGATTATCGATCATAGTTTAACAAAGCAAGACCGCCTAACTCAAACACGAGCTAGACGGCCTCTTTTTGATTCTATAACTAATAATAGCAACGCTAAATCGATTCCGTTACGATTCCTTAAACCCCTGCGCATCCAACTGCTCCTGCACGCCCATCAAGCCGTACTTGTACTTAAACCGCTCGATGATCCGATACCAGGAGTTGTAGAAGAAGAAGAGGAGCACTCCTGTCGTAATCCCGTGGATCAGGTCAAAGTAGAAGCTGGCCACGTAGGCGGCGATGAAGGTTTTGATGGTCAGTGGTTGAATGTAGACTAGCACGTACCAGAGGTCCATGATCCAGCCAAATAGGAAGCCATAGGCCACACCGATACCCGCTAAGATGTAGCGGTTGTGCGCCCAATCGAAGTTTCTCAACATGCCGGCAGTCACGCCCATCATGCCCCAGGCAAACATCTGCCATGCGTCCACGGCCCCTGTCCTAAGAACAGGTTGGAAACGATGGCGGCGGTGGAGCCCACGATGAAACCGGACTCCTTCCCCAGCGTCAGTGCGGTCATGATGACGATGAAGCTGGTTGGCTTGACGTCTGGGAACGGTGCCATCGCCACCCGGCCCAGTGCGGCCATAGTGGCCAACACGGCGATAAAGACGATTTCGCGGGCTTCTGACCGACGGGTTTCAAAGTGCCAGTAAAACGGCAGCATACTTGCCACTAGGCACATAATACTAATAATGACATAGTGCTGGTCACCGTTGAAGAAGGTGATCCACACCAGACTCAACACCATGACGGCTAACGCAATCAGGTAGCCGCCCTTACTTTTGAGTTGCGCAATCATTGCGCCACCTCCCCGCGGTCGATCACTTCTGGTAACTGGTACCGTAGCATCCGGTTGGTCGTGGTGGTGTAGAAGAAGTTCTCCGCAAAGAACGCGTGGGGTTCTTCTTGCGACACGATCTTGCCGTCAAACAACAGCGCACACTGGTTGGCAAACTTGGCGCTGAAGGCCATGTCGTGGCTCACCATGATGATGGTGAGACCCTGCTTGGTCTGCAGGTTCTTCAAGATGTTGCCCAGCTTCGTCCGCCGAATCGGATCCAGTCCCTTGGTTGGTTCGTCCAGTAACAACAGTTTCGGTTGCGACAACAACAACATGCCCAGCGCGATCAACTGTTGTTCACCACCACTAGCATCGTGAGGGTTTTGGTCTGCCACGTGGGTGATGGTCATCTGTTCCAGCATATCTTTCGCAGCTGCTTCCGGATCAGCTAACCCAAGTTGCTTGCCCCGTTCCACGTACTCTTCCATGACGGAATCGTAGGCAAAATACTCGGATGGCGTTTGTGACAGGTAACAGACCTGCTTGTAAAATTCGGTTTTATCCCAAGATTTGACCCGCTTGCCCAGCAACTTCGAGGAACCCCGACGCGCTGGCAACAACCCCATGATCACCTTCAACAGGGTCGTTTTACCGGTCCCGTTTTTGCCGATGATGGCTAACCAGTCGTTTTCGTTCACCGAGAGGTTCAGGTCATCCAAGATGTAGTAGCCGTTCTTATCGTACTCAAATGACACGTGTGAGACCTTCGCCGCCAGCTTCTTCGAGGCATTTGGCGGGGTGTTATCCAACCGGTCCTGCTTGAAACCAATTTGGTTTTGTTGCAGCACATCTCGGCCCTTCACCACCGTGAGCGGCAACTGTTTGAGGTCGAGTTTGGTGGTCAGTTGGTTATTTAAAAAGACGTACGGTACATCCGGCACGAACGCGCGCAGTTTGGGTTGTTCCCAGAGCTGTTGCAGCACCGTGCTGACGTCACCGGAGTAGGCAATTTCGCCGTTATCCACTATCCAGAGTTTGTTGGATAACGGTAACACATCATCTAGTACGTGTTCGTTCATGACGATGGCGATTCCCAGTTCATCGTGGATTCGCTTCAGGAGCGATACAAATTCCTTGGTGGCAATCGGATCCAGTTGGGCCGTTGGTTCGTCCAGCAGCAACAGCTTGGGCCGTAAAATCAGGACGGCGGCTAAGTTGACCAGTTGCTTTTGCCCACCAGATAGGTTTTGCACGTTGGCATACAAGATATCTTGCAGGCCCAGGAAGCTCACCAGTTCGGCAATCCGCTTTTGAATGTCGTTCGGCGCCATCCCCACGTTTTCCAATGAGAAGGCCAGCTCTTGCAGCACGTTATCCATCACCAGTTGATCTTCCGGACTTTGGAATACCATGCCGATGTTTTGGGCACTCTCCGCCGCCGTCATTTCGGAAATCGGTTTGCCTTCAAATAAGATCTCACCGGTGCGTTTACCAACGGGCCACAATTCGGGCTTCAACTGCCGCAACAGGGTTGTTTTGCCACTCCCGGAACTCCCGGCAACCGTGATGAAATCGCTGCTGTCGACACTCAGATCCACGTGGTTCAGGCTCTTATGGTCCGCAAGCGCATATTCAAAGTTTAAATCTACAGTTTTAATAAGTTCCACCACAGCCACTCCCAAGCTTCTAAAATTAACGGAAAGCTTACTAGTAACACAACACCTAGTAAGACTAAAAGTCCCTGTCCGTTCAAGGCCATCGTCCCTAACGATGGGTAGACGACGAGGCGTCCCACACCCTTTGATGCTTCGTAAAAGCAGATTGCTGTCAGTGGCAGGTACCAGCACAGCGACAAAATGTCACGCTGCGTAAACCGGTACCGTTGAAAGCTGGTCCGCTTGGTGCTAGCATACCCCCGTGAACTCATTGAATCTGCGGTCTGCAGTGCGTTGTTAAACGAACTCACCAGCAGCACTTCCATCAGCTTCATCACACCGATACTGCGCTGACGAAAGTTCCCGTGACCCACTTCGATGCCCCGCAACGATTGGGCTTGAGTGATGCCCCGAAACCGTCGTAGGAACAGCGGCACAAAGCGCAACGTGATCATCGTGAGCAACGTCAACTTCGGTGAGATGCGTGAGAACAGGTACATGAATTTTTGACTCGTTAAACACTTATTATAGGAAAGAAAAATCAGTAACACGATCAGTAACGACAACGCCATCAGCACGCCGTAAACCACCGCTTCAACGGTGATCAAGATTCCGCCAAACGACCAGATCACGTGTGCGCCACGACTATTGATCAGCGGGTTCATCACCATGATGAAGGCGACCATGAAGATACTACCTTCAAGCATCATCGTCACCTGCTTTTTAGCCCCTGACAGTACGTCAACGCCAATCACAATGGCCAGTTCGACCAACAGGAAAATCGGGTGCAGGAAGATCATTGAACACGCGATCACCACAATATAATAGGTAAAGATCACCCAAGGATTCAGTTGCTCAAACACCAACTTTGGCCGGCTATCCTGCCGTGTTCGCCTCACATCTCGGTGAACATCCATATCTGCCATCTCCAGTTTATAAGATATAAACAAACAAGTGTCACCACTCGCGCGCAAAATCCACGCTACGGTCACACTTGTTCGTCAGTTACAATTAGAATTTAAAAATTGAACCCTTGTGCAACTTGTATGCCCGGTACTGTTCCAGTGCGTAGGTTGATTGTTGCGTTGCCATGTGTAAGGCACCGGTGTTGCTGTTGAGTAACCAACGGAACTGGCCGGTCGACTTCTGGAACTTGATCAAGCGGTTAACGGCTTTCGTGCCTGGGTTAACCCCAGCGGCTGATAACCCCGCAATGGCCATGGCGTTAGAATCCGCGTTGGCCTTCTTCGTAAAGGCAGTGGATAAGACGAAGTCACCCGTGCTCTTCTTGTAGGCCTTGCTTGTCAACGCGCTTTCAGCCTTCTTGATGGCGGTTTTGACACCGGTGTAACTGGTATGTTCGCTCAAGGCGATCAGTGCCATCCCGGTAATATCAACGTCACTCGCTGAACCGTTTAAAGCCCAGCCACCCTGTGAATTTTGGGCTTTCACAATTTGGGAAATCAACGTCTTCACGGTCTTGTTGGCGGTGCTGCCGTAGTTCTTGGTACTCAAGGCAATTGCGCCCCAAATCTTGGCATTAATACCGGCGTTCGATTTCGGTGCGGTTTTGATGATCCCTGATACCAAGTTGACGCTCGATACTTCGTTGGGTTGGCGCCAATTGAAACGGCACCCATCAACGTCCGTTCGTAGTCAACGGCGGCGTAGTGTCCGCCAAGGTGTTTGAATTGCAAGGCCAGTTCTTTCGTGAAGACTTTCTTTGCCGCAGAACTCATGCCCTTAGGTGACCGCTTAACGGCGAAGGCATCCCAAGCATCCAATTGATCCTTAGGCGTCTTGGTCTTAATGTAGCTAGCCCCTTTGTTGATGGCCGTCGTGTAAGACGTTGCGGCCTTAGCACTCGTCTGCGTTGCAGTTGAAATGGCGAAGACGCCACCAAGGGCTAACGCTGTAATCCCTAACACTTTTGCAACTAATTGCTTTCCCTTCATCATCACAGTACTCCTTGTATTAACTTAATTTATGTCGCTTTATCTTTGACCAGAAACGGGTGCGTGCCGGTCTTTCCCAAGGTTAGCGGTGTAGACCCATTGGATCTTGTCACCGTTCTTCACTTTGTATTTACCAGCTGAGTATCCTGGGAACTTGTTGTTGACTTCGTAAAGCCATCCACTACCAGAACCTTTGTCAAATTCAAACAAACCGGCGATGCCTCGGATATAAACACTGTTGCCGGTACCTTGGTAAGCAACCGCAATGTGCTTGGCCTTCGCAACTCGGGTCAAGACGGTGCTGACCTTATCGCCGCTGTGGATGGTAACGTTGCTTTGAGACATCAGCACTTTGTTGCCTTCCTTGATTGGCCCCCGGACAACGATCGAGCAAACTGCCCGGTGTGAAGCCGTTGCGGTGGCTGCACTGGCTGACCGGTGCGTCTTAGCAGTCGTGTTGGTTGTGGCTGCTGACTTGCTGCCAGTCGTTTGCGTTGACCCGTTGCTCTTGGTGCCAGTCGTGGTACCACTCTTGCCGCTGCCGAGCTTTGAAATCGATTCGTTGCTAGCAGAATCAGCAGTGGTGTTGCCACTTGTGGACTTCGTGCCGGTCGACTCACTCTGCGCCGCGGCCTTTTGTTCAGACGATGACGCTGCCGAACTGCTTGCACTCGACGAACTGCTCTTGTCCGCCTTCTTTTGCGTTGTCGTATAGGTGTTATCCGCGTTAGTTGCTGCTGACTGGTGTAACGTCTTGTACCCCGCAAACCCCAATCCAAAAATCACAACTAAGCTCAATACAAGCGCAACAATGCGTTTCTTTGACATGAAATAGACTCCCCTTTACATCAAGTTTCAAGCGCTTTTTCACTACTCAGTATAACATCATCATTGAGATGAGCCCGAGTGTCCGTTGATTCAAACAATGGCTAAATCCTGTGTTACTGACCCAATTGACCGAGCGATAATCCCCGTCAATTGGGCGTTATCGCCCCCTCCCAAATTAAAGCGTTTACATAATTGTATTAAGCCTCAATTGTGAATACAATAACTTTCGGTCATCTTACACAATAGTTTCATGAAAAGTTTTGAAACGATAAAAAAGCACTGGTGAATCTGCCGCCACCTCGAAAAAGTGGCGATTTTAGCCTTAGATTCTGGTTTAACCACCTAGTTGGTCTACTCAACTCACGTCAATTTAGCATTAATTCACACGAAATTAGTAATATTATATCCTGTGCCGTGTTCTTGTACAACAATTTCCGTTTTTTCTTGTCTTATTTCGTGGCAAGAATGAGAGAATTGTGCGGTACTGTCGCTTGTGTCAAGCGTAAGTGTACGGAGCTTGTGAAATTTGGCTTCGTTGGTGCGTTAATCATGGG
>NZ_BBAD01000032.1 GCF_001311075.1 Secundilactobacillus similis DSM 23365 = JCM 2765
GGCAGTCGCACCCCGAACCCCACGGGGCACGACTGCCTAAGTCATACCGACACCACTGAGCCTCGCGCGCCTCCGCCTCCCGCTACATGGTGCGCTGTTGTCAACCAGAACCGCTGACTGTCACATATTGAAGTTGACGAAACTGTGTACCGGCAACGTTAGACAATAACTCGGCAACTGCAGAAGCAATTGTGATCAATGTTCAGTAGCCGCAATGGACTAACGGTTGCGTGATGCCGAGCTTCATCTGTTGACCGTCACGTCTATTTTGATTTGATAAGATGACGTTACTGTTCAACGCGATTTGAGATGTTCTGCGATAGGGCCGAATTGCGCAATATGAGATTCCGGTCAGCGGCTAGGTGGATGCTGTGTCGCGATAATTGGTGGTTGTTGACGAACTTTCAACAACCGCCAATTATCGGGGACGAAGTTAAGACTCGCACGGGTTTTGGCGAGGCTTAACTTCGAGGACTGAGACCGCCCTTTGGCTCAGGCCGGCCCCACAGCTGGAACCTAGTCGCTGACCGAAATCGTCAGTTCACACAAATCACATTTCACAAACTCACATCAATGATGCTTACGCTGGACACAAACGTAAGTACAATTTTTCCTAATACGACAGAAAAAGCCACCAAGATGACCAAACACTGATCACCATGGTGGCTTTTTTAGATTATTATCAATATTTGTTTTTATTTGTTTTTCGGATTGCTTATTCTTGGTACGCTGATCGCCAATGTTAAACAACGGGATGTTGGGCACGTCCTTGAGATTAGGGTTATTACCAGATTGTTGCTGCCCTGAACGTGTACGCTGCGCTCGCCACGACTCATTTTCTCGTTGGGCTGCTTCAGGCGTTTTAATGCCCTTTTTCTGCCAACTGATCAGAATTCGTTCAATATACCGCAGGCTGTATTTTTGATTCAACACCGCTTCTTTTAGCGCTAATTGAATCAAGGGCGTTGGGTAATGCTCAACATCGATCCACTTCGAAATGGTTTCCATTTCCATTGGTGACAATGGCCGACCGAACTCGGCTTCAATCTGCTGAAAAATTTGTTCGCGGTCAGTTGCCCCCTGAGTGTCAACCGACTTAGCCTGCTGATTAGCGACGTATTGAGCCAATTTTTCGTACAACTGGGTAAAATCATACGAATCTCGAGTCAAGCCATCCGGTTGCTGAATGGTCTTAATTTGCATCAAATGCTTGCTGATCATGCCGTGTAATTGCTGAAAAATGGCGCCATCTGATAAGGACAACGAGTTGGCAATCGCATCCGTCGGTGGAAAATCAACGCCCTTATCGGCAAAACTCTTCAGTTGGAGGTAAATCAAAAACTCGGTGTTGGTCATGCCAAGTTCTCGATAGTGCCGAAGCAACAGCGTGGAAACCACAGTGCCACCGGCCTGAAAGATTGCAGTTGTAAATGCATCCAAAGTGACAAAACCTCCCTAGTTGAGAAAACTTCCCTCCACAGTTGATAGAGAGAAGTTTTCAGTGTCAGTTAATTTTAAGTTTACGGGTAAATCCGGTTCAACAAACGTGGGAACGGAATGGCCTCACGAACATGGTCCTCACCGGTAATCCAAGTAACGGCCCGTTCAAGTCCCAAACCAAAGCCAGAGTGAGGGACACTACCGTATTTGCGTAAATCAAGGTACCAACTGTACTCTTCTGGATTTAAGCCAGCAGCAACAATTTGGTCCTTCAGGTAGTTGTAATCAGTTGCCCGTTCTGAGCCACCGATAATTTCGCCATAGCCTTCTGGTGCTAACAAATCAGCACAGATCACAACGTCTTCACGCGTTGGGTGTGGCTTCATGTAGAATGGCTTAATGGCCTTCGGGTAGTTTAACACGAAGACGGGTTGGTCAAAGTAGTCTGCCAAGAAGGTTTCTTCTGGTGAGCCAAAATCAACACCCCATTCAACGTCAAAATCATTCGCCTTTAACAGCTCAATGGCTTCATCGTAACTGATTCGTGGGTAAGGCAACTTGGTGTACTTCTTTAAGGTTTCGATATCGCGACCCAAAGTGTTCAAGGCGCCTTCACAATGGTCGATGACGTTTTGAACTAAGAATGCGATATAGCGTTCTTGAATCTCGAGACTTTCTTCTTGGTGCATAAAAGCCATTTCGGGTTCGATCATCCAAAATTCAATCAAGTGACGCCGAGTCTTGGACTTTTCAGCCCGGAACGTTGGCCCAAACGAGAAGACTTTGTTAAAGGCCATTGCGCCAGCTTCTTCATAAAGTTGGCCAGATTGTGACAAGTAGCGTCCCGGCCGAAGTATTCAGTATGGAATAAATCAGTGGTCCCTTCAGGCGCACTCCCAGTCAAAATAGGTGCATCGATCTTGATGAACCCTTCTTGGTTATAGAATTCGTAGGTTGCCCGAATCAGCTCATTACGAATGACCATCGTAGCGTGTGGCCGTGATGACCGTAACCAAAGATGACGGTGGTCCATTAAGTAATCGACCCCGTGTTCCTTAGGCGTAATTGGGTAGTCATGACTTTCACCAATCACTTCGATGGTTTCAACTTCAAGTTCGTAACCGAACTTAGAACGACTATCTTCGTGAATGATCCCAGTCAACCACATACTGGTTTCTTGTTTCAGTTCTTTGGCGAGTTCAAAGGTTTCTTCGCTCACCTTGCTTTTGACAACAACGCCTTGGAAAAATTCGGTACCATCTCGTAATTGTAGGAAGGCAATTTTACCGCTGGACCGCTTGTTGGTTAACCAAGCGCCAATCTTAACTTTTTCGTCAACGTGGTTCTTCGCATCAATAATGTTAATCTGTTGCAATGATGTTTCCCCCAATGGATTTATTTTGTGTGTGCTGCTAAGAAATCAGCAATTCTTGAAACGGCTTTTTTAAGTGATGCCAAATCAGTCGCATAACTGATTCGAATATGGTGATCGACCCCAAAAGCGTTCCCATCAACCAATGAAACATGCGCTTCGTTAAGCAGTTGGTTAACAAGTTCGCCCGTTGTGGCGATGCCGGTCAATTCTAAGGCGCCGGCAACGTCTGGGAACAAGTAAAACGCCCCTTGTGGTTTCGTATCCAGTTTAAACCCTGGTAGTGCAGTGACAAGTGGGTAGATCGTGTTCAACCGTTCTTCAAACGCTTGACGCATGACTTCAACTTGAGTTTGATCACCAGTTAAAGCTTCTAATAAGGCATACTGGCTCACAGCAGTCGGATTCCCGGTAGCGTGTGACAGAAAGGCTGAAACCTTGGCTACCAAGCTGCGTCAGCAACCACGTAGCCCATCCGCCAACCGGTCATCGAGTAGGTCTTAGAAGCCCCACTGATGATAATGATGTTTGGATCTAAGGCATCCGTCAATTGCGCAATTGACGTAAAACTAGCCCCATTATAAGTTAATTGACCATAAATATCATCCGTCACAACCATCAAGTCATGGGCATCCGTCCAATCCTTCAACGTTTGTAATTCAGCTTGGTCATAGATAACGCCAGTTGGGTTCTCAGGACTGTTGAGTAAGAACGCCCGGGTCTTATCGGTTAGCTTTGCTTCCAAATCAGCTGGTGTCACTTTAAAGCTGTCACCAACGGGAATCGTCACCGGTACCCCACCAGCCAACTTGATCTGTTCAGCATAGCTGACCCAGTATGGTTCAGGTAAGAGCACTTCGTCACCGGGATCCAAAATAGTTTGGAAAACGCTATAAAGTGCCATCTTAGCACCAGTTGTAACGGCAACGTTTTTACCCGTTAAGCCCGTTAATTGGTAATCGGCAGCCGTCCGATCCGCAATTGCGGCCCGCAATTGTGGCAACCCAGCAGCTGGCGTGTAAAAGCTAGCGTGACCATCGTTAATGGCTGCAATTGCGGCTTGTTTAATATTATCTGGGGTCTCAAAATCGGGTTCCCCGATACTTAAATTGATCACATCGATACCGTCGGCGACCATTTGTTTCGCCTGGGCAGAAATTTTCATCGTTGCTGAAGGTTGAAGCTGTTGACTCCGGTTGGATAAATGCATCACGAAATCCTCCTAATGAAATGACTTAGATATTTTCAATCAACTGTAACACTTTCCCCGTCTTGAAGCTGAACGTTTCATAACAGAGCTGCCCCTTTTGGTTCATATAACTTACGATCCAGGCAGGAGAGCCGTTAAAAACGCTCAGCGAGGCTTGAAGCACCTTTTTAGGGTTATGCTTTGACCAAACTTGACTTAGCACCTGATTCCGGCTTTCGCCACTCTTTTGTTGCAACACCCGCACGTGACCACCCTTTTGCGGCACAATAATGTACACGGGTTGGTTTTGTTTATTGGTGCCAGCAACGGTGTAATAAGTCCGATTCAGATTAGTCCAGTAGAAGCCTGACGTGGTTTTGAGGCCAGCGTACTTTTCGGCGATCTTGACGGACTGCGCTTTCGCCTGAGTGATCGGCTTAGTTGCATGATGCACGCCCCAAATGAGCGCAATGATCACAACCACAATGGCGATCAAAAAACCGATCAGCACCCGGCGGCCAGTTCGTTTGTGACTGGCATGTTCCCTTCTCATATCAATTCAGAACTCCTTTTTATTACGGTTACTGCTCATTATTATAGCAAACTCTCGCTACGGTTGGACCTTGGTTTGATGATTTTTAAAGAATTTTGCAATATCTGCCGTTAATTGTGGGACCGTTGCCGTCATTACGGGTAATGATTCCGGGAGAGTTTTCAAAATCGTTTGGCCATAATGCCGCGTCACTAACCGACTATCAAGGACCACGACAGCGCCGTAATCTTGACGAGTCCGAATCAGCCGACCGATGCCTTGCCGTAATCGTAACGTGGCTTTAGGGAGCGATAAGTTGTAGAACGGGTTCTTGCCAGCAGCCTTAAGTCGGGCAAATTGAACCTTCGTTTCGACCCGTTCCGGTGAATCAAACGGAAGCCGAGCAATTACCAAAAGTTGTAATTGCTCTTGGGGTAGGTCAATGCCTTCCCAAAAACTAGCTGCGCCCATTAAAACGGCATTGTCCTCATCCATAAAGCGCTTGATCAGCTTTTCCTTACTCCCCGAAATACCCTGTGCCAAAATTAACCGATCCTGTTGTCGAATCGCAGCAGTCAATTTGCTATAAACGGCCGAAATCGTCTCTAACGAGTTAAATAAGACTAAAGTCGGTCGGTTAACCGTCTCCAGCAGTTTCAATAACGTTTTGACCAAATACTCATGGTACGCATCGTCATCGTGAATGTCTGGGGCATCATTACTAATGTAGAGTTTCGCTTGCGTATCAAAATTAAAGTCCGATTTTAAGCGCCGCATCTTGACTTCATCACGATTGAGATCCAACTGATCATAAAGGTACTGTGACCGATTAGAGGAGAACAGCGTTGCCCCAGTAAACGTTGGTGCTTGAAAATGACTGTAAACCTGCTGGGACAAGAATCCCTGAACGGTCATTAAGTTCGAGGTCACCATGATGTGAGTGCGATCATCGCTGATCGTTAACCAGTACAAGTAAGCCCCCGCGCCATTACTTTCCTGGGTCGGCGTTTGCCGAATCGTGCTAAAGGTCTGCCAAACGGTCACTAACTTTGTCAGGCTGGTTTCAAAGCCCATAAACCGTTCTTCATCACTCTTGAGCCACCGATCAGTCTGAGCGTAAAAATCTTGGCTCAAGGCCGTCAACGTTGTCGCCAGCTTATCAACTAAGATATCGAGTTGTTCCAACAGACCCGCGCGTTGCGTTAAGAAACTTTGCCAATCGGCTGTTTCCAGCAAAATTTCTTTGTAAGGCGTTGTAAACTTGCCACCAAACTGTTGTTGAAATTGCTGAATCAAATGACCGCTTAACGCATCGAGTTGTCGATCAAACTCAAACAACCAAGTTCGCATCGTTTGCAGTTGTTCACCAAATGGCGCTTCTTGCACCACGGTGGCAAGGCCAAACTGATTATCCGGATTTAATTGCTCAATTAAGTGCCGTGTAGCGTTTAACGTCACTTGGAAGTCAAACTTTTGGCGTTGCGTTGACAGTGCGTAGTCGGCTAAATGTTGCGCTTCATCCACGACTAAGTATGGTCGTTGGAAGGTATCACCAAAGTAGGCCGCGTGTTGGATTAAAAAGGCGTGGTTGACAATGATGAACTGTGTATATTTCAGCCGTTGATATAGGCGTCTTAAAAAGTCATCTTCGTAAAACGGATCACTAGTCGACAAAGAGTCCAACCCGCGGTGACAAACTGCGCTCAAGTATGGTGGATCATTACGCAAATGCAATTCGTCTAAATCACCCGTCGTCGTCTGCGTGAGCCAAACCAGCAACCGCAACCGAATAAGTTGTGACTGTTTGGAACGTTCGGGTTCGTCCAGTGACGTTTTGAAGCGCGTTAAGTCAAGGTAGTGTCGACTCCCCTTAACTACCTCAGCATGAACCGAAAACGGCAGCATCCGGTTGAGCAACGGAATCGTTTGATCCATGAGTTGCGTTTGTAAAAGGACCGTATCCGTTGCAATCACCACTTGGCGGTCATAGCGCTGGGTGATGTACGCGAACGGCAGCGTGTAACCGAGGCTCTTCCCCGTCCCGGTTGGCGCTTCGACGATCAATGGCTGTTCAGCTGATTCTGGCGTTGTGTACTGTTTATAGATCAAGTTCATCATCTTGGCTTGATCAGCTCGCCATTCAAAATGCTTTGGAAAGCGTTTTAAGTTTATTTTTTTTCGTTCTCGGATAAGTATATTGATGATCATCCGTCACCGCCAACTGGGTCGTTTTTCGTAACGCCAGCCCATTTGACACGTATAAGTAATCTGGCAATGGCTGCCGTTGCTTCTTAACGACCTGAAGCCCCCATTTAAATACTTCGGCTGTTGACTGCGGTAATTCGGCATCTTGCGCCACCATTTGCTGCAACGTCACGATTGGCAACTGTTGCATCCGTTCGAACAAGACGATCAAGAGCTTTGCCGTCACTAGCGCATCATCGTCTGCAGAGTGCGGATGTTCATGCGTAATGTTTAAGTACTGGCTTAAATCATGCAACCGGTAACTTGGCACCGTTGGCAGTAAAATCTGACTGAGCGTTACGGAATCGATTGCTTGAATCGACAATGGTGGATACCCCACCCGTTCTAGTTCTGCGTTCACAAACGGAAAATCAAAGTTCACGTTATGCGCCACAAAAACGGTGTCAGCTAGTAAGCTATAAATCGTGCCCGCAATATCATCAAATAGCGGGGCTTTTTTCACCTGAGCGTTACTGATACCAGTTAGCGCTTGAATGCCTTCAGGAATCGTCGTCTGCGGATTCACGTCGGTTGCGAATTGATTAATGATCGCACCATTTTGGACAAGAACACACCCAAATTGAATTATGCGACTACCTTCGGCCACGTTTGTGCCGGTGGTCTCAATGTCGACCACCGCGTAGATTGTATTTGCATCCATTCTTTTCACCAAATTCATCACGAACTTAGACTGTGGTGTCAACGATTACCCACCCGTCATCAAGCCCCATCTCGACGGTTGTCATTGGGATCGATCATGCACGCGTTAGCCGTTTGACAACTCAGCAAAGCCGTGTTTTTTATATGAGAATTCTTCCATCAAATATCATACTACATTCCGACAGTTTTCAACAGTATTCATCTGTCACTTACATCGACCGTTTATCGCTACGATCTCAAGTGAAAACGCTAGCTTAGCACCGAAGCTAGCGTTTCTCTTAAAAAAAGCGTATGATACTATGTGTTTGCAAATTTTACGGTTATTATATAGGTTAAATCCAATTTGACCATTAATGATACGATTTTAATTTATTTAATGAAGAAACTGAACCCGAAAACATGACATCAGGTTACAAGTTGTCGAAAGGAGTCACTTTAAATTGAACGTTTCGGTCACTGGCAATAGTCATGCCAAAATCATTTTGATTGGTGAACACAGCGTTGTGTACCACCAACCTGCCATCGCACTGCCCCTGCCAGCAGTTCAAGTTCATGCTGAGATGACGGCTAACCTTGATTCTAAACAAATCTTAACCAGTCGTTACTATTCAGGTGATCGGCAAGACGCGCCGATTCAACTTCAAGGTATCAATCGACTGATTGACGCCTTATTAGCACACTTGGCGCAACCGGATGCTGGGTTTACACTCACGATTAAAAGTGATCTACCCGCCGAACGTGGAATGGGATCATCCGCCGCAACGGCAGTCGCCATTGTTCGCGCGATGTACCGTTTTTTCAACGTACCACTTTCACATGAACGATTACTTAAAGAAGTTGCCGTCTCTGAAAAAATCATCCACGGTCATCCAAGTGGCCTCGACGCTGCAACCGCAAGTGCTGAAACCCCAGTCTGGTTCATTAAGGGCGAAACGCCGCAACCGTTACCCTTCCATCTTAACGGTTATTTAGTGATTGCTGACAGCGGTATTCATGGCCAAACTGGCATTGCCGTTGCTAACGTGGCTGCTTACCGAAAAGCTCATCCAAAACAAGCCAATCAAGCCATTCACCACCTTGGTGAATTGGCACAACAAGCCAAAGTGGCACTGGCTCAAAACCAAGTGACCCATTTAGGCACCATCTTAACGGCTGCGCAACGCGACCTCAAACAACTTGGCGTCAGTCATCCGGTGTTGGATCAGATGATGACTGTTGCGCGCCAAAACGGCGCCCTTGGTGCTAAGCTGACCGGTGGTGGCATGGGTGGTTGCATGATTTCATTGGCTGCCACGCAGGCCGATGCCATTCGAATTCAACAAGCCTTATCAGGTGCCGGCTTTAAACAGACCTGGCTACAACCATTTTTAAGTGAGGAAACCGTCTAATGGAACCAACTAATCACCCAATCACTGCTAAGGCGCATACCAATATCGCTTTGGTCAAATACTGGGGCAAAAAGGATGAACAACTCATCATTCCCCAAAACAGCAGTTTGTCACTGACGCTCGATGAATTTTACACCGAAACCAGTGTTGCCTTCGATGACACCCTCACCACTGACACGGTTCAATTTGATGATCACCTGTTAAGTGCTCAAGCTAGTCAAAAGATCACGACTTTTCTGGACGTGGTGCGCGAACTTGCTGGCATCACGACCCGGGCAAATGTGATCACTCATAACCACGTGCCGACGGCTGCTGGATTAGCATCATCAGCTTCCGGATTTGCGGCCTTAGCGGGTGCAGCAAGTCGCGCAGCCGGTCTAACGCTTAACCGACGTGACCTTTCTCGCTTGGCACGGCGCGGGTCAGGTTCAGCAACCCGTTCCATTTACGGTGGTTTTGCGGCTTGGCAAATGGGCGAAGATGATCAAACCTCTTACGCCTACCCGATTGCCGAACAAGTTGATTGGGATATTGTCGCCATCGCGTTAGTTTTGACAACGGCTCAAAAAAAGTTTCCAGCCGTGATGGGATGCGCTTAGCCGTGAACACTTCCCCATTTTATCCAACGTGGGTTCAAAGTAGTCAGGCCGATTTTAAAACCATTGAAACTGCGATTGCGTCTCGCGATTTTGAAACACTCGGTCACACGAGTGAGCAAAATGCCATGCGCATGCACGCGCTAACCCTCAGCTCCGACCCTAGTTTTAGCTACTTTAACGCCGATAGCTTAAAAGCGATGGCGCTGATTCGAGAACTGAGAGCCGCTGGGACAGCCTGTTACTTCACCATGGACGCTGGTCCAAACATTAAAATTTTATGCCAAGGACAAGATGCACCAACCGTGATGAGTCAATTTCAACAGGTATTTGGCCCAGAAAGCGTCGTTCTCACCCGTCCCGGTAACGGAATTCAAATTTCAGATTAATTTATAATCGCTGTCGATGAAAGGACATGATGTTTTGATTTCAGTTAAAGCCCCAGGAAAACTCTATATTGCAGGTGAATACGCCGTTGTTGAGGCTGGCTTTCCCGCCATCATCGTGGCACTAGATCAGTTTGTGACCGTCTCCATCCAGGCTGCCGACCAGATTGGGAGCATCGTTTCATCTCAATATCAGGAAAATTCCATTTACTGGCGGCGTGAAGACGGCGAAATGGTCTTTGATAATCGAGACAACCCCTTCCACTACATTCTATCAGCGATCAAGGTAACGGAAGATTACGCCAAAACCCTCGAAAAACCGCTGGGCATCTACCACTTAACGGTTGAAAGTGACCTCGATAGTCACGATGGCCGTAAATACGGGCTAGGTTCATCCGCAGCCGTCACAGTGGCGACAATTAAAGCCCTGTGTAAATTCTACGACCTGCCCGTCGATCACGATAAACTGTTCAAACTAGCTGCCATCGCTCACTTTACCGTTCAGGGGAACGGCTCATTAGGCGATATCGCTGCGAGTGTCTATGGTGGCTGGATCGCCTACCACTCCTTTGATCGAGAATGGTTAAAGCTTGCACAAAAGAACTACGCCTTTGATACATTACTCGATATGGATTGGCCCGGGTTAAACGTCGAACTACTGACGCCACCAGCTGGCTTAAAATTGCTGGTTGGCTGGACGGGTTCCCCCGCTTCAACCTCTCACTTGGTCGACCGGGTTGCCTTAAACAAGGCGAAACAACAGGGCGATTACCAACGATTTTTGGAGAATAGCAAGGCCTGTTTAAAACGGATGATCAACGGTTTTCGTGAGCAAAATTTAAAAGCGATTCAAGCTGAGATCAACGTTAACCGCGACTTATTAAATCAACTCGACCAGTTTACCCACGCCCACATCGAAACACCGCTCTTACAAAAGCTTTGCGACATCGCCCAAACTTTTGGCGGTGTCGCTAAAACTTCGGGGGCCGGTGGTGGCGATTGTGGTATCGCCATAATTGATCAAAAAAATGACATTTCTAAACTATTAGCTAGCTGGCAGGCTCATCAAATTATCCCCCTAAACTTCAACGTTCACCACGTAGAGGAGTAATCACAATGACTTCAAAACAATCACATCGTAAGGATGAACACGTTTCACTTGCTGAAAAGTTTTACGATTCAACCGCCGAGTCAGCGTTTGATCAAGTCCGAATTTTGCATCAAAGTTTACCAGAACTGGCACTGACTGATGTTGAACCAGCTACCAAGTTTAACGGCGTGACGTTACCCTATCCGCTTTTGATTGAAGCGATGACGGTGGGAGCCCAACTACTGGCAAATTAAACGCTAATCTTGCAAAGCTCGCCGCTGAAACCGGCTTGCCCATGGCGGTTGGTTCCCAAAGTGTTGCCTTAAAGGAACCCGA
The DNA here is from genome assembly GCF_001311075.1 of Secundilactobacillus similis DSM 23365 = JCM 2765. GTDB lineage: Bacteria > Bacillota > Bacilli > Lactobacillales > Lactobacillaceae > Secundilactobacillus > Secundilactobacillus similis. The sequence continues at coordinate 11,234 of NZ_BBAD01000032.1, forward strand.
CCTGATGCCAACTTTCACAACCGTTCGGATTATAATCCCGATGGCATCGTGATTGCCAACGTTGGTGCCGGCCACTCCGTTGAAGCAGCTCGGCAGGCCGTTGACATGCTTGGTGCCAACGCCCTCCAAGTTCACATTAACGTTGCGCAAGAACTCATCATGTCTGAGGGCGATCGTGATTTTTACTGGCTTGACCAATTAGCCGAATTAGTTGCTCGATTAGACGTTCCAGTAATCGTTAAAGAGGTCGGCTTTGGAATGACAGCTAAAACCATTCAAAAGTTAACCGCCATCGGCGTTGCCTTCGTCGATGTCAGCGGCCGTGGCGGTACCAGTTTCGCCAAAATCGAAAACTTTCGCCGACCAGAAAAGGACATGCTTTACTTAGATGATTGGGGGTTAACCACCGTCGAGTCATTACTGGAGTGTCGTAAACTGACAAACCGGCCCTACTTATTTGCAAGCGGCGGAATCAAAACACCACTTGATGCCATTAAGGCCTTAGCGCTGGGGGCAGACTGTGTCGGCATGGCTGGCCAGTTACTCCATGTGTTACTCCATCACGATTTAGATGCGACGCAAGATTGGCTCGAACGATGGCTATTAGCCTTTAAAAAGTTAATGTTATTGACTGGCAGCCCTACCGTAAAAGATCTTCGTAAGTTATCGTTAGTTTTTTCACCTCAATTAGAATCGTTTGCTCGACAACGGTTTATTTCGTTAGAATAATCACTTGAACGCAAAAAAACGCATTCTGATTCCCTGTCAATCATTGGCTGGGACTCAGAATGCGTTTTAGTTATTGTTCGTCTTCGTAAGCTTTAAATCGCAACCCTTTTGGAAAGAAGTTTTTAATCGTTTGACCGACAACTTTTCCAAACGCTACTGGCTGGTGTTCACAGGTCAATCGCGCCCAGCCCTTATTAATTGATAATCCGGTTACCGTGATTGTATCACCATGAACCACTTGGCGCCAATCAGCCATTGTAATTGGAATTTCGGTTTGCACCGCGTCTGCTGGAAGCGCCAGTGCCAGCGCGTAACTTGGTTCGAAGCGGTTTTTCTTAAACGTCCCCAAGTGTAACCCGGCCGAACAACCTTTAACTTGCCCAAATCCGGTGTATCAATTGGCATCAAATAAAGTTGGTCGCCAAACGTCAATAGCTGTTTGTGATCAAAGGTCTGCGTTAACGTAGTCTTGGCAAATTTAGCCAATAAATCCCGTTGTTCAACGCTTAAATTGGGGCGCTGACCCTTAAACTTCTTTGCCGTCCCAATCGCTTCACGACAGCGGAGTTTAGCAACGAAATGGCCTTCACCCTTCATCAGGTGTGGGAACAGTCTCGCCGTGCCAGCCAATGCTGGATTACCGTCAGCCCACTCTGGCTTGCCATCAACGATGCCAGCCGTTTTCGTAATTGGCACCACCTCAAATTCAGGGTAGGTTGCCAACAACCACGCAATCATCTGTTCATCTTCTTCTGGGGCAAAGGTGCACGTGGAATAAATCAATTCGCCGCCTGGCTTTAACACCTTAACCGCTTCGCGCAAAATATCATGCTGCCGATCAGCACATGCTTGCGGATACTCTGGTGTCCAATAACTCATGCATCGGGATCCTTACGAAACATCCCTTCACCCGAACAAGGTGCGTCAACTAAGACCTTGTCAAAAAATACAGGAAAGGTTTTAGCAATTTTTTCCGGCGTTTCGTTGAGAATCAAGGCATTTGCAACCCCAAATCGCTCCAAGTTTTCCGCTAACACTTTCGCGCGCTTTGGCATAATTTCATTGCTAACGAGTAAGCCCTGATTTTGTAGAAAACTGCTGAGATGCGTTGATTTACCACCCGGCGACGCACAGAGATCCAGCACCCGTTCCCCGGGTTGGGGTTGGGCAACCTCGCCCACAAACATGGCACTAGGTTCCTGACTATATACTGCGCCACTTTGATGCGGTAACGAGCGCCCAGAAACTTTCCCGTAATAGCCCCAGTGGGTGTAAGGGACGGGATCAGTTAACGGGAGATCGGTTGGTTGTTCACGCAACGGGTTCAGCCGAAACCCACTGTAGACTGGCTCATCAAAACTTGCGAAGAAAGCTGGGGCCGAATCTCCCAATAGCCGAGTGTATTTAGTAATAAACGCTTCTGGTAATTTCAAACTCAAAAACTCCTTTTTCCGAATCTGGCCGGTAACTGTCAACCGGCACTATAACCTTGAAAAGTATACGCTAATTTAAGGTGGAATGCCACCGAGCCGGCCCTGAATAAAGTGGTCATAGTTGAAACCGGTCAAACAAATGTGTTAAGTTATTAAGCATTACCTATTACTTAGAACGGACGTGACAAATTGACTCAAAAATTAATCGCTATCGACCTCGATGGCACAACGCTGAACAACCAGTCCCAGTTGTCACCAAAAACAATTCAAACGCTAAAACGGGCCACTCAAGCGGGACATATCGTTAGTATCGTAACTGGCGCCCAAACCGGTTATCTCAACAATTTTACGATCAACTGGCACTCAAGACACCCATGATTAACTTTAACGGTAGTCTGGGACACGTGCCCCACAAACATTGGTCAAAGGAGTACCAGTATACCTTTAATCGTGATATCGTGTTCGACCTGTTACAACACCAACGCGATTTTGACGTTGAGTTGATTGCAGCTGAGGGTAAGCACCTTTTCTTAGCGCATCAGGACAAACCGGTTGAGCTTGGGTTCTTCCCAGTTCAGTTAAAAGCGAATGAACTGCTCAGCCAACAGTCGCTTACTCAAAATCCAACGAGTATGACGATCGCCGTTAAACGCCCCCAACAAAAGCGGCTTCAGGCTACATCGAAGATAAATTCGGTGACCAGGTCGATGTCAGTCCATGGGGCGGTCCAAACAGCGTTTTGGAAATCTGTGCTAAGGGCATTCAAAAAGCCGTTGGTGTTGAACGATTGGCGCATTACTATGGTATTAGCCGAGATAACATTATCGCGTTTGGTGATGAACATAACGACGATGAAATGATCACTTACGCTGGTGTCGGTGTCGCCATGAAAAATGCAACGGACCATCTTAAGTCGCTTGCCGATGACGTCACACCGTTGACCAACGAAGAAGATGGTCTGGCAGACTACCTCGGTCGCGCTTTGAAACTGGCGGAATAGGTTGTTATCTACAAAATTAAACTCTAAATGGACCGTGAATTGATCATTCAAATTCACGGCCCTTTTTTCATGTAGACTTGCTTTCGCTTGTGTCCAGCGTAAGCATTGGGCGGATTTTGGGTGAAGGCTGTTTGTCATCGCTTCGCTCGCCAAAGCCGCATTGAAAAGCACTCGTTCAGGCTACAAAATTCGGCGCCACTTAAACTGTCAGTTCCAGGGTTCCTGAAGTTGTGGGAATTTGTCAACCACGCGCTTTCTGGCCACCACGCCGAATGGTGCTGCGCGAGACTGAGAGCTGCATGTAAGGCGAGTCCGGTAAACCCGCCAGACCCGGGCGCCTTCACCGGACTCACCTTACACACTGCTCTCAACCCGTCTCGCTCCGCACACTGTCGCTGGACACAAGCGACAGTAAAAAGCCTTGAAGCTCTTTTCTCCAAGGCTCTCTTATTAGTTTAATTGGAAAGCATGCGTGATCAAGCCAGTTGCTTAGATTAATGATTGCCACCAGCTAGCGTGCTGTTTGTACCATACAATTGTTTGCTGTAATCCGGTTTCGAAGTTTGACATGCTGGGTTGCCATCCCAGCTCAGTTGTGAGTCGCTCACTTGACATCGCATAACGTAAATCATGCCCTAACCGATCTGCAACGTGAGTGATTACATCAGGTTCAAGTCCCAATTGAGTGACAATCGCCTGACTAACCTGATTATTCGTCCGTTCTTGATGAGCCGCAATATTATAGACTCGGCCAGCCTGACCATCACGTAAAATTCGGTAAATCGCCGTACAATTGTCTAATACAAAAAGCCAATCACGGCGATTCTCACCACTACCGTAAATTGGGAGTGGTTGTTCACGAAGACCATTTGTCACTAATTTTGGAATCAACTTTTCCGGATGCTGATATGGGCCGTAGTTATTTGCTGACCGACTGATTCCAACGTTCAGTCCGTATGACCGAAAGTCGGCCAACACCAATAAATCAGCCGCTGCTTTGGAGGCAGCATACGGACTACTAGGCTTAATTTGGCCACTCTCGGTAACTGGCGCTTCCGTTAATTGCTGATCACCGTACACCTCATCCGTTGACACTTGTAAAAAGCGAATCTCGGGATACGTGCGAATCACTTGCAACAGGTTTAAAACACCGAGCACGTTTGTTTCATAAAATGGCCGCGAATCAGTCAGGCTCCGATCAACATGTGATTCGGCCGCAAAATTAACCACATGTGTAATTCGATACTGTTCAACAACTTTTTGGACGGTTGCGACATCATTAATATCGGCCTGAATAAAGTGATATTGTGGCGAATCAGCAATCGCCGCCAACGATGTTAAATTGCCCGCATAGGTTAGTTTATCTAGGTTAACAATCACATCATTCGGATGAGTCGCCAAGACTTGCCGAATAAAATTACTACCGATAAACCCGGCCCCACCCGTCACTAAAAGTCGCATCATTTACCTCCGTTAGTCCGTTTGATCCTCAATGATTATTTATCCCACAATTGTTTAGAGACGGCAAACAGCTGGTTACCAGTCGCTTGCGTATACTGATTAAACAGGACGTTCTTTCCCTTAAGCTGAATATCCGTCACAGTTGCCTCTTGATCTGAGGTAATCATTGGTTGAAATGCAAAGCCCGCTTTCAATAACCAATATCCCTTGCCCACCGCCATTCCAGCGGCATTTCGAGTCGCATAAATCGCTCGGCCGTTTGAAAAATCAACACTTTGAATCAACGTGTCAGTTGTGAAGTCGAGCGGATTATCAGCTGGTTTAAATGATTGGATCACCGTCTTCATAACCCGTAAATCATCAGCTGCCAAAGTCGGTGTTTTCTCAGACGTGTTCGTTTCCAACAAATGCAGTAACGCTGGTTGGTCATAAATTGTCAGCTGCGCATTGAAGTCCGTATCCAACCCCATGATCAGTAATTCTTGTTCATCACTTGAAAGCGCTGCCTCAGTTTTAAGTAACGGTTGATGCATGGGCGTCCCGGTAATATTGGCAGCCGTTAATTCCGTCAATCGTGGTAACGTATTTCCGATAACCGTTGCGCCAGCCTCAAACGTGAGTAACCCAAGTTCGGTACTGTACGTTGCTTTCGGCTCATCCGCATCAGGTTGCCCAATTCCCAGCCAAAATTGCGGTTGGGTTGCCGTTTCGATGCCTTCCAACGTATGAACTTCCCCAACGCCAGTTACCCGCATCGTGGTTTCTGGTTGAGCAGTCGCAACTTGAGCTGCTTCATCAACCGCACACGCCGTGATCAACGCATCTTGTTCATCTGGTTGCAGCACGTACAGTGTCGTTTGTCGCCAGTAAAACGCCGTGACTGGGGCTTGTGTTGGTAAGTCGTGTATTGCTAAAATGAGGGATGGATTATCCATGCCTAGTTCAACTCCTTAAATTCACATCGTACCCGGTCAATCAAGATCGGCGCTACGTGTTTAATTGCAATAACTACAGTATATCACAACGCCAAATAGCGAAATGGAGACGGTTTAAATCTCATTTTTAAAATCAAAACTTACTTCGGTTCAAGCCGCTGGTCAACTACCAACTACCAAACCGCTTCTTATTAGTGGCGAATTTATAGTCAATCGATTCCTAGTGGCACACCAACAGCCCGTGATGCAAAGTCCACGATGTGCCGTTATTCACCGTGGCACTCAGGTCACCTTCGTTGCAAAATTGCAAAACGATGGCTGGTACTGGTTAAAACTCGACCGCGCAACGCCCCTTTACTTGCCCTATGCACGTGTGACACCCTTCAAATGCTTCGGTGAGCTTCAAGTGGAGCATGCCAGTGTCCCTGTTCATACAACTTCTGGCCAAATTTCCAGCCACCAGCCGAACCTGACGTATCCTGATCAGCATCAATTTATTGTTGGCCAACCATTGCAACTCCTTACGGCACCAGAGTGGACGGCCATTCAACAGCCACCCCATCTTCTGTACCCTGGAACCATTGTGCCTTACCAAACCCATATTGATCACGGCCGGTATGGCTACTTGAAAACTGAACGTGGCTTTCTGCCCTACGTTGATCACCAAACTGGGCACCTTTTTGGTAGTGACAGCGACCAATCACCAGTCATAACACCTGAGAAGCAGTCGCAAACGCCCCATATTTACTGGTTAACCGGCCAGTACCAGCTAACCAAACGAGCTGTCTGGGCAAGAACCGCGCCGGATCGGCAAGCCATGCCAATCACCAAATTACGCAACGGCACCCGTTTTGACTACCTCGGCAAAGTTTACCATGATCGCCGTGGCTGGCTTGTCATAAAACGGCAGTCACGGTATTTGTACGTACCGTTCGTAACGGTTTTGAATGCCAAATTAAGTGACTACTACGGATTGGAGCGAACTGGCTCTAAACTCGTTGGTCGGCTCCAAGAACCCTGGACATTTGTTCATCAAAATCCAACTACCATTCAGTTGCAACCCACATCAGCTGAATTGACGGCGCTCAACGCCCTTGAAGCTCAACTAGACCGAGTTCGTCAACCAGATTCACAAATCATCGGCCTCATTAACGATCTCCACCTTGACCGATACCAAACACCTGCGACGGCCGCTGGATTCCACGATTTATCCGTGGTGAGTGCGTTTGCTCGTCGTGCTGGACTCGATGCACTAGTCGTTAACGGTGATTTGAACGATGGTCGGCAAACCCTTGACCGTACGATTCAAGATATTGGGACGGCCGTTGCGATTCTTAAAACAAGTCAGCGACCATTCTTCATCACTCAAGGTAACCACGATGACAACTCTGGTTTCGCCCGCTACGTTAACGGCTACCGCACTGAACAAGTCGTTACCCAAAAATTAGCCTATCAGCTTCGGAATCGCGCGTTTGAACACCTTTTGGCTGAACCTGGTCACTTCTACGGCCATTATCAATTGCCAAATAGTCGACTCAGTTTGATTTTACTTGATGCATTTGACATCCCGGACTCGTTTAAAAACGGTTATTTTGCGCGTGGGTATGACGAAGCGCCGAGTGGTATTCACTGGACTGGCATCCTTCAAAATATCCGCCACAGTCGTTCTCGTTTTCAAACCGCACAAGTCGATTGGTTGATCAAAACGTTGACTGATCTCAAACCGGACGAGCAGGTGCTTATTTTCACTCATGATAGTCTCCGTCAGGCCACCACTCAACGTGCAGTTGGGCAATTTTGGACGTATGACTGGTTCGCAAACAATCAGCAAGGCGATTACCATCGCTTAACTGAGGCCTTGTCCATGCATCGTCACCAAATCGTCGCCGTGATGTCCGGACACACCCACGTTGATGACTGGGCCGACACGGACGGCATCAACTGGATCACCACGACCAGCAATGTCGCTGATCGTCGTAAATCACGCCATGGTCGTACCAAAAATGGTCTCACGAGCGCCTGGGACCTCTTAGTCGTTAATCCAAGTAACCGCGAACTTTACCGCTTTCGGGTTGGTTGGCAGGATCAATCAGGTCACATTAGTTCCTGGCAAGTTCGGTTATTCGGCGACGGGACCGACCCTCGTCATCGTTCATTGCGAGATTTACTGAAACAGTTCAAACCAACTAAGCAAACGGAAAACACCAAACGTTATAATCAGCTCAGTCAACAGGTGACCCAAGTCTGGCGTGGCTTTCGGGGCTACTTCACCTATTAACGTATCAAATTCATCACCCAAATAAAAACACCACCTACTCAGCAATCGTAGCTGAATACGTGGTGTTTATTTGGATTGCGTCAGTTTTAGTCAATAATCAAAACGTACGCGCTTAGGTTGGCCACCCAATATGTATGAACTTGTTCGGGATGGTCGATTGCGATATCGCGCAAGAAATCATTACCTGAGAGTTCCGCATAAATATCATCAAGTGCGGTGAATGTTTCTAGGTAACCGATATTCTTCTGCCAGCGTAAAACTTCACTCGCTTGGGACCAAGTTGCTGGGCAATTATGGATCTCATATTGATGGGCTAATTTCTGCCAATCAGGCATTGAGACTACTGGGACTTTAGAGACTAACATCGTTTCAGGCAATTTAAACACGTTCCTTTCCAAGGACTTAGGTTACCACAAAGTGACCAAGATAAAATGACAAATTAATAAGAATTTATCTGAATCAAACGAAAATTTTAATTAGTTTGCTTATTCAATCAATTACTGGCCATTCGTCTAAAATCTTGAGAAAAACTTAGGGCTTTCCCTTCGCTTTTTTAAGAATTTTCGAGCATAATGACACCATCAAACTAGAAATCAAACCAGAAATGAAAGTGGTGAACGAGATGACATTCCTAATTGGGGTCCTTAAAACTGGCCTCGCCTTATTTTCAATCTTAGCGCTGATCGATGTCGCAGGTATTTTGCTCATTTGGATGCTCCGACGCGTGATTCGACACGTTACACTAGCTAACGATTACCTGACCGCGATCCGAAGTGCGCGGGCTCATCAACGCTTCGTCAATCGTCAACAACAGCTCACTGATGAATAACCACTATTTCAATCCATAAAAACTGACCAGCATGAACATTAAACGTATTGGAACTTCGACGCTTTTGCCGGAGTTTTTTTATTGTCGCTTGTGTCCAGCGACAGTGTGCGGAGCGAGACGGGTTGAGAGCAGTGTGTAAGGTGAGTCCGGTGAAGGCGCCCGGGTCTGGCGGGTTTACCGGACTCGCCTTACATGCAGCTCTCAGTCTCGCGCAGCACCATTCGGCGTGGTGGCCAGAAAGCGCGTGGTTGACAAGTTCCCTCAACTTCAGGAACCCTGGAAATGACAGTTTAAGTGGCGCCGAATTTTGTAGTCTGAACGAGCGCTTTTCAATGCGGCTTTGGCGAGCGAAGCGATGACAAACAGCCTTCACCCAAAATCCGCCCAACACTTACGCTGGACACAAACGTAAGCAAAATTCGGCACACAATAAAAAGCACCCTTATCAGTGATGAGGATGCTTTTTTGATTGAGCACTAAATTAATGCTATAGGTTTTGTTTTGGTTTAAACATCTGCGTTGCTTTCACCGCTGCTTGCCAGCCAGCGTAGCACGCTTCACGTTTTTCTTCGTTAAACTGAGGATCAAACTCGTCGCTTAACTGATGCATCTTCTTGATTTCATGCATATCTTTCCAGAAACCAACTGCTAATCCTGCTAAGTAAGCGGCACCCAGCGCGGTCGTTTCGGCAATTGCGGCCCGTTGAATGTGCGTATTTAAGATGTCAGCTTGGAACTGCATCAAAAAGTCATTGTTAGCAGCCCCACCATCGACACTCAACGTTTGGATATCAATGCCCGTATCAGCCGCCATGGTGTCGACAACGTCTCTCGTTTGATAAGCAATTGCTTCAAGGGTTGCCCGAATAAACTGTTCTCGGGTCGTCCCACGTGTCAAACCAAAGACCGCACCACGAACTTCTTGATCCCAGTATGGTGCGCCTAAACCGGTAAAGGCTGGTACCACGTAGACATCATTGGTGGTCTTCGCATCAACCGCCATCTGTTCCGATTCAGAAGCGTGTTTAAATAACCGCATCCCGTCACGAAGCCATTGAACGGCAGACCCCGCAACGAAGATACTCCCTTCTAAGGCGTACGTTACCTCACCATTAATACCGTAAGCGATGGTCGTCAGCAAACCCTTGTTTGAAATTGTTGGCGTCGTCCCAGTATTCATCACGATAAAGGCCCCGGTTCCGTAAGTGTTCTTAACGGAACCTTCTTCAAATGCCGTTTGACCAAATAAGGCGGCTTGTTGGTCACCCGCAATCCCGGCGATTGGCACCTGAATACCAAAGAAGGTAAATCCGGCCGTGTAGCCGTACAGGTTTGAAGATGGGTAAACTTCCGGCAACATATTAGCCGGAATATCAAGAATGTCTAGGATGTCTTGATCCCATTTTAACTCGTGAATGTTATAGAGCATGGTTCGACTAGCATTAGTATAGTCGGTGGCGTGAACGTGACCGCCAGTCAATTTCCAGAGGATCCAAGTATCGATCGTTCCGAATAGTAAGTCGCCGCGTTCCGCACGTTCCCGAACGCCTTCAACGTTATCCAAGATCCATTTGATCTTAGTTGCTGAGAAGTAAGAATCGATCACTAACCCCGTTTTTTCATGGATCATGTCAGCGTAACCTTGATCCTTCAAACTATCAGCAATCTCACTGGTTTGCTTCGATTGCCAAACGATGGCGTGGTAAACAGGTTCGCCAGTGGTCTTGTCCCAAACGATCGTGGTTTCCCGTTGGTTGGTGATCCCGATACCCCGTACCTTGTAAGGTGGTACCTTTGCGTTGATCACCGCATCCGAAATCACAGACTGAACCGCGCTCCAAATTTCGTTAGCGTCATGCTCAACCCAGCCTGGTTTTGGGAAATGCTGCGTAAACTCACGCTGCGCTTGACCTACGATCTGTCCATCACGATTAAACAAAATTGCCCGAGTACTAGTGGTGCCTTCGTCGATTGCCATTATGTACTGTTCGTCATTCATTTGTAATGTCCCCATTCGTTTTCGATCTAGTAAAACATCATTCTTTTCATAGTATACCCAATTCGGCCACAGATAGCCAATCAAAAAACTTTAAAAGATGGTTAATATCAACTTGTAAAGCGGTTACAAACGTTGATAAAAAAAGGTTGAACTCGCATGGAGTTCAACCAAATGAAAATTACTTTTCGTCACTCTTCAAAACGCCACCAACGCTGTAACGGTTGGTTGCCATTTCACTCAAAATGACGTGGACGTGTTCAGCAGGTGCACCGGTGTTCTTAGAAACAGCATCGGTAACATCTTTAACCAAGTTCTTTAATTGTTCTTGTGAACGACCTGCAATCAAGTCAATGTGTACGATAGGCACGACAATGGCCTCCCTTATGATAAGATGGTAAAATTATACCCGTTTTCTCATTATTCTTCAAGCAAGATTCAGAATCGTGTTAAAATAGCGATAATTAATAATCACATGGAGGAACCCTACCTTGCTTAATAATCCCTACTCAGCTTGTACCAGTATTTTAATCGGTAAAAATGCCACGGTTGATGGCTCGGTCATGATTGGTCGCAATGAAGACTCCAGACCAGCATGGCCCAAGCACTTTGTTGTTCACCCGGCTAAAACGACCCCGAACGCCACGTTCAAGTCTACTGACAACACCTTTGAAATGCCATTACCCGAAGCGGCTGCTAAATACACCGCAACCCCTGAATGGTCGGACAAATACGGCGTCTTTGAAGAAGATGGGATCAATGAATTTGGCGTTGCCATGAGCGCCACTGAAAGTACCTATTCAAACGATCGGGTCCTCGCAGCTGATCCACTAGTTAAAGACGGCATCGGTGAAGAAGCAATGATTACCGTCACGCTGCCGTATATCAAATCTGCCCGTGAAGGCGTTGCCCGTTTGGGTGCTATCATTGCGCAATACGGCACTGACGAATCAAACGGGATTCTCTTTGCCGACCGCGATGAAGCCTGGTACCTTGAAACCGGCGCTGGTCATTACTGGGTCGCACAGCGTATTCCAGATGATGGCTACGCGGTCGTTGCTAACCAAATGGCAATTCAAACCATCGATTTCGATGATCCAGATCACTTTATGTGGCACCCTAAAATTCGGGAATTCGTAGTGGACTACTCGCTCAATCCAAGCAAAACTGAGTTTAATTTCCGCAATATTTTTGGCACCCATAATCAAATGGATGGTTATTATAACTTACCACGAGTTTGGTACGGTCAAAAATTATTCAATCCCCACACGAAACAAGACATCAACAGTCATGAACTGCCTTTTGTGCAGCGAGCTGAAAACCTGCTGTCACTTGAAGATGCGCAACAATTCCTTGGTTCTCACTTTCAAGAAACGCCCTTTGATCCAATCGGTAAAGGCCCTGTAGAAGACCGCAAGCGTTATCGGCCGGTTAGTTTGGCAACAACGCAGGAATCACACATTCTTCAACTGCGTCAATATGCCCAACCTGAGCTAGCCGGTATTCATTGGCTTGCGATGGGCGTCACAGCCCAGAGCGTTTACGTGCCATTTTACGCGGGAATCACTGATACGCCCGCTGACTATCAACGTGGCAAGGTGACCTATTCACCGGACAGTGCCTACTGGGTCTTTAAACAGGCTGGTGTTATGGTTGATGCGCACTACAAGGCGTTTGGCGATCAACTTGCTGACGTTCAAAAAGAACTTCGTCAGGCGTTTGGTCGCTCGGTTATCGAAACTGACCGAGTTGCTAAGAACTTAGCTGGTAGTGAACTTCGAACATATCTCACTCAACATAGTCTTCAAAATGCTGAATTGGCGTTAACCAAGTACCGAGCATTAACTGCCGATTTAATTACCAAAGCGACGGCGTTTTCGCCGTTAAGTTATCGGCAAGATTTAAACTTATAGAAATTGACGACCACCCATTTCACGGTTTGATGGGTGGTTTTTTGTTTTTATTAATAGGTTAAAGTAACTTATTATTAATCACTTTCCTTTATTCTCTACCGTTTATGTTTTTCGTCGCAAAACGACACGCCATCCTCACAACGTGTCGTTTTGCAGAAATCACTAAGTTTTGCCAAGAAAGCTTATCACAATTGGCACACTATTTTTTAGCTCGTCATTACCTAACTCACCTTAATTAATTAGTTTAACCGAGTAGCATTTATATTGGAATCGGTTCCAATCGCAAACAAAGGAATGATGTGTATGTTAACCCGAATCACTGTCGCCGGTGGTGGCACGTTAGGCAGTCAAATTGCCTACCAGACCGCTTTCTTTGGCAAACAGGTCATTGTCTACGATATCAACGATGACGCGCTTAATAGCGCTAAAAATCGCTTATCAGCCCTAGACCAGCACTATCAACAAGATATGTCAGCCACGACTGCCCAATTAGTGGCTACCCACGACCGGTTAAGTCTGTCTTCTGATCCTAACGTGGCGTTTGCTAATCGCGATTTGATTATTGAAGCCGTTCCAGAAGTACCAGAAATCAAAACCAACCTTTACCAACAAATTGCGGCCATTAGTGCGCCACAAACCATTTTAGCGTCTAACTCATCGACGTTCTTGCCATCTCAATTCGCAGCTGACACCGGGGCGCCGGCACAATTCGCCAATCTGCATTTTGCCAATTCCATCTGGAAACACAACACCGCCGAAATTATGGGCCATTCCGAAACGTCATCCCAGACGATTCAACAGCTCACCGACTTTGCCCGGGAGATTCACATGGTGCCCATCGTCCTTAATAAAGAGCAACCTGCTACGTGTTAAACACCATGTTAACGCCATTTTTGGAAGACGCAGCTTACCTGTGGGGCAACGACATCGTGGATGCACCAACGGTTGACCGCACCTGGATGATTGGCACTGGCGCACCAGAAGGCCCATTCGGGATCATTGATAAAGTGGGTTTACGGACTTTCTACAGCATCGAACAACAACGGGTGGCTGATAAACCAGCTTACCAGCCCATGCTGACTAAAATCAAACAAATGATCGATCAACAATTACTCGGCATCGAAACCGGACATGGGTTCTATACTTACCCAGATCCAGCTTACCTCAAACCCAACTTTTTAAGTTAAGCCGCATGACGACTAAAAACACCATCACTCCCAGATTAACTAGGTTGTGATGGTGTTTTATTTGGGCCAACTTGACCTAACTTAATAAAAAGTAACTCAGAATCATCAAAGCAACCACTAGGCCAAACCCTAACGTCAATGGTGATTGACCCATAATCCGAATTGGGCGTTGCCGCATTGCTTTTAATTGGGTTGCCAACGTTGCATCGTGGCGAAGCAATCGCCGCTGCCAGCCATTGATGATGGCAACACTAATGGCTTGAACGAGTGCTAACCCCACCAAGAAAATCACAAATGGCCATGAGATCAATTGAAATTTCGGCTGAAATTGCCACCCTAGGCTACCGGCCATCGCTGCCAAAATACCAATCATTAAGACGACCAGGACCGTCCCTTGAACCACTAATTTCGTCTGCATTAAGGTTTTAAACCGTCGCTGTGTCAGCTGCATACTTCAACACATCCTTTTTGCGTTTGACCGTAATGAAATCATATTTAACCCCATTTTAACATCTAATAGCCGATTTGCTTGGCAACTTAACCGATTTCGGACTAAGTTGACTTTATGATCACCCTTGAAGTGCATTATCCATTATCGTGATTCCTCTCCAAGACTCGGTCATGATGCTTTTGTCGCACAAAAAAACACGCCCCCAGCCAAAAGCCAGTTGCGTGTTTTTTCAAAAGCCAGGGCCTACTTACGAGGACGACGAGCTTCTGGGATACGAGCAGCCTTACCGTGCAATGCACGTAAGTAGTAAAGCTTAGCACGACGGACACGACCGAAGCGCACAACTTCTACCTTGGCAACACGTGGTGAGTGAACTGGGAAAGTCCGTTCAACACCGACACCGTTAGTGATCTTACGAACAGTGTACATTGCTTGGATGCCAGTACCGCGACGCTTGATAACGACACCTTCAAACAATTGGATCCGTTCCCGAGTACCTTCAACAACCTTGGCGTGAACACGGATCGTGTCACCAGGGCGGAAGTTAGGAATGTCAGTCCGTAATTGATCTTGGTTGATCTTTTCGATTAATTGGTTTTGGCGCATGTGAAATCTTCTCCTTCAATCAACATTCATTCTCAATTCCGACAGCGGAATGTTGTTAATGTGGCCTAAAACAGCCATAAAACATCTTATCATATTCAAGCTTAGTCGTAAAGCTTAATTTTCTGATTCAGTCAAATCAGCTTGAATGTCACGCAATTGGCGCCGTTGCGCTGGCGTTAATTCAAGTTGATCCAGTAGATCTGGTCGCCGTAACAACGTCCGTTTCAGCGACTGTTGTTGGCGCCATTCAGCAATTTTTTGGTGGTTACCACTTAATAAGACATCGGGAACCGCCATTCCGCGAAATTCAGCTGGACGCGTATACTGCGGGTATTCCAACAACCCCGTTGAAAACGAATCCCCGGGCGCTGATGCCTCATTACCTAACACACCGGGCAATAACCGAGTTATGGCATCAATCATCACCATGGCGGGTAATTCGCCGCCTGTGAGCACGTAATCACCCATCGACACCTCATCCGTCACGAGTGAGCGAATTCGTTCATCATAGCCTTCATAATGACCACAGATAAACGTCAAGTGATCTTCACGCGCAAATTCTTCCGCAACGGACTGCGTAAACTGAACCCCGGCTGGATCCATTAAAATAACTCGACCACGAGGGTGCGCGTCATTGGCAGCTTCCTGTTGAATGGCCGTCATGGCGTCAAAAATCGGTTGGGCTTGTAGCAACATGCCCGCACCACCACCAAAGGGATAGTCATCGACGTTGCCATGCTTATTGGTTGAGTATTGCCGAAAATCCGTCACCTTAAGCTCTAATTGTTCCCGCTCAAGCGCCTTACCCACGATTGAATCGTGAAGTGGCCCGCTAAACATATGGGGAAAGAGACTTAAAACGTCGATCCGCATTAGTCGAGTCCCTCCATTAATTCAACGGTCACCTGATGCGCCTCTAAATCAACCGTCTTCACAACTTGATCGATCACTGGTAGCAACAAATCATCCTTTTCAGGTCGTTCAACGACCCAAACATCGTTGGCACCAGGGGCCATGATCTCTTTGATTTTCCCCAGATGCTCGCCCGTTTCAGTAACGACGTCTAACCCAATGATTTGGTGGTAGTAATACTGGCCATCATCTAAGTCATTATCGGTCAATTCAGTTTCCGCAACCTTTAACGTCATACCCTTTAATGGCAAGACCGTGTTGATGTCACCATAGCCGGCTAACGTGATCAAAATGAACCCTTTATGCTGCCGGGAACTCGCAATCGTCACCGTTTTAACTGGCTGTGCATCACTTTCTTGTTTAAAGACCCCAAGTTGGCTACCCTTTCGAAACCGTTCCTTAGGAAAATCGGTCGTGGCTACGACCCGGAGTTCACCCCGAATACCGTGGGTGTTCACGATGGTGCCTACTTTATAGTACATATTGTCGCCTACCTCTCTCGTTCATTTAATTACCGTGGTCACTCAAGTTGACCCCGTCGATTGGATACAAAAAAGCTCCCGTGAGGCACTTACGCCTCATTTGGGAGCCTTAGACTCATCGTTAATGACAAGCCGAACACGCTTGGAATCGTTGATTCGTACGCTATAAACGATTGTGCGAATGGCAGAAGCAACATGCCCCCGTTTGCCAATCACCCGACCAACGTCATCACCCGCAACGGTCAACCGATACTCGTAAAAACGATCCGTTTCTACGCGATCGATCGTAATCGCTTCGGGATGCTCAACTAATGGGGTTACAATCGTTTTAATTAATTTTTTAAAGTCGGTCATGACTGATCACTACTTACTTTTTAGAAAACTTAGCTTCGTGATACTTTTGCATGATACCTGCGTTGGAAAGCAAGTTCCGTACAGTATCTGATGGTTGGGCACCGTTGTTCAACCAGTTTAAGATGCTTTCTTCTTCAAGTTCAACTTTAGCTGGTTCAACAAGTGGGTTGTAGGTCCCTACTTTTTCGATGAAACGGCCATCACGAGGACTACGTGAATCGGCAACAACGATACGGTAGAAAGGACGCTTCTTAGAGCCCATCCGCTTTAAACGAATCTTTACTGACATGCATGACACCTCCTGTAATTCTTTCAACGATAAATAATATACCAGTAATCGGAGGGGTTGTAAAGGTTTTTTTCTTTACACCCTAAAACTATTTAAATTTTGCCAGTAACCACTGCTGAGCAGTTGGCGATAAATCCCGTGAATTGGCTGATATGAAGGCCTTTACCGACCCATAATCATTAAAATCAATTGTCAGTCGCTCTGGTTGAATTTTTTGAATAGCCGCTAAGAATTGTAGATCATCGACCTGAATCAGCTGCCGAGCCAAGGAATTTTGGACGTTTAGCTCTGCCCAATCACGTTGTTGGAGTCGCCTGACCCGTTGATAACTCATCTGCTGTTGTAACACTGCTCGTAATTGCTCAGCTGTTAGCATGTGTGGCACCTCCTGGTTGAATGACCGTTACTTGCCCCATCGGACGACTCACTGACAGGTCACTTTTAGCGGTTGTGAGCCCCCAAATAACGTTTTGAAACCCATGCTGGTCCACTCGGGATTCGCCATGACCATCGGTTAAAATCACCGCCAATGCCGTTTGATCTTGATAGTGATGCTGCGCCAACCAATTAAAAATCGGTTGGTAGGCCGTGCCGCCACCCGCAAATCGTTTTCGATTAAGTTGAACTGCCTGTCGTAACCGCTGATGAGCTGACTCATGAACTGTCGCGTCAAACGGGATGACCCAGACCCAATCTTGATAGCGCCTTAACAGCGTTTGAATTTGACCTAAAATCAGCCGGACTTCCGTATCCGTCATCGAACCAGATTGATCGACAAAAATTAGAATTTTAAGCGTTGGCGACAACGTCTCTCCTGGCAACCCCATCTGATAAGGTTGTCGTCGATTAAACCGGTAATAAGCTGGCTGGTGTAATTTTAAGGCCCCCTGAAGCCCGCGACGAATGAGTTGCTGCCAACTTAGCTGTAAGAGTTGCGGGGTAACTGCCAGTTGCTGTTGTAGCCGACTTGGTAACGTGCCTCGTTGTTTTAACGGCGTTTGTTGCCATGCTGTCGCCGTTAAGCGGCTCATCTGATCAACTACCTCTGGTCGGGTCGGTTGCCACCCAATATGCGTTGCTTGCATCGTTTGCATCTGATTCGTCAGACTAGTTGCGGCATGTCCACCAACCGATTCGGTCACCATGCGCGTTTTAAAGCGGTCAGATACTCGGCCGACCCTAACCCAGGCGCCAGGTGCAACTGCCAACGATAATTCAACTGAGCGCGTGATATGACGTTTGGTGGGCGTACAGGTAACACCTCATCAATTGCCAAATCAGTTGCCAATTGCACTAATTTTCCCGTCTGACCAGCGTAGCGAACGGGATGCTGCCAAGCTAAGTGCCCAATTTCATGCGCCAGCATCGCCAACAGATCATCAGCTGTGGCACACTGTTCACCCAGTAATTGTGGGTTAACCCGTAACGCTAATTCTGGTACCGTCCAAAGCCCCATCGCCACTGGCTGATCGGCCGAAATCTGCTTGGGAAGCCGTAGTAACACTTCACCGTAAAACCGCTGACTCCGCAATAGGGTCGTCGTTGCTTGTTGCAATAGCGCTTCAGCAAGCCGCCGTTGCTTCTCGCCATCAGCCGTCATTCTAAGCTGTTGTAGCTGCGTTGTTAACGTCATTTGCCAGCCTCACTTCGTTGCGTTGTCTAATCCGATCGTCGTTAATTGATCATAGAGTTGCCGACAGCCGGGTTGGGTTAATGCCGCATCCGCCAACGTTTCCAATAATTGAGGAATTTCGGCCAACCGCAAAGCTACCGCAACTTGACCGTCTGCCGGCATTGTTGCTAACAACGCGTTAAATCGAAGTGCCACGTGGGCCGTGGTCAACGGGTACTGCCGTCGCTGATCGATCAAGCCAGTCATAATGGTCTGTTGTTGATCAGGACTTGCTGCCCGAAACTGATCCAGTACGGCTGTTGACAAAGTGTTGAATCATAAATTGCCTGTGCCGTTAACCCAACTTGGTGTTGCGTCAAATAGTGATCAAACTCACGACCAACCGTTTCGCCAAGGTCCCCAACTAATAGTTCAAGTTGAATTTCTGACCGATCAGCGACGTTAACCGTTGCTAAACTTGCGAGGTTTTGAGAGACTCGTTGCCATGCCCGTGGTGTTGGATACAGGTCAGCATCGTGAATTTTTGGCGCCAATTGCCCGGGATTTTCAGCAATAAACTGTTGGACCGTTGGTAAAATGGACGCCGTTTTCGCCCACTTCAGCCAATCAGCCACTTCTGCGCGCATCACCAGCCGAACGGTGCGGTCATTAATGGCTGCATCGCCACTAACCACCCCGTAATCCGAATCTTCAAACCCAGCCATGGTTGCATCGGGATTTTCAGCTAAAATCAACTTGACTTCATTCGGTAGCTGAAGCGTATTGATTCGGCGCTGTAGCACCAGATTCATCAGTTCACTCTGAACGGCTTGCGTACCACGGTTAAATTCATCAAGGAACCAGATGATTGGTTGACCTGGATGGGCCTCCGCCCACTGAATAATTTCAATCAACGTATGGGTATAGCCAAACTGAACATCGGCTAATTCCCCATACTGTGACGTTTTCACGAATGCACGTTCAGTTAACGGCGGGACCGGCATTGCGAGATCACCTTTTTCCGACAGACTCACCACCGTCGTAAACAGCTTTGCACCCATTTGCTGGGCAACCTCTTGCACCAGCGCTGATTTACCAATCCCGGTTTCACCAACGATTGCGGGAACGTTGCCAGCCGCCAACACCACCGGGACTGCCGTTAATAACGCTTGATAACTTAACATCTTGCGCTCACCTCCTAATTAAAAAGGATAAGCCATGATTATTGATCTAATCACTGGCTTATCCCACTTTAACTGGTTAACCCAGTTACTTTTTACGTCGTTTCAAGTTAGAACGGCGCTTTTTATTTTTCTTCATCCGTCGAGACATCTGACGCATGGCCATTTGACCCATCTTGCCACCAAGAGCACCGCCCATGCCGGCGTTGTTCATCATGCCTTCCATCCCAGAGAAGTTACCTTTTGACACTTGGTTCATCATCTTCTTCATCTGGGTGAATTGCTTGATCATCCGGTTAACTTCTTGGACTGGCCGACCAGAACCAGCCGCGATTCGCCGGCGCCGTGAAGGGTTCAATACATCCGGATCCGTTCGTTCCTGCTCCGTCATGGAGTAGATAACGGCCTTAATGTGATCCATATCCTTAGGGTCCATTTGCGCGTTTGCCAAGGCCGGATTATTGGCCATGCCGGGGATCATCTTCATGATTTGATCCATTGGCCCCATTTTTTGAATCTGTTCCATTTGATCCAAGAAGTCGTTGAAATCAAATGAATTTTCGCGCATCTTTTCGGTTAATTCTTGCGCTTGCTTTTCATCGTATTCCTTTTGGGTCTTTTCAATCAGTGACAGCATGTCACCCATCCCAAGGATCCGGGACGCCATCCGATCTGGGTGGAAGACGTCCAAATCAGACATCTTTTCACCTTCACCAACGAACTTGATTGGCTTCCCAGTTACGGAACGAATTGATAAGGCGGCCCCACCACGGGTGTCACCATCTAACTTCGTCAAGATCACCCCGGTGACATCCAGCTTGTTATCGAAGCCTTCAGCAGTTGCGACGGCGTTTTGACCAGTCATGGCATCAACGACCAACAGAATTTCGGTTGGGTTGGCCAATGCCTTAATGTTGGCTAATTCGTCCATCAGTTGTTCGTCGATTTGAAGCCGACCAGCCGTATCAATGAACACGTAATCGTTATGGTTCGTTTCAGCTTGGGCTAACCCTTGCCGGACGATTTCAACTGGGTCGACATCGGTGCCCATTTCGAAAACGGGAACGTCGATTTGTTTCCCAACCGTTACCAATTGATCAATGGCAGCTGGCCGGTAAACGTCGGCAGCAATCATTAATGGCCGTGCGTTTTGTTCCGTTTTCAGCTGGTTGGCCAGTTTCCCAGCAGTGGTGGTTTTCCCGGCCCCTTGGAGCCCAACCATCATGATAATGGTTGGAATCTTTGGTGATTTGTTGAGGGGAACCGCGGTTTCCCCCATCATCTTGGTTAATTCTTCGTCAACAATTTTAACGATTTGTTGGGCAGGGTTTAATCCTTCCAACACCTTTGCCCCAACGGCACGATCACGGACCGTCTTCACAAAGTCTTTAACGACCGCAAAGTTCACGTCGGCTTCCAGTAATGCTAAGCGGATCTCACGCATGGTATCGCGTAAATCAGCTTCAGAAACCTTCCCCTTGCCCCGCAATTTCTTCATTGCGTTTTGTAGTCGTTCGGTAAGTCCTTCAAATGCCATGTTTACATGCACCTAACTTTCATTTTTCCTCAGCCGATTCTAACTGGTGAACCAGTTGATTGAGCTGTTGATCATCTTGATAATGAGCTGCCACATACGCCTGAATCTCATCGGCCAACTTGTTGCGGTCTAGAAAGTCCTGGTATAGATGCAGCTTTTGTTCGTAAGTTTCCAAAATCCGTTCGGTTCGTCGAATATTATCGTAAACGGCCTGTCGACTTACTTGAAAATTCTCAGCAATCTCACCAAGTGAATAGTCATCGCCATAGTAAAGTTGCAGGTAATCGTTTTGTTTGGTCGTCAACAACGGCTGATAAAATTCAAACAGCGAATTGATTCGGTAATTTTTTTCAAACTCCAAGTAAGTCATCCTCCGATTTCGGGTTTCAGCTAACAGGATCTAGGCGCTTTTTAACGCACTCTAATAAATCACCGTAATGCATTTAGTATACCAAAAAAACGCCATTCTGCTAGATTTCTCCGGCAAAACAGCGTCTCATTTAATGCGGACTAAACATCGATCAACCCTTTGAACAAGCCGTAAATAAATTCACTTGGTTCAAATGGCCGTAAATCGTCAACTTGTTCACCCAGACCCACGTATTTAACGGGTAAGTGGAGTTCGTTTCGAATCGCTAAGACGATCCCACCACGCGCCGTTCCGTCGAGTTTGGTTAACACGATACCGGTAACGTCAGTGGTCTCCTTGAACAGTTTCGCCTGCGTTAAGGCATTTTGCCCGGTTGTCGCGTCAAGAACAAGTAACACTTCATGCGGTGCCTCTGGGACTTCACGCGAGATCACCCGTTTCATCTTTGCCAACTCATTCATTAAGTTGGCCTTGTTTTGCAACCGGCCAGCGGTATCCACGAATAAAATATCGTAGTTTTCGGCCTTGGCCTTTTTAAGCGCATCAAAAACGACAGCAGAAGGATCACTCTTCTCCGGCTTCTTGACAATGTCAACACCATCGCGTTCCGCCCAAACGTTCAATTGTTCAATAGCGCCAGCTCTAAAGGTATCGGCAGCTGCCAACAGTACCTTTTTGCCCTGTTTTTTGAAACGGTTGGCCATCTTCCCAATGGTCGTCGTTTTACCGACACCGTTCACCCCAACAAATAAGATGACAGTTAAGCCTTCCTTGGCGAAGGTGAGTTGGTTGTTTTCTTCAGCACCAGCAGCATCGTAAATCTCAATCAGCTTTTGGACCACCACGTTTTGGACGTCCTTTGGCTTTTTGGCGTTTTGAAGCTTAACTTCATCCCGCAACTGTTCACTGATCTGCATGGCCATTTCAAACCCAACATCGGCCCCAATCAACGTTTCTTCCAAATCATCGAAGAAGCTTTCGTCAACGTGCCTGAAGTTGGCCAATAAGTGGTTCAGTCGTTCACCAAAGGTCAACCGCGATTTGGCTAAGCCTTATCGTAACGCTCGGCATCCGTTGTTTCAGTCTGCGCCGCATGCGTTTCGGGTGCCGGTTGTTCAGTTGTTGGTTCTGGTTCTGGTTCTGGTTCTGGTTCTGGTTCTGGTTCTGGTTCTGGTTCTCGGTTCTG
>NZ_BBAD01000033.1 GCF_001311075.1 Secundilactobacillus similis DSM 23365 = JCM 2765
GCGACAGCAAAATAGCGCTCATGACTAACACATTAGTCACAAGCGCTACCGCTTTATTTCTGTTCTGGATTCGTTGTTGCATACCGTTCATTTAGTCGATCAATGTTCTTCTGAGCGACTTCATCAAACGGAATATTGGCCCATTCGGCAACTTGAGAGAGGTACCATAAAACGTCACCCATTTCTTTGGTCAGCGTCTCACGGTCTAAATCAGCACCCTGAAAGGTATATCTTTTGACGAGGTCAACGACTTGCCCCGTTTCACTAGATAAGCCAAGGGCACAGTTTGTCAACACCTGCTCGCTACCAAAGAGTGTTCGTTTCGCCGATTTTTGATACTCGTTAAATTCCATGACCACTACTTACCTCCAAATGCGTGAGATTCGATCCAATCCCAAACTTGTTCCTTACCCGCTTTGGTTTGCGCAGAGAAGGCGAGTAGCCCATCGCTCTTTTTCATATCGAGCGTTTTTTTTAACCAAACTCAGTTGCTTGTTCCACTTAGCCTTCGGAATCTTATCCATCTTAGTGGCAACAACCAGTACGGGAATGTCATAGTAGCTTAACCACGTGTACATTTGCTGGTCGTCCTTGGTTGGCGCATGCCGCCCATCCACTAACGAAATGACGCCACGAAGTGTTTCGCGACTTGTGAGGTAGGTCTCGATCATTTGACCCCATTTTTCACGCTCTGCTTTTGAGACCTTCGCATAGCCGTAGCCAGGAACGTCGACAAAGTACAACTGAGACTCAACGTGGTAAAAATTCAACGTTTGGGTTTTCCCTGGTTGACTCGACGTCCGCGCATAACTATTTCGATTGATCAACACGTTCGTTAGTGATGACTTACCAACGTTCGAGCGCCCTACCAGCGCAATTTCGGGCTGCCCGGTAGTGGGATACTGCTTCGGATCTACCGCACTCATGACTAATTCAACTTCATGGACTTCCATTTATATTCCTCCTCAAGGTTTGGGTCAACGATAATCAGTCGGGTGTATAACACACAAAAGCACCGAATGGCTCAAATTGCCCATTGGGTGCTTTTGATACGGCCGGAACTGGTTGTTGATCTCAGCAGCCAATTCGCACACACCGTGCTTAAATTAGGACGCCTTTTGATCCTTTAAGATCAAGGCTGGTTCTTCATGATCACGAACCGTCTCACCGGTCACAATGACCTTTTCGACATCGTCACGACTTGGTAAGTCAAACATAATGTCGCGCATAACATCTTCAATGATCGAGCGTAATCCACGAGCACCAGTGTTACGTTTCAGGGCTAATTTCGCCATTTCGCTGAGCGCTTCGTCTTCAAAGTCTAGCTCAACGCCATCTAATGAAATTAACTTCTGATACTGTTTAACTAAGGCATTCTTTGGTTCAGTTAAAATCCGAACCAAATCACTTTCAGAAAGCTTCTCTAAGGCAGTTAAAATTGGCAGACGACCGATGAATTCCGGAATTAACCCGAATTCGAGCATATCTTCTGGCACAACTCGTTGCATCAAGCTTTCTGTCTCATCGACTGGTTGGTGTGTTGAATCGGTTCCGAAACCAATCGTCTTATCACCGAGCCGGTTCTTAACGATCGTTTCGATACCATCAAAGGCCCCACCAACAATGAACAAAATGTTCGTCGTATCAATTTGAATAAATTCTTGTTGCGGGTGCTTGCGACCACCCTGAGGCGGAACGTTAGCAGTAGTACCTTCCAAGATCTTCAAAAGGGCTTGTTGAACCCCTTCACCAGAAACATCTCGGGTAATCGATACATTTTCAGCTTTTTTAGCAATTTTATCAATTTCATCGATGTAGATAATGCCTTTTTCAGCACGTTCAACATCGTAATCGGCATTTTGAAGTAACTTCAGCAAGATGTTTTCAACGTCTTCACCAACGTAACCAGCTTCAGTTAACGTCGTGGCATCTGCGATTGCGAATGGCACATTCAAAATTTTTGCCAGAGTTTGGGCGAGATACGTCTTCCCAGACCCAGTTGGGCCAATCATCGTAATGTTACTCTTTTGTAGTTCTGGGCCATCTTCTTGGCTAGTTGCCATTTCATTAACCCGCTTGTAATGGTTGTAAACCGCAACCGACAGCGTCTTCTTAGCTTCGGTTTGGCCAATGACGTATTGGTTCAATGAATCGACGATTTGTTGTGGTGTAGGTACATCGAATACCGTTTGGGCACTCTCTTCACTAAACTCTTCATCAATAATTTCTTTACATAAATCAATACATTCATTACAGATATAAACCCCAGGGCCAGCGACGATTTTCTTCACTTGATCCTGTGACTTACCACAAAAAGAACAGTTTACGGGGCCATTTACATCAGTATTTTCGAACAATTAACAGTCACCCCTTTTTAAGTTAACCGCATTGTATCATTTCTACAACGCAAGTGCTACTATACCATAGTTCTTGCACCGTGAGAAGTAATTTGAACTTCCAACGATGACCGGTTAACTCAAGCCAATATGCAACAAAAGGCCCATGAAAGAATCAGATAACCTCATCTCCAGGGCCTTTTAGTCGCGTTAACGAATTAGATTACTTTTCGTCGTCTTTTTCGTCGTCGTCTTTTTTCTTGTCTTGCTTAGCTGAGTCGGTGATTTCGTCAACCGCCTTCTTAACTGCGATATCATGCTTCAACATGTCTTCAGATAAAGCAGAACGAACGGCGCTTTCTTCCATACCGTATTGGCCAGCTAAATCCTTAACTTCGGCACTGATTTCGTCTTCAGATGGTTCGATGTTTTCAGCTTCAACGATGGCTTCTAAGACCAAGTTAGTCTTAACCCGACGTTCAGCGTCAGCAGCGAATTGCTTGTGCAAGTCGTCTTCAGTCGTACCAGTCAACTGGAAGTACATCTTAGGATCGATACCTTGTTGTTGCATGTTAGCTAAGTATTGGTCCATTTGACGGTGGATGTCTTCTTCGATCATTGCAGCAGGCACTTCAGCAATTTCAGCGTTATCTACGGCTTCGCGGATAGCTTCATCTTCAATTGCATCGTGGGCAGCAGTGGTCTTTTGTTCCTTCAGTTCATCCTTGATCTTAGCTTTCAATTCGTCAAGGCTATCAACTTCTTCGTCGATGTCCTTAGCAAATTCGTCGTCAAGTTCAGGTAATTCCTTTTGCTTAACTTCGTGGATCGTGGTCTTGAAGGTTGCATCCTTACCTTGTAAGTCTTCGGCTTGGTAATCTTCTGGGAAGGTAACCTTAACGTCAACATCTTCACCAGCCTTGTGGCCAACTAATTGGTCTTCAAAGCCAGGATGAATGAGTTTGAGCCAAGTTCGAGTGAGTAGTTATCAGCTTTCCCACCGTCGAATTGCTTACCGTCAACGTAACCATCAAAGTCAATGGTGACAGTGTCGCCCTTAGCAGCGGCTTCGTCTTCTTTAAGCACTAATTCGGCTTGTTGTTGACGACGACGTTCCAATTCAGCATCAATGTCCTTTTGGTAGACACGGGTGTTTTGCTTAGTAACGCTCAAGCCCTTGTAGTCGCCAAGCTTAACGTCTGGCTTAACCGTAACAACGGCCTTCAATACCCAAGGTTGACCCTTTTCCATTGATTCAACGTTGATTTCTGGTTGATCAACTGGTTCGATACCAGCTTCTTCGATAGCTGCTTCGTAAACATCTGGTAAAACAATGTTCAAAGCATCTTGATAAAGGGCTTCTTCACCGTACATTTGGTTGAAGATTTGACGTGGCACCTTACCCTTACGGAAACCAGGCACAGCCAAGTTCTTCTTAGTCCGTGCGAATGCTTGGTCTAAGCCTTTTTTGATTTCATCGGCACCAATTTCAAAGGTTAATTCACCTTTGTTGGTTTCCTTTTTTTCCCATTTTGCAGACATTATATTCCCTCCGAATTAAAAATCTCTTCGAATACGATCATATTCAAATTGCGTACAGCTTTCAGTTTACCGTATGGGGGGCGAAAAGTAAACATTATTCCCCCCTAGATATCGATAAAATACACAGGTTTTCAGCAATCAGCGACGTTCATTGGCCGATTTTTAAGCTCACGTCAATTCAATCGTGACGGTTTAAATCACATGAGCCAATCTTCGGCCAGCTTAACCAGCTGACATTAAATCTGATTCAAAGAAAAAAGCCCGAAAAGGCAACCTTCTCGGACTTTTCTTGTTCAATTTAGGTAGGTATTAGTCCATGATTTCTGAAACAACACCGGCACCAACAGTGTGGCCACCTTCACGAACAGTAAACTTAGTACCCTTTTCAATGGCAGCTGGTGCGATCAAGTCAACTTCGAAAGTGACGTTATCGCCAGGCATAACCATTTCTACGCCATCAGGCAATTCGATAACACCAGTGATATCAGTGGTGTGGAAGTAGAATTGTGGACGGTAGTTTGAGAAGAATGGCGTATGACGGCCACCTTCTTCTTTAGAAAGGATATAACTTCACCCTTGAACTTAGTGTGCGTTTGGATCGAACCTGGCTTTGCAAGAACTTGGCCACGAACAACTTGTTCACGGTTAACACCACGAAGCAAGACACCAACGTTATCGCCGGCTTCACCAAATTCCAAAGTCTTACGGAACATTTCCAAACCAGTAACAGTACTCTTAAGAACTTCTTCCTTAAGACCAACGATTTCAACTTCGTCGCCGACCTTAACAGTCCCACGGTCGATACGACCTGAAGCAACAGTACCACGACCAGTGATCGTAAATACGTCTTCAACAGGCATCAAGAAAGGCTTGTCGTTATCACGAACTGGCGTTGGGATGTATTCATCAACAACGTCCATCAAGTGTAAGATAACCTTTTCTTGTTCTTCGTCGCCTTCAAGGGCTTTAAGAGCAGAACCGCGGATAACAGGAATGTCATCTCCAGGGTAATCGTATTCTGAAAGTAATTCACGAACTTCCATTTCAACCAAGTCGATCAATTCATCATCATCAACTAAGTCGGTCTTGTTCAAGAAGACGATCAGGTATTCAACACCCACTTGGCGAGCCAACAAGATGTGTTCACGCGTTTGAGGCATAGGACCATCAGTAGCGGCAACCACTAAGATAGCACCGTCCATTTGAGCGGCACCAGTGATCATGTTCTTGATGTAATCAGCATGTCCTGGGGCGTCAATATGTGCGTAGTGACGCTTTTCAGTTTCGTATTCAACGTGGGCAGTGTTGATCGTGATACCACGTTCACGTTCCTCAGGTGCCTTATCAATGTCAGCATAGTCTTCAGCCTTAGCCAAACCCTTAGCGGCTAATACCTTAGTAATTGCTGCAGTCAAAGTAGTCTTCCCATGGTCGATATGGCCAATAGTACCAATGTTTACATGGGGCTTAGTTCTTTCGTATGTTTCCTTTGCCATTAATGAAACCTCCTGTATTTTTCACAAAGATTATGCTGATTAGTAATTCATCAGCAACCCTTTGATGTTAATTATACTACTTCTTCTCGAAAAGGTAAATCGAGAATCCCTCAAGAAGAATCCTTAAACATTATATAGATTAGGTTATCGTTTGTAAACCATAAAAACGGTTTTTGGTTAAAAGTTTTTTATGCACCGGTCATTTCCGCCATGATCAGCGCTAACTTTTGTTGCCACCAAGCCACCGAAAATTGAGCAGCCGGTTCCCGACTAACGCTGATATCACCGTGAATTAACCGGGTGATCCATTCAGTTGGGCTAGAAATTGCACGCTCAATAAATGGATAAAGCAACGTTAATTGTAACTGAAGCGATTCTTGATAAAGTTGTTGCGTAATTGGGTCGTTTTGTGCAATTTCAGCTTGGAGTTGCTGATTTAATTTTTGAACGATCGGTAGTTTTCCAAAGGGTTGTAACGTCGACGGAACAAGTTGATAGTCTTGGTCGTCTAACCAACGGAACTTTACCGTCTCTGAGAGCTTCAACTGTTGCATCAACTGTAACAAACTGACTCGAATCACCGGTTTAACGAAGGGATCCGTTAGCAATGCCTTGGCCGCAGTCAACCATTCCGTTAGCGGCAATTGTTTGCCTGCCTCAAAAGCCTGTCGTTGTTGCTGCAATCCATGAGCACTTAATTGGTAAAACGCCTGATAATCCGCCTGAAAATGCGTACTTTGGCGACACACCGTCTCTGCCTGTTCTAGCAACGCATCGATTTTAGAAGAAGTTACCCCAGTTGTCGCCATTAAAATGTGAACCAGCAGTAATTGTCGATTCTTTAAAAGAACTTGCACCATTAATTCAAAATGATCCGTATCCACTAGGTAACTATTCCAATCATCCGCCATTACCGATTTTGCAGCGACGTACTGCTGGTCCTCAAATAAGCTTCTCACTAATAAATGATTAATTTTAGGACTTTTTTCTTGCTCATAAACTTGTTCATACAGCGTTGCGGCAGTGTGCCATTGATGCTGTTTAAACGCTGCGTTGGCCTGTTGTAACGCTCGATCTGTCACCCAATCACTCCTCTTTCTTCTTGGTACTCAAAAGCACTATTCGAAGCCAACTTTCAGCTTCAAAATAGTGCTTTGGGTTAGACCTTATTCAGCAGTTTCATCAGTTGCTGCTTTGGCCGGTTGATTGTTTTTCTTATGCTTGCTCTTTGGCTTATGCCGCCGTGGGTCAACTTCCATGATTACGGGTAAGATAACTGGGTGTCGACGTGTTTGTTCAAACAAGTAGTGATTCAACTTTTCACGAACATCTTGTTTCAGATGCGTCCAGTCAAATTCCTTGTTATCCAAGTTAGCCTGAACTGTGGTTTTAATGATCTCTGCACTTTCATGCATCAGGTTCTTATTCGCCTTAACGTAAACAAAGCCACGTGAGGTGATCTTAGGTTCCGCAATAATCTGCTTCTTTTTGTGGTCAATCGTAATAACCGCCACAAAGATGCCGTCTTCTGATAACACTTTACGGTCACGCAAAACAATGTTACCAATGTCGCCGACTCCGATACCATCGATCATGGTGTTACCCACTTCGACACTACCACTCAAAACCATCTCATGCTTGTCATAAACCAGTTGGTCACCCTTTGCAGTCAAGAAAATGCGGTCAGACGTTAACCCCACCTCTTCAGCTGCCTTTGCATGGGCCGATAGCAAACGATATTCACCCTGAATGGGAATCAAATACTTTGGCTTCAACAAGTTGATCATCAGTTGTAAGTCGTTCTTGCTAGCGTGTCCCGAAGAGTTAAGTTCGTCAGAAATCGCCTTAACTTCTGCACCGGCCCGGTAAATCATATCGCGTGTTTTGGCAACCGTTGTTTCCATGGCATGTGATGGCGTGGTCGTGATAAAGACAAGGTCACCAGGTTCAATTCCTAGTCCCTTTTCTTGTTGATTTGCCATCCGTTGAAGTGCCTTGATTGGTTCACCCATACGACCAGTCTGCAAAATAACGGTTTGTTCTGGTGCTAATTTAGCTAACTGTTCTTGCGTCACCAGCAAATCGTCTTCTGGCAAGACTAGCTTATGCAACCGCATTGCCGTATCCACGATTTTTTCGATATCTTGGCCCGTCAAATAAACCTTCCGACCCGTCTTAGCCGCTGAATCAAACACTTGTTGTAACCGCAAAATGTTTGATCCAACGCTGGCAACGATAATTCGGCCATTGTGGTAGTTAAACGTTTCAAGCACGTCGTCCGCAATATCGCGTTCGCTAGCCGTTTCGTTCGGATTTTCAGCATTCGCTGAGTCGCTCAATAAGGCTAACACGCCGTTTTTGCCAATTTCGGCTAACCGCGCGTAATCCGTTTGATAGCCAGGGGCTGCTGTTTGATCAAACTTGAAATCACCAGTGTAGACAACACTCCCGGCATTTGATGCCAACACGATCCCCATTGATTCAGGAATTGAGTGGGTCGTCTTAAAGAACGAGACCGTCACGTCACCAAAGTCAATTTCGGTCCGAGCATCCACAACGTGAAAGTCGTCAAAGTCCTTTGCATTTGGATCAGATTGACAGTTCAGCTTTGCCAATTCAATGGTCATCTCAGAGCCAAAGACCGGTACTCGGAACTCCGATAAGAAGTATGGTAATGCACCAATGGCGTCAGCGTGACCGTGGGTTAAAAAGACCCCAACGATGCGGTCCTGGTTTTCACGCAAATAAGCGTAATCCGGAATGACAATATCAATCCCCAGCAGTTCATTTTCGGGGTATTGTAGCCCACAATCTAAGACATAAATACTGTTATTAATGTCGACAATGTACATATTTTTACCGTTTTCGCGGACCCCGCCCAACGGCATAATTTTAACTTGTGATTCTTCCATAATTCACCTCAACTGTTTTGATTCAACGGGTCAATCCGTTTCTGCGAGTCATTTCAAAACGACTAGTCCCCGCTTTTTCCCTAAATTCCAGTGATTTAGGCACGTCTTTAAACTGCTTACAGTTTATCACACTTTGACCGGTTTCAGTATAAAAACTACTAGCCGGCTGATTTTATACCTAATCGATCACGATATTTACGGATTACCTTCAAGCCGTTTGTTCACTGAGATTGCGTCGGTCTGCGCTAACGTTTTGGTATATTTTTCCAAGCCCCATCGGTTGCGTTCACTCAAATCTATGTATAGAAAAAGGAACCTCCCAGTACGGGAAGTTCCTTTGAAAAGGTCTTGATTAACGACGAAGACCCAAAGCCTTGATCAATTCACGGTAACGTTGAACGTCAGACTTACGAAGGTAAGCTAACAAGTTACGACGGTGACCAATCTTCTTCATCAAACCACGTTGTGAATGGAAGTCCTTCTTGTGAGCCTTCATGTGGTTGTTCAATTCGTTAATGTCTGCAGTTAAAACAGCGATTTGAACTTCAGCAGAACCAGTGTCGCCTTCGTGACGAGCAAACTGCTTCATGATTTCGTTTTTCTTTTCTTGACTAATAGCCATGGTAAATTCCCACCTTATCATAATAGTTGTCCACCCGTTACTGAGTAGCCGTGAGTGAGATCGCGGAGAACTAAGTAAGGGCACTTTAAGAACGATACTCATTCTACACGAGTCACCTGATAAATACAAGTGAGATTCCCGTTAACTGCCGTTTTAATTGCCCTTGACCGCAATTAAGGTCTAATTTCTTAACGACATCCGATTTTCTCGTGGCCAGGTTTACCAATTACTACCGGTAAAACGCGTTGATTCTAAAACCCCTATTGCATTCGCACGCTAAGTTCGGTATAATGGCATTCGTTGAATAATTAAGGTAGCCAGCCGGCTCTTTTTAGTGTGGAGGTGAAATCATGCCAATTATCAAATCTGCAATTGAACGTGCAAAGACGAACGTTAAAGCTAACGAACGTAACTCAGCACAACTCAGCAGCATGCGTACAGCCGTTAAGAAGTTTGAAAAGGCCGTAATCGCTAAGGACGACAACGCAGCTGATTTATACAAAGCTGCTTCTAGCGCCGTTGACAGCGCTGCTTCAAAAGGTTTAATCAAAGCTAACAAAGCTTCCCGCGACAAGTCACGGATGGCCGCTCGTTTAGCTAAAGCCAACGCATAATTAAACTTAACTTTTGAACAACAAAAAAGGACCGCCGTTTGGCGGTCCTTTTTTGTTGTTTTTTCGTTAAGCAACTTGATCGAGGTATTTTAACATAAACAATTCAAATAAAATCATCGGGTCTTGCGTAGACGATTTAAGCGCGCGTTCAATTTGGGCGAGCCAAGGTACGCCTGTCTTAAATGGGCCAACTTCAAGGACCGACTGCTCTGCATTGCTAATTTCACCCGATATGGATGCACTTTTAACGTCTGAGCAATACTCCCCTGACTATAGCCATTTTTGGCAAGGATCTTGGTTTGAATCAACAACCGAAACTGTCCAATTAAGACGCGTTGATTTTCAAGGGTTCTTCTTTCGTCAAAATCAACTGCCGGTACAGATTTAAAGCCGCTTCGATTCGACGGCCCATCACATCATTGACCAAATCAAAAACGTTTTGATCTAACGATTTGGTAACGAGTTCTAACACGATTGGCGCCGTGATCACCTTATCGTCAAAGCACGCTAACGTGAGTTTGGCAATTCACTCATAATGAGTGATAAATCAGATCCCGTTCGTTGTAACAACGCGTTAACAGCCTGTGGTTCGATCTGCATATCCGCCTCACGAACCCGTGCCTCGATCAACTCGCGAATCTGATGTTCGCCGATTGCTTCAAGCGACACCACTTCCGCCTGCTTTTTAAGCAACTTCACCACTTTTGCGACTATCCAATTTACCACTCGTCGCAAAATACGAGAATCGTTGTTGGTTCTGGATGTTCAAGGTACGACGTTAAACTCGCCATATCGTGTTCAATTTTACTTCCCCGATGCGTTTCAGTCGTCAAAAAATACGCGCGGTCAACGAACACCAATCGCTTGTCCCCAAAGAACGGTGCGGACATGGCATCATCTAACGCCTGTGCCACCGGAGTGGTTTCCATATCATAACTTGCATAGTTCATGGTTTGCTCAGCTTCTGGAATAAGCGCCAAAAACGCCGCCCGAAGTTGCTGACTTAAGTAGCTGATCACCGGTAATCACGTATACCGGTTGCGCTTGTTGTTTTCCAAGTGCTGCCATGGTTGTTTCAAATGTCACGAAAATGCCCCTTTCAAAAACGTCTGCCAATAACCTGGCGCGTGAGCCCGAAACCGGTACGTCACCATGCCATTTTGTTGCGTACTAAAGTACGGCACTTGCTGTTTGGCAAGCGTCGCCAATGTCTCTTGATTAGGATGACCGTACCGATTTTCCCGGCCAGCCGAAATAATCCCAATTTTGGGTTGCCACTTTGCCACAACCGTTGGATCCGATGACGTTTTACTGCCATGGTGTCCTAATTTTAACACGTCTACCGTTAGTTGTGGAAAATGGGCGGCAATTTGTCGTTCACCTGCCTGATCAAGGTCACCCGTGAATAACCAGCTTAACTGACCATAGTTGGCGAATAACACCATCGAATCTTCATTGGTGCCCTCACCGGCTTTAAATGGGTGAACAACTTGTAATTGAGTACCTTCAATTGATTGACCAGCCTGAACTTCAATGACTTGCGTTCGGTGCTTCATTAAAGCTGGTTGAACGCGCTTCATGAACCGCTCATTGCTGGTCATCCCCAGTGGCACGTAAAGCCGTTTAACAACTAGCGCTGCTAGTACATCATCAACATCGCCGGTGTGGTCGGCATCTTGATGGGACAACAGTAAATGATCAATCTGCGTAATTCCCAGACTTTTAAGGTAGTTAATGCTTACCCGTTCGGCGGTACTTCTACCAGTGGGACGATGCGACCCAAACGTGACCTTACCACCCGTGTCGATCATAATCACTTGTCGGTTACCAGGTTCTCGAATCAAAAAACTATCCCCCTGACCAATATCAAAAAAGGTCACTTCACCGTCTAGGGGATGTTGGCGCCAAAACATTAAACCCGCGTAACTGACAATCAACAGTCCGAATAACCAACGCCGAATCCGCGCCGTTTGTGCAGCTAAGATCATAAACGTCAACACACAAAGACCGGTCGTCATCAATGCCGTCGGTTGTCCCGTCACTACCATTCCGGGCAACTGAGCAACCCAATCCAAACTGAACGTGAGCCCTTGTAGCCCCCGTTCACCCATCCCCGCCGCAACTGGCCAGCTCGGCCCGAGCCACATTAAGCCAAACACAACGGGAAAAACTAACCAGCTAAACAACGGTAATAGTAATAAATTAACGAACAACGACAAGACGTGCCATTGATAGATGTGATATAAAATGGTCGGCAAACTAATTAAATTCAGCATCAACGTTTGAAATAGGAGTGACCGCTGATTCAAAAAGATTAAACTAAACGCTAGTCCGTAACTCAGTTGACCCCCTAATTCGGTCAACATCGCTGGACTTATCGCTAGGCCAATGAGTAAACTGAGTCCCCAAACCGTTAACCGGCTTAGCGAAACCCGTCCCAATTTGGCCAATATGCCAATCAACACCACCAAAACCGCCCGAATAACGCCCGGACCGCCCCCAGCGATAATCACGTAACTCGGCAAAATTAAACAAAGGCCAATGACACGAAGTCCTTGCGGTAGTCGTAACAGGGCCATTCCCCATTCAATGAGCGCCACCAACCAAATAACGTGAAAGCCTGAGATACTAAATAAATGGATCAAGCCAAGGTCTTTAACCGCTGCCAGCCGTTCATAAAAGCCATCCGCACGATAGCCTAAAAACAACCCTTGAACATACAATCGCAACGTCTCAGGTAACGACTTCGTTCGTTCAATCAGCCAGTAACGCAACGCATGACACCCATTAACCCAAATCGTCCACGGATTACGGGCTTGCACCGGTGTTAGTTGTTGTAACTGAATAATTTTGATCTGATTAAACGTCCACCGATGCGCCTGATACGCGCCAAAATCAAATTCATTGACGTTGGTTGCCGGCGCATACCGGTCCACGTCTCCCGTTAACATCATTTG
This sequence comes from Secundilactobacillus similis DSM 23365 = JCM 2765, assembly GCF_001311075.1. Classification (GTDB taxonomy): domain Bacteria; phylum Bacillota; class Bacilli; order Lactobacillales; family Lactobacillaceae; genus Secundilactobacillus; species Secundilactobacillus similis. Next base: position 12,480 of record NZ_BBAD01000033.1, read on the forward strand.
ACTCGTTTGTCGCAGACGATACGCCTCAAGTTGGCTGTTATCTGCATAAAAACGACCTTCGATCCAGTAGCCAGATGGCAATTTACCTCGTAGTTGAACACTGTCAGGTCCAATTCGAACATCATCCGGTTGTACTTGGACGATCAATTGCGTTCGGGTTGTGGTCGGTAAGTGACCCGTAGCCATGAGTTGTTGCTGATGATAAAACCAGCCACCAAACCCAACTAAAACCATTCCAGCTAACAATAACGTTATAGGTTGTCGCAAACACACCAGCCTCAGTAACCATAGCACCGTCAAACCACCGGCTAACCAAGTAATGCCAAAAAAGACGCCGCTTAAACTGCCCGCCAATATGGCGAGCCAAATGATATGTCGATTAATGTCCAGCTAGATAGGCATCGACTGAGGCGCGTTCAATTGCTTCAGCGTCCAACTCAACGTGAGTGAGCGTCACGTGTTTCTTTTCGATCAGTGACATTGCGTAGGGATCATTATGGTAGTTTCGCAGATAATAAATCTTTTTAATTCCCGCTTGAAGTAGCATCTTAGTACACTGTAAGCACGGAAAATCAGTAACGTAAATTTCAGCGCCATCCGTTGGTTCACCAAACTTAGCACACTGCAAAATAGCATTCATTTCTGCGTGAATCGTCCGAAGCAATGGCCATCAACGAGGTAACACCCCTCATCGATACAGTGAACATCGCCTGACACGGAACCATTATAGCCGCCCGCAATAATTCGCCGATCACGAACGATCGTTGCACCAACGGACAAACGATTACACGTACTCCGACTTGCTAACAAGACTGATTGCATCATAAAGTACTGATCCCATGGAATTCTCTTCTTCGTCATTATGCTCAAGGCCTCCAATTTGATAGTCCCCACTAGTATACCAAATATCATCTAAATATGGGTTGCTAAGTCACCATTGATCATGACGCGTACACGCTCTTTCAAACTGCGAGTTGCGGTCGAAGTCGTTCCAGCGTTTTGTCGCCAAAGCCACTAACTTCCTTCAACTCTTCAATCGATTGGAACTGCCCGTGGGCTTCTCGATACTCGATAATTTTCGCCGCCTTTTTTTCACCAACGCCGTCTAATTGTTGCAACTCAGTAACATCCGCGGTATTTAAGTTAACCTGAGGTGTCTGACTGGTCCCCGTTGCGCCCGGACCAGCCGGTGCCCCAGCTTGGTTCATTGCGGCATCAACCTTTTCACCCCGTTTTGGAATGTACACAACTTGTTGATCAACTAACCGTTGCGCTAAATTAACCTGCTTTTCATCAGCATTACCCGCGAAACCACCAGCAAGTTGAACCGCATCGATCACGCGCATAGTTTGGTCAACTTTTTTGAGTCCCGGCTGTTTAACAGCGCCCTTAACGTCCACGTACATTGTCGTAGTCACGCTGGTCGTTGCGGTCTGACCATTCTCGGTCATCTGCATTGACTGTGACGAAGCCGTCACCGTTTCAGCCATCATGGTGGTATCGTTAACCGGTTGCGGTTGTCGTAATAGCAAAAAGGCAGCCCCGATTAAAGCAAGTACCAGACCGATAATGATCCAGATCTCGCGACTCGTATTCTCCAACAGCTCCTTTAACCTTTCCAACGTTTCCCCTCCTTTCTGTCACCCCCTAACTACGCGAACCGTCATTCGTTTGCTTCAAACAACTTTAGAATTATCAGAAAAACTTGGAAAACTACGCTCGAACTTTTTTTACTGTCGTTTGTGTCCAGTGACAGTGTGCGGAGCGAGACGGGTTGAGAGCAGTGTGCAAGGTAACATCGGTGAAGGCGCCCGGGCCTGGCGGGTTTACCGATGTTACCTTGCATGCAGCTCTCAGTCTCGCGTAGCACCATTCGGCATAGTGGCCAGAAAGCGCGTGGTTAGCAAGTTCCTACAATATCAGGAACCCTAGAAATGACAGTTTAAGTGGCGCCGAATTCTGTAGCCTGAACGAGCGCTTTTCAATGCGGCTTTGGCGAGCGAAGCGACGACAAACAGCCAACACCCAAATCGCACCAACACTTACGCTGGACACAAGTGACAGTAACTATCACTGAAACATGCACAAGCACAAAAAAGAAGCCGGTAATCGCTAAAAGCGACGCCGACTTCTATTGTTTCACTAATTTATTGGTGAGTTTCCAAATAATGAAGCGCCTGCTTAAAGCTCGTCACTGGCACGACTTTCATATTCGGGGCAACTTTTTTAGCTGTCCGTTTGGCCAATTGATAATTAGTGACGTGACCTTCCTCCAACTGAAGAATCGCCTTCGTTGGCTTAACGTACGGCGCAAAGAAGATCGTTGCGCCCGCCTTTTTAGCAGCAACAATTTTTTTATCAATGCCACCAATTTCGCCAACTGATCCATCTGGGTTGATGGTCCCCGTCCCCGCAATTTTACGCCCGTGACGGATGTTTTTTCCAGTCAACTGGCTGTAAATTTGAAGACTAAACATCAATCCACCTGACGGCCCGCCAATTTGACCAGGATCAACCTTGACCTTAGGCGAAGTCGTCACCTTAACGTTATCAGTCAAAATAATCCCGATTCCTGGTTGTCCGGAAGATAGCTTGATCAACGGTGCCGCTACGACCTTAAATTTACCATGCCGCTGGTATTGAACGCGGAGTGTCGTCCCCACTTTTTGGTTACGGATGTATTTTTGAAACCCGTAGGCACTTTCAAAGTGATGCCCATTCACTTTTGTAATGGTGTCACCAACTTTAAGTTTACCTTTAAACTGCGAATTGGACTGAATCTGCATCACGTAAATGCCCAGGTATTTTTTAGTCACCTTTTTATGGGCAGCTTTAACGGCAACCGCTTTGGCTTCATCAATGGCGCTTTGCATGTAGAAATTCTGCATCTGCATGTACGTGTCATTACTTTGGCCACCGGTGATACTGGCTTCGCTTTCAATCGAGCTATACGGCGACAGCTTCGCCAACGCATAGGTGAACGGTCGCGCCTGAGCTAGTTGCACCGACGTGATCATAAACTTACCCTTTTGCTTATCCGCATGCCCCGGAATCGTCACGAACGATTTTAAATCATCCGCTGAGCCGGGCGACTCAATATAGGCCGACATTGGCCAAAAAAAGCCAATCAAGATCACGATTGCGGCAACAATCGAAACGCCGTACCGGACCCAACGCTGTTTCAATATTTTCTTCATCTAATTAAACCAACCTTCAGTCTTCTCTTAACGCCTCAGCCACTGCTTGTGGTACCAACGAATCAATATCGCCACCAAAGTGCATGACTTCCTTTAAAAGGGTTGACGAAATAAAGGCGTATTTTGGCGCGGTCATTAAGAAGACCGTTTCAATTTGTTCGTTGAGGTGCTTGTTCATACTAGCTGTCGCTGATTCATATTCAAAGTCTTTCGTATCTCGAATACCGCGAACAATCACCGATGCGCCAACTGACTCAACGAATTTAACCGTCAGGCCACCTTCGGCCTGCACCGAAACGTTTGGTAAATGAGCGACGCTACGTTTGATCAACTCAACCCGCCGCTCCGTAGTAAACAGGGCCTTCTTATTCGTATTGATCCCAACGGTGACGATCAATTTATCAAATAATCGGCTAGCACGTTCAATAATATCTAGGTGGCCCAACGTGAGCGGGTCAAAACTACCGGGATAAACCGCAATTGTCATAACAACTCACACTCCTTGATATTGATAAATCGTAATTTGGGTAATGCCATAGGATTTGCGTTCCAGAACTTGGCAGTTCCCAATTGTATCAGGCAAGGCTGCCTCTTGATTCGTTTCACACATGATGCGACAATCCGTTGCCAATAGGTCTAACTGCATCAATAATTCAATTTCAGCAACGATTTTTTGTTCCTTATATGGCGGATCAAAATAAATCAGATTAAACTGTTGTCCTTGTTGACTGAGGGTTTTAACTGCTTGCTGCGCATCCCGCTTGAGGACCGTAAACTTATCTGGTTCCTTAGTCACTTCAATGTTTTGCTTGATGGTCTTAATGGCAGCGCCCTGTCGATCAATCAAAACAGCGTGTGCAATTCCCCGTGATACCCCTTCAATACTAAGACCACCGGATCCTGCGAACAGGTCCAAACTGTTCCCACCATCAAAGTAAGGGCCGATAATATTGAAGACAGCCTCCTTCACTTTATCCGTAGTAGGCCGGGTTTTCATTCCCGGAACGGCCCGGAGTTTCCGGCCACCGTATTCACCCGCAACAACGCGCATTAATCTTCATCCTCCTCAAATTTAACTTGATCCGTTTTAGTCGTTGGATTCCCCGAAAGGCCCAACAATGCTAATAATGATTGCTTGGGTGACTCAATCACCCGTTTCACAAACCGTAATTGTTTTAATCGTTCAATCGTTGATTGTGCATCTTCAGCGTTCACGTACAGTGTCGCGTAACGCATTCGCTTAGAGACATATTCAAGATGCCCGTATCGCTTTAATTGACGGACTTGTCGCAAACTAGACACGTACACGATCAAATTCGTTCGTTCTTGAATGGCTAACATCTATTTCTCCTTCTTTCCACGTTCTCGAGCACTCACATTTAAAACCAACCCCAAACAAAGCGTCAGGGATAACATACTTGATCCACCGTAGCTAATAAACGGAAAGGTCACCCCGGTGATCGGTAAGAATCCGACTACCCCACCGACGTTGATTGACGCCTGCACCGCATAGTAGGTTGCGACGCCGTAACAAACTAGCGTATCGAAAACGTTATCTGCATGCATCCCAATTTTGATTGTCCGCCAGACGATTAAGCCCAGTAATAGTAAAATCACGATAATAGCAGCTAAGCCTAACTCTTCGCCTGTGATGGCCATGATAAAGTCGGTGTTGGGTTCTGGTAAATACCCCCGTTTTTGAATCGAATTGCCGAGACCAACCCCAAATAAACCACCGTTACTTAAAGCGTAGTAGGAGTTCACCAATTGCTGGCCGGTATCCTTCGCATGCCCGAACGGATCGACAAAGGCAACCAGTCGTGCAAGTTTATAGGATTTAACAATGCCACTTTCAGATAACTTCAGTGCAATTGGAAATGCAACAAACACGATGCCGACAAAGGTCGCGCCGATAATTTTCCAACTTCGCTTAACCGGGATACCACTCGCGAGACACATCATATAAATAATTGCGGTAATAATCGACGCACTCCCCATATCGGGTTGTATAAAAACCAACCCAGTGAGAATTGCGCTTATAATTAGTGGCCCACGCATCGTCCACCACCAATGACCACCTAGTAACTCCGACTCTCGCTTAGGGCTAGCCAACGCATGAGCAACCAGAATAATCAAATAAAATTTAACAAACTCGGCAGGTTGCAAATTTATTGAACCAAATGAAATCCACCCCGCAGCTCCGTTAACCGTCTGCCCTTTTGCTAACAGATAAATAAAAAAAAGCAAGAAGACGCAAAAGCCACCAATTATCATAACCTTCGTTTGCCATTTTCGAAAATTCATCGCGGTGACAAACCCGGTCAAAACCATTCCTACTATCACCCACATCACTTGCTTAATCAGGTAAGCAGTCGGCGAAGAACCGTTTTGAATTGCGACATTCGCGCTGGACGAATAAACCATTACGATGCCAATTGCACACAGTGTCAGGTACGGCACAATAATTAAGTAATCTAATTTTTTTAACCTTTTCATTTCATTCCACGCCATTCCAAAAAATTCTCAAGTAAACTCTTTAGATTATAGCATAACCTATGCAGTTGCGGGTTTGGTGGGCTAAAACCTTACAAAAATGTAACTGAAATTCGTTATCGTTTGTGTCCAGCGTAAGTGTGCGGAGCGAGACGGGTTGAGAGCGTAATGTAAGGGGCTTCGGTGAAAGCGCCCGGGCCTGGCGGTTTTATCGAAGCCCCTTACATGCAGCTCTCAGTCTCGCGCAGCACCATTCGGCGTGGTGGCCAGAAAGCGCGTGGTTGACAAGCTCCAGCTACTTCAGGAACCCCGGAAATAGCAACCTAAGTGGCGCCGAATTTTGTAGCCTGAGAGCGCCGGTTTTCGTGCGGCTTTGGCGAGCGAAGCGATGACAAACAGCCTTCACCCCAATCGCACCCAACACTTACGCTGGACACAAGCGACAGCAAAAAGGCACCACAACACCCAAAATGGATGTCATGATGCCTCCTCAATCAAAGCATGATCGCATTAATTTTTTAATTAGTTATGACGACGCTTCTTAGCAGCCTTTTCACGTGCATTTGAATCCAGAATTTGCTTCCGTAAACGAACGTGGTCTGGCGTAACTTCACAGTATTCATCGCTGTTCAAGAATTCCAATGATTCTTCCAATGAGAAGTGAGTTGGCGTCTTGATCCGTGCCATATCATCTGAACCGGCAGCCCGGACGTTGGTCAAGTTCTTACCCTTGGTAACGTTAACCGTGATATCGTTCTCACGGCTGTTTTCACCAACGATCATCCCTTCGTACACGTCAGTACCTGGATCGATCAATAACCGACCACGACTTTCGATACCCATCATGGCGTAAGTGGTTGCCTTACCAGCGTTCATTGAGACCAAAGTCCCCTTTGAACGACCTGGGTTCCAGTTACGGATAACTGGGGCGTACTTTTCAAAGGTGTGGTTCATGATCCCGTAACCACGGGTCATTGACATGAATTCAGTTGAGTAACCGATCAACCCACGTGATGGCGCTAAGAACGTCAAGCGAGTTTGACCGTTATCAGTCGTTTCCATGTTTTGCATTTCACCCTTACGTTGTGACAAGCTGTCGATCACACTACCAGTGTATTCGTCAGGCGTGTCAATTTGGACTTCTTCGTAAGGTTCGCATTGTTGACCATCAACGTCGCGGTAGATAACTTCTGGACGTGATACTTGTAATTCAAAGCCTTCACGACGCAAAGTTTCAATCAGAATTGATAAATGCAATTCCCCACGACCTGAAACAGTCCAGGCCCCTGGTTCGTCGGTGTCATCAACTCGTAACGACACGTCAGTTTCCAATTCAGTCCGTAAACGGTCTTCCAATTGGCGACTCGTCACAAACTTACCGTCTTGACCAGCAAATGGTGAGTTGTTGGTCCGGAAAGTCATTTGAAGGGTTGGTTCATCGATCCGTAAGATTGGTAATGCTTCTTGCGTATCTTGCGCCGTAACCGTTTCACCAACGTTGATGTCTTCCATCCCAGAAACGGCAATCAAGTCACCGGCTTTGGCTTCGTTGATTTCCAAACGCTTCAAGCCGAAGAACCCAAATAACTTCGTTACCCGGAAGTTCTTAGTTGAACCGTCTAACTTCATAACTGTAACGTTGTCACCAACCTTAACTTTCCCACGGAAGATCCGGCCAATACCAACCCGGCCAACGAAATCGTTGTAATCTAACATTGCCACTTGGAATTGAAGTGGTTCGTCAGAGTTATCGATTGGAGCTGGAATGTGGTCAACGATGGTGTCAAAGACTGGCTTCATCGTGTGTTCTTGGGTTGCTAAATCAGGATCAAAACTTGAAGTCCCGTTCATAGCAGAAGCGTAAACCACCGGGAAGTCCAATTGATCTTCGTCAGCACCTAATTCAATGAACAGGTCCAAAACTTCGTCAACGACTTCTGAAGGGCGTGAGCCAGGACGGTCAACTTTGTTGATAACCACGATTGGGGTCAAGTGTTGATCCAAAGCCTTCTTCAAAACGAACCGAGTTTGTGGCATGGTTCCTTCATAGGCATCCACGACCAACAACACACCATCAACCATTCGCATGATCCGTTCAACTTCACCACCGAAGTCAGCGTGTCCTGGGGTATCCAAAATGTTGATTTGCTTGTCGCCATAACGCACAGCGGTGTTCTTCGAAAGAATCGTAATCCCACGTTCTTTTTCGATATCATTAGAATCAAGTGCCCGGTCGGCAATTTCCACGTGTTCATCTAATGTATCTGATTGTTTAAGTAATTCATTAACCAAGGTAGTCTTACCGTGGTCAACGTGGGCAATAATTGCGATGTTGCGAATGTCATCTCTGGTTTTCAAAATGTTGTTCTTCCTTTCGTAAAACGTAACTCTTAATTAAACGGTCGATTTAACGGTCAAGCGTGTAGCGCAATTGGCAACACCCTACACCTTGACTTAACGCCATAAAAAAACTGTGACGCGCATGTCACAGTCCGACGTTTTAACCGACGATTGGCAGAATGTCTCGTTGTGCTTTTTCCGTTGCTACCATTACGAAGTCTGATGATAGCATACCAAGTGGCTTCCCGTCAACTGTTGTCACCGACAGACCGAGAGTTTCTGCTAAAATTTTTCCGGCGCCAAAGTCCCAAGGCTTTAAATAGGAAATGTAGCCGTTTAATTTTCCGGATAAAATGTGACTGATTTCAATTCCCGCTGAACCATAAGCCCGAACGCCCGCACTTTTTTCAGCGACAATTTGCATATTAAATTGATTGCGTAAGATCAGCGGGCCACTGATACCGATCAAGCCATCAGCTAACCCTAAGTTGGCTGGTGCTGGTAACCGCTGCTCATTTTTAAAAACCCCTAGTTGTGGCCCGCCTGAATAAAGGTCATCGTTCATAATGTCATTAATGTAGCCTAGAACGCCCTGACCATCAATATAGAGGGCAATCATCGTTGCAAAGTGATCTTGCTGCTTCACAAAGTTCATCGTACCATCAATCGGATCAACCACCCAGACCCAGCCTGACGTTTCAGTAATCTTATCGCCAAAGCCTTCTTCACCAAGAATTTGACTATCAGGTGAAAATTGTCGGATTCGTTCAATTAAAAATTGTTCATTAGCCTTATCAACGTTGGTTACAAGATCTTTGCGACTAGACTTCTCAGCAACGTTGAGCTTCTCCGCCATTTTAGTTAATACAAATTTTCTAGAGTCTCTCAACCAGCCTTTCACCGTTTGATCAATTTCTTGCAACTGTCCTTGATCCATTAATGTGATCCTCCTAACACCATTTTAACTGACTTACGGGTCGTTTCTCGGGCGGCCTTCATTGTTCGGTACAAACTGTATCCAGTTAACGTCTCGAATTGTCGGCCAAGTTGTTTTTCCTGCGACTTCGATGGCACAATTTCTTTAAATGCTTGATAAGCTGCCAGCAATGCTTGCTTAGAAACACCCTGATTTAATTCATAGGCATCCTCTAAACGTTGATACAGCGTCGTTACAACCACGATTTCGTCGGTCGTCCAATCATCGGCCAGTGGATACGAATAGTTTTTCATCCTAAAATTCTCCTGTTCTTAATCTCACCATACTTCTGCAGTCGATTATACCGCGGTTTCGGCTTCAGAGATAGCCCTAGCATTGTGGCCGCTCAAATATGACCATCACAGCAGTAGTGATTTTTTGCGCCTCTCGCACCCCCTCTGTAGACACCACAAAAAGGCTCAGGACAACCGTCCTGAACCTTTTTGACATTAACCATATACAGGTTTAGATGTGAGTTGGGAATCCAATAGCAACATCAGCTGCTTCTTGGATTGGTTCACTCAACGTTGGGTGTGGGTGAATGGTCAAAGCAATGTCTTCAGCGTTCATGCCGCTGTTAACTGCTAAGCTCAATTCAGCAATCAAATCAGATGCACCAGGTCCAACAACTTGAGCACCAACAACCGCATTCGTATCCTTGGTCGTTACCAAACGAACGAAGCCATCTGGTTGATCCAATGATACGGCCCGAGCGTTACCAGCGAATGGGAACTTAGCTGTCGTAACATCTAAGCCTTGTCCTTGGCTTCACTCTGAGTCAAACCGACAGTTGCCAATTCTGGGTCTGCAAAGCAGACAGCCGGAACGCCAACCCAGTCGTTAGCAGTGTTCTTGCCAGCAATGGCACCAGCAGCAGTCTTAGCTTCGAAGAATGCCTTGTGAGCCAATGCAGGACCAGCAACGATATCGCCGATAGCGAAGATGTTTGGTACAGAAGTACGACCTTGTGAGTCAACTTCGATCAAACCGTGATCGCCAGTCTTAACACTGGTCATTTCAAGACCAATGTCATCAGTGTTAGCGCGACGGCCAACAGTGACCATGACGTAATCCGCTGTAATGGTTGAAGCTTTACCGTCAACTTCATAAGTGACAGTAACACTCTTATCATCTTGTTCAGACTTCTTGGCCATGGCGTTGGTAATAACGTCAATGCCCTTCTTCTTCATCTGGCTCAAGACAACCTTAACCATATCTTTGTCAAAGTTTGGCAAGATGGAATTCGTGCCTTCAAGAATGGTAACGTGTGAACCGAGGTTAGCGTATGCGCCAGCCAATTCAGTTCCAACGTAACCACCACCGATAACAACAAATTCTTTAGGAATAGCTGGTAAGTTCAAACCACCAGTTGAGTCAAGGACCCGACCGCTGAACTTAAAGCCAGGGATTTCGATTGGACGGCTACCAGTAGCAATGATTAAGTTCTTGAATTCAATGGTCAAACCATCATCAGCACTCATAAATTGCTTTGGACCAGTTGAAACGACACGTAACTTAGTGTCTGAATCAAGTACGGCTTCACCTTGGATGACATCAACTTTGTGCTTCTTGAGCAACATCTTGACACCACTCGTCATCCGAGCAACCACCTTTTCGTCTTTCCAAGCTTGCGTCTTGGAGAAGTCGATTGATGGGGCTTGGGTGGTGATGCCGAAGGTTGAGGCGTCCTTAGCGTCTTGGAAACGATGACCAGCATTGATCAACGCCTTTGAAGGCACACAACCTACGTTTAGGCAAACACCGCCTAAAGTATCTGATTTTTCAATTACTGTCACGCTTTGGCCTAATTCGGCTGCGCGGATTGCGGCAACGTACCCACCAGGGCCGGCACCAATAATGACAGTATCGCGTTTTTCAACATCTGACATATGCGGGTCTCATCCTTCCATTAATAACAATTGTGGATCATGAAGCAAGTCGTTCAACTTGTTCAAAGCACGTTGAGCTAAGGCACCATCGATCAAACGGTGATCGTAACTCAATGATAACTTCAACATGTTGCCAACTTCGATTTCGCCATCTTCGTTGACGTAAGGTTCCTTAGCAATCTTACCAACACCTAAGATAGCAACTTCTGGTTGGTTGATAACTGGGGTGAAGAAGCCACCACCAATTGAACCAACGTTACTGATAGTGATTGAACACCAGACATTGCCTTAGCACTCAACTTGTTGTCGTAAGCAGCTTGGGTGTTATCGGTAATTTCCTTGGCAATTTCAAACAAGCCTTTAGAATCAGCGTTCTTGATGTTTGGTACATACAAGCCGTGAGGGGTATCCGTTGCGATACCAACGTTGAAGTAGTGCTTGTAAACAATTTCTTCGGAAGCGCTGTCAATTGAAGCGTTGAATTCTGGGAATTCCTTCAAAACAGCAACCATTGCCTTAACGATGTATGGCAAGAAGGTCAAGTGGATCTCTTTGTCAGCAGCAGCTTGCTTGTACTTCTTACGGTTAGCCATCAAAGCTGATACTTCAACATCTTGGAATGAAGTAACGTGTGGTGAGATATCCTTAGAAGTCCGCATTGCCTTAGCAATAACCTTACGAACCATTGACATTGGTTCACGGGTTTCAAGTTCTGGTTCGTCAGAAACGTATGGCTTGATTGGAGCTGCGGCTGGTGCGGCTGCGGCTGCAGGAGCAGCGGCTGCGGCAGCTGGTGCAGCGGCGCCGTTAAAGTTGTCAATGTCAGCCTTAACGATTTGGCCATGCTTCCCAGTTGGGGTAACAGCAGTGATGTCAACGCCCTTGTCACGTGCATATTGACGAACAGATGGCATTGCCAAAACTAACTTGTTAGGATCTGATTGAGCAGGAACACCGGTTGCGGCAGCTGGTGCGGCTGCAGGAGCGGCTGGTGCTGCAGGTGCAGCTTCAGCAGGTGCTTCAGCGGCTGGTGCTGCTTCTTCAGCTGGTGCATCATCTTCTGGTGTGTCAGGTGAACCGTCATCGATTTCAACTAATGTGTCACCGATTTCGGCAGTTTCGCTTCTTGTTTAACAATTTTCTTAATAGTCCCAGCCACAGGTGATGGCAATTCTGAAACGGACTTGTCGTTTTGGATTTCGACTAAAACGTCGTCTTCCTTAACAGCGTCCCCTTCTTTAACAAGCCATGATGCAATTTCACCTTCGGCCATCCCTTCACCAAGCTCAGGGAGTTTGAATGCAAAAGCCATGGGAAAACTTCCTTTCTATATCACAAAGTGTGTTTAGTAGTTCAAAATTTCGCGTGCTTTTTCTTCGATATCGTCAGCGTTTGGAAGCCAGTCGTTTTCAACTTGGGCCCAAGGGTAAACAGTATCAGGAGCAGCAACCCGGCCGATTGGGGCATCAAGGTTCATAATTGCGTGTTCGGCAATTTCTGAAGCAACTTGGGCGCCAACGCCAGCCATCTTTTGAGCTTCTTGAATGACAACTACCTTGTGAGTCTTTTCAACTGACTTGAAGATGGTGTCAGTGTCGATTGGTGATAATGAGCGTAAGTCGATCACTTCAGCAGAAATGTTTTCCTTAGCTAACTTGTCAGCAACCTTAAGTGATTCGTTGACTTCAGCACTGTAAGCAACCAATGTGATGTCAGTACTCACGAACAACCTTAGCGGTGTCTAGGGGAACAGTGTACTTGCCTTCAGGAATTTCGTCCTTCATTGAACGATATAACTTCAAGTTTTCCATAAAGAGCACTGGGTCGTTGTTTTCAACGGCTGAAATGATCATGCCCTTTGCATCATATGGGTTAGCTGGTGTAACAACCCGCAAACCTGGAGTCCCTACAAAGTAGTTTTCCAAGTTATCGGCGTGCATTTCAGCGGTATGAGTACCACCACCAAATGGTGTCCGAATAGTGATTGGCATTGCGCGTTTGCCGCTGAAACGGAAACGGTTACGTGCCATTTGACCACCAATTGAGTCAACAGCTTCGAAAGTAAAGCCCATGAATTGGATTTCAGGAATTGGACGCCAGCCAGTTGCAGCTAACCCAATTGATAAACCTAAGATCCTGATTCAGCTAATGGGGTATCAAAGACACGGTCTTCGCCGTACTTGTCTTGTAAGCCTTCGGTAGTCCGGAACACACCACCGTTTTTACCAACGTCTTCACCAAAGATCAACGTTTTTGGATCTTCGCCTAAAACGACATCTAAACCATCTGTGATTGCTTTAATGTAAGTTAATTTAGCCATGGTTACTTCGACTCCTTTGCTTCGAATCTTGCAATGTCAGCTTTGATTTGTGGAGTTGGTTCTTCGAACGTGGTCTTCAACATATCAACAACTGATTGCGTTGGTGTATTTTCAGCTTCCTTCATTGCATCCTTGAAGCTGGTCTTGTATTCATCAACAAGCTTGTCTTCTTTTTCTTGTGACCATAATCCCTTGTCGGTCAAGACTTTTCTCATCCGAATCAATGGATCGGCATCGAACCAAGGTTTTTCTTCTTCCTTAGTCCGGTAACGACTAGGATCATCGCCGGCACTTGAGTGAGCACCGAAACGATAAGTTAACGTTTCAACTAATGCAGGACCGTTGCCGGCAGCAGCGAATTCACGAGCTTCCTTAGTTGCAATGTAGACAGCCAATACGTCCATCCCATCAACCTGGATACCTGGAACACCTGAAGCAACACCCTTTTGAGCCAAGGTTTCAGCAGCAGTTTGCTTGTAACGTGGTACTGAAATTGCCCAGCCGTTGTTTTGAACCATGAAGACTGCGGGAGCTTGGAATGATGATGCAAAGTTAACACCTTCATAGAAGTCACCCTGTGAAGTACCACCATCACCAGTGTAAACAAAGGCAACCGTATCTTCTTCACCGTTCTTCTTGATACCTAAAGCGGCACCGGCCATTTCAACGTATTGCGCACCAATGATGATTTGTGGGAACCAGTTGCGTTGGTCGCCGTAATCATCACCAACCGCGTTACCCTTTGACCATAAGAAGCCTTGGGCAACGGATGCACCGTGTTGAATTAATTGTGGTAAGTCACGGTAGGCTGGGAATAGGAAGTCTTGCTCCTTGAAAGCAGCAATTGAACCCATTTCACTAGCTTCCTCACCAAAGGTTGGGGCGTAGAAGCCTAACCGACCTTGACGAGAGAAGTTCATTGTTTGTTCATGCAAGGCACGTTCCCAAACCATCTTTTCCATAAAATCAACTAATTGATCATCTGAAAAAGTATCGAAAAGTTCTTGATTGACGATCTCACCTTTTTCATTCACAATTTGGAATGTTTTCTTATAAGGATCGCTCATCTTGGCTTTAATTGACGCTAAATCAATCACATGCCCAGTTTTCTTCGCCATAACTAACACTTTCCTTTCCGTTTGTATGCATTCAGTTTCAGGACGTCAACCATCCTTTTGAAACCGTTTGCTTTCTCAACTACACTCTTAAATTAACACGCTTTCACAAATCATGCAAGCCCTTTCATTACTTTTATATCGCAAAATTCGCCAAGTTGCCTTTCAGTCAAGGGATTGCGTTTTCTGAAAAAATGTTTGTGTTTTTAATCACATTTTTTTGATTTCATATTCCAAAGAAGATATGATAAGATTAATTAATTAAGTACTTGTTTATACATCGGAGGTAATGGTCTTGATTTTAATGAAAGATATCGTCAGAGATGGCGATCCAGTTCTTCGTCAAGAAGCAGCACAGGTCAGTTTTCCGCTTTCTGAAGAAGATCAAAAGTTGGCAGATGATATGATGGAATACTTGGTGGTTAGCCAAGATCCTGAACAATGCGAAAAGTACGGTCTTCGTGCTGGCGTCGGTTTAGCAGCGCCTCAAGTTGGCGTTTCCAAAATGATGGCCGCCGTTCTCGTACCCGCGCCTGAAGATGGTGGTAAATCACCATTTACCGACGTGATCATTAATCCCGTCATTATTAGTCACTCCGTCCAAGCCGGGGCTTTGACGGAAGGCGAAGGTTGTTTATCAGTTGACAAAGACGTCCCAGGATTCGTACCACGTCATGACCGCATTACCCTCCGTTACCAAGACACAACGGGTGAAACCCACAAGATTCGGTTGAAGCACTATCCAGCAATTGTGTGCCAACACGAAATCGATCACTTACACGGTGTCTTGTTCTACGACCATATTGATCACGAGCATCCATTTGAAGTCAGTGATGACACGGTGCTGTTCGAATAACGCTAATTACTTAACTGCTCAACAAAACACGTCAACGGTTATCCTCAAATTTGAGGATAACCGTTGACGTGTTTTTTGCACTTTCTTCTATAACTAACTAAACTATTCTGTTTGATTGATTTGAGAAGCATCCATCCGTCGCAAATCTTGAATGTACTCAATCGTCGCTTCGTTGACGAGATAGGCAACCCCTAGATGAACTCGAATCGTGTGGCGCCAAGCGTCAGTCACTAGAAAAGCGGATTGTCCGTCTGCTACCGCCGATTCAACGTGTTCGTCCTGACAAAATTCCGCCAGCAAGTGGTTTAATCGTTGACGAACAAGTGGCAGTTGTTCATCCGTGACATCATCCATTCGGAGAATAAATTCAAAGGCCATCACACCGCGTCCCCAGCCATCTGGAATCACAGATGCCGATAATAACGTTGCAGGATCGGTGATGAATCGCTCATCTGCTAACCGTTGTAACGCAGCCAATAGCGCCACCTTCGTTTGGTCTAACGCCGCTAGTTGGGCAGTCTTAGTCGCCCGGCTAACAATTAATCGATGGATCAACAAGTACAACACCACTGCGACAACGATTGCAATCACAATCGTTAGCGTTCGTCCCATCATCTTGACCACCCCACTTTCTCATTTTATAGTAGCACATTCTTTGACCCGAGTGATATCAAAATCCGCTTAGTTTCTAAGCGCTACCAGTCAGTTGTTTTAGTTGCGAAATCACTGGTGTTGTCATTAAAGGTCACCTAGCGTCCTCACTATACATTCATTTCCCAATATGATAGTATATAAGCAACTGTTGTTGATCTCAACAAGACGTTCGGTTACAAAGAAAAGGTTGATTAGGCTCCCTTAATCAACCCGTTGATTTTAACGGTATTTATAGAAAGGAAGTTTACCTGTCACTATGATTTTTAAAGTTTACTATCAAGAAGACCAGATTCGCAACCCTAAGCGTGAGGACACGAAGTCCCTTTACATCGATGCTGAAACGGAAGTTGACGCACGCGCTTTGGTTGCTGCTAATACCAAGCACAACATCGAATTCATCGAACCACTAGAGGGTAAGTTCCTTGAATACGAACAACAAGATCCAAATTACGAATTGACGGAGTTTAATCAATGAAAAAACTAAACGTCAAAAATAACGAAACTGCAATTTTTGGCGTTGGTGGTCTTGGTGAAATCGGGAAAAACACTTACGGGATTCAATTTCAGGATGAAATCATCCTCATTGATGCCGGCATCAAGTTCCCCGAAGACGAGTTACTTGGAATCGATTATGTGATTCCGGATTACCACTACCTCGTTGCCAACCAGCAAAAAATCAAGGCACTTGTTATCACCCACGGTCACGAAGACCACATCGGTGGGGTCCCTTACCTTTTAAAGGATCTCAATGTGCCAATTTATGCCGGGCCACTAGCGCTTGCCCTCATTAAAAACAAATTGGATGAACATGGTCTGTTACGGACAACCGAACTGCACGAAATCAACGAGGACACCGTCCTTAAGTTCCGTAAGACTAGCGTTTCATTCTTTAGAACCACCCACTCGATTCCTGATACCTTAGGGATCGCAGTGCACACCCCATCTGGCGTTATTGTCCAGACTGGGGACTTTAAGTTCGATCTGACACCAGTTACTAACCAGCCGCCTAACCTACAACGGATGGCTCGGCTTGGTGAAGAAGGCGTCCTTTGTCTGATGGCCGACAGTACCAATGCCGAACGTCCCATCTGGACGAAGTCTGAAAAATGGGTTGGCAAGTCAATTCGAAAGATTTTTGATCAAGTTGAAGGGCGGATTATTTTCGCCACCTTCGCGTCAAACATCTCCCGGATTGAAACCGCCTGTGAAACAGCCTTGGCTCACGGTCGTAAGATTGCCGTCTTTGGTCGAAGCATGGAAGCCGCTATCGTTAACGGTCGTGAACTCGGCTACCTCAACATCCCTGATGAAGCGCTGGTTGACGCCAACGATCTTCGTTCACTCCCTGCTAACAAGGTCATGATCCTTTGTACAGGTTCTCAGGGTGAACCGATGGCTGCGCTATCACGAATCGCTAACGGTACCCACCGTCAGATTTCAATTCAACCCGATGATACGGTTATTTTCTCAAGTAACCCAATTCCTGGGAACACTGTGAGCGTTAACCACGTCATCAACGAATTGGAAGAAGCCGGTGCTAACGTCATTCATGGTAAGGTCAATAACATCCATACTTCTGGTCACGGTGGCCAAGAAGAACAAAAACTGATGTTGCGGTTGATGAAACCGAAGTATTTCATGCCAATTCACGGTGAATACCGGATGTTAAAGATCCATACCGAATTAGCTGAGCAATGTGGCGTCCCACTTGACCATAGTTTTATTATGGAAAACGGTGACGTCTTGGCCTTAACTAAGGACTCCGCTCGAATCGCGGGTCACTTTACCGCTGGCGATGTTTACATTGACGGCAGTGGCATTGGCGATATCGGCAACGTTGTTCTCCGTGATCGCCAATTACTTTCTGAAGAAGGTCTCGTTGTTGTTGTCGCAACGATCAACTTAAAGGATAAAATTATCCAGCCGGCCCAGACCTCCTGTCACGTGGTTTTGTTTACATGCGTGAATCAGGTGAATTGTTAAACGAAGGTCGTCGGTTGGTCTTCTCAACGATTCGTCGGGCAATGCGTTCTAAGAAAGCAAATGAAGCTTCAATTCGAAACGCCATCATTGATGACCTTCAGAATTTCCTTTACGAGAAAACTGAACGTCACCCAATGATTTTACCAATGTTAATTATGGATTAACCCTAGATTACGCAATTCAAGTCGAATTGCGTAATCTTTTTTTAACTTTCAATTCTTCAATCTAGCCCAAACGAAAAAAGTCCGTTATAATGTACGAGTATGATTTTCGAGAGGATGGGTGTTAAGGTGTCAGTGAGTTTTTACATTATCTTAAATGAAACGGCTGGAAACGGTCGTGCAAAGGGTCTTTGGCCGGAAATTAAAGCAATTTTGGATCAACGCCAGTTAGCCTATCAGTTGACGCGAACGCAATATCCAGGCCACGCGTCCGAATTAGCACGCCAATTTGCCAAACAGGCCTCAGGCCAGCAGTTGACCAATTCTGTGGTTCTCGCAATTGGTGGTGATGGCACGCTTCACGAAACCTTGAACGGGTTGATTTCCGCTCACCTTAACACCCCGATACCAATTGCTTGTCTGCCAGTTGGTCTCAATAATAATTTTGCCAAGGGTTTAAACATGGCCACTAATTGGCGTGCCGCTCTAGATCAAATTATAAACTGTACGACTAAGAACACCGTTACCATCGGAACCTATACCGACACCGGCAAACAAACAACTGGTGCATTTACAAACAACGTAGGTATCGGTTTTGATGCGGCCGTGGTCAATAGCGCTAATAGCACGAAGACGAAATCGATTCTCAGTCGCCTACACCTCAATAAACTCCGAATTCTCGCAGCAATTATTGGCGTGTGCTACAACCAAACTGCATTTCCAATGACCGTTCACGTTGGCCGTCACCGGGATATGTACCCTAAAGCTTATCTGGTAACGATTGCCAACCACCCCTACTTCGGGAACGGTCTCAAGGTTGTTCCGTCTGCTTCGATCAGCGAACCCGCTTTAGATTTAATTGTGATCGAAAAAAAGCACCTGCCACAATTGATTTATATCGGCTTTATGATTTTACTTGGTAAACACTTGAAACTCAAAGCGGTTCACCACTATCATGAACAAACTGCACCTCGTCGTTCCGGCAATCGAATACGGTCAGACCGATGGTGAAGAGATGGGTGGCCGTTACTGGGATACCTACTTCGAATCAGCCACGTATCCTTTTTGGATCGATCCGACTATATAAACTATACTCATATATAAACACACCCCTGTGGATACCTACCTTGGTATCTACGGGGGTGTGTTTTGAATTGATTGATTATTTTGACGAAACAAAAAAGAGCCCCCTTTTCGGAAAGCTCTTAGTCTTCAGACGCCGCCATGGCCTCTAAAATCATATTCAAGTTAGCACACTTATCGGATAAATCCTTCATTGCGCGCCCATACTTAGGTTCAATCGTCACCGTTTGATCAGTGGGCTGTACCTGTTTGCATTCAGTTAACTTCAGTTCGTCAAGTTGATGATTCGCTAATCGGTATTCAGTGAGAATTTCTAGTCGATTACTCATCGGATTACACCCCTTTATCTCAGCATAATTAATTAAGTAATTTTTTAATAATTTAAAAAACAAAAATGACTATAACACCAATACCCCAAATTGTGAACTAAGTTTTTCGTAAAGCCTCTTATTAATCTCTAACTATTATTATCCGTTGACCGTTCCGGCAAAGCTTGGTGCGAAATACTTACTGATCGTCGCAATTTGGACGTTTTCGCCAGGAACTGGTGCATTGACATACTCGTTGTTACCAATGTAGATACCCACGTGGTAAGTTGCGCCACTGGCACCCCAGAACAACAGGTCACCTGGGACCGCTGAACCAACAGAGTGCTTTGACACCATCTTTTCTTGTGCAACGGTGTTATGTGGCAGGCTAACACCAGTTGTGTGTGCGTAGACGTACTGCGTCAACCCTGAGCAGTCCATGCCCTTTAACGAAGCCCCGCCCCAAACGTAAGGGATGTTCTTCGAAACTAAACTAACCGCATAACTAGCAACGGAAGTCGTTGCGGCGGCGTCCGCTTTAGTGGTCGTTGCCTTGGTAGTCGTTGACGTTGTTGCGGCTTTGGTTGTTGCTTTCTTAGCCGTTGTTGTTGCTGATTTCGTTGCCTTAGGCGTGGTTGTTACTGTTGCTGAAGAATACGCCGTACTCGTTGCTGCAGCCTTCTTAACAGCTAATTTTTGACCAACAGCAATCATGTCGCTCTTTAAGCCGTTCCATTGCTTTAATTGAGCTAACGACACGCCGTATTTTTTACTAATCTTCCAGAGTGTATCTCCAGATTTCACGGTGTATGTAGATGCGGTTGCAGTTGATGTTGACGATAAGCTGCTAACAGATGCAGCAGCTGCGTTCGCCTTTTTTGTCGTGGTTTTAGTTGTCGTCGTTGTTGTGTTAGTGGTCGTTGCCTTACTACTTGATAAGACTAACTTTTGACCTGCATAAATAACCCCGTTCTTAAGGTGGTTACTCTTTTCTAATTGGCTCATAGAGACGCCGTACTTAGTGGCAAGTTGCCAGACGGTATCCCCCGATTTTACTGTAACCGTCTTAGCACTTGCAGATTGCACAGGCCCGGCTAACATGAAGCCAGCGGCCCCAATCATACCAGCCGTGATGACTTTTACAGATGTGTGTTGTTTTCCCAAATCGGATCACCCCTCCTGTTTTATCGCGTTTTTCAGCGTTCGGTGATGGCGCTTTTATAGAATTACAAATTTATCTTAACACATTTTCTAAATTTTTCCCCAAAAAGCTTAAGAATCTCTTGCGATACGATGGATTTTCCATGGCATTTGTTACCGTTTTCTAAATGCAAATCCTAATGTACCGGGCTTCAGCTCACAAATTCATGTCAACGTTACGGTCACGTTACAAGTTTGTGACAAAACCAACATTCCTCAATTCTATTCTAATATCAGACATTCTATCTAGTATTGTTTCATTTCTGTAGGGTTTTAGTGCTTCTTTTTGTGTTTACGTTTGTGTCCAGCGATAGTGTACGAAGTTTGTGAAACTTGGCTTCATTGGCGCATTAATCATGGA
>NZ_BBAD01000034.1 GCF_001311075.1 Secundilactobacillus similis DSM 23365 = JCM 2765
TCGATGTCGCCTTGCATGCAGTTCTCAGTCTCGCGCAGCACCATTCGGCGTGGTGGCCAGAAAGCGCGTGGTTGACAAGTTCTTACAACTTCAGGAACCCTGGAAATAACAGTTTAAGTGGCGCCGAATTTTGTAGCCTGAGAGCGCCGGTTTTCATGCGACTTTGGCGAGCGAAGCGATGACAAACAGCCGACACCCAAATCGCACCCAACACTTACGCTGGACACAAACGACAGTCGGTTGGGCAATAGAATGGTGCCGAGAAGGAACGAACACTGCCCAAATCAGTGACCCAAAATCGAGAAAACGGATTCAGCAACTAACCGCGTGGTTCTGCTCGCTAGGCCTGTACGCCGCCGAACTGAAATGGTACAATTGTAAGAAATACAAAAGGAGTGTCAATTCATGGGCAAGTTTCAAGTTATGGATCATCCACTGATTCAACACAAACTGACAATTATTCGAAACAAAAACTGCGGGACAAAGGTCTTTCGGGAAGTCGTTGACGAAATCACGATGTTGATGGCGTACGACGTGGCACGTGATATGCCATTGAAAGACGTTGAAATCGAAACCCCAATTGCCAAGACAACTGTTAAAACCCTTGCCGGGAAGAAAGTGGCTATCGTGCCAATCTTGCGGGCCGGTATTGGGATGGTTGACGGCATTATGAAGTTGATCCCAGCAGCCAAAATTGGTCACATCGGGATGTACCGTGATGAAGAAACTTTGGAACCACACGAATACTTTGTTAAGTTACCAGCGGATATTGATCAACGGCAGATTTTTGTGGTTGATCCCATGTTAGCGACAGGTGGGTCGGCTATCATGGCCATTGACGCGCTGAAGAAGCGTGGTGCCACGAACATCAAGTTTGTTTGCCTTGTTTCGGCACCAGAAGGGGTTAAAGCTTTGCGTGAAGCTCACCCAGATATCGACATCTATACGGCAGCGTTAGATGATCATCTGAATGAAAATGGCTACATTGTACCTGGACTCGGGGATGCCGGCGACCGGTTATTCGGGACTAAGTAAGTTGCCACAACAAAAAACAATTAATGTAATTGTCCCGTAAATCGTGGACAAATCTGCATTAATTGTTTTTTTGCTAACGATTTTTACAAGTTAGCTTTGTATTTTGCGAGAAAGGGTGGTATTATTTTTGTTGTATTTGTAATGAAGTAGTAATGTTCATTTCAGTACCGCATTATGAATTGGTAGATCTAGTTTGATTAAAAAATCGGCTGGCACTTTCTGAATTCTTGCGTTAATTTGGTTTGAAAAGAGGTGATACTCTGTGGGAGATCCATCTTCAGTTCCTACCTTTCAATTTGGAGGGCTTACGTTTAACGCCGCAAACATTATTTCGGGGTTAATTGCGTTTGTGCTCGTTTTTTTACTTGTATTCGCATTGTCGCGGCACATCACGATGAAACCTGGACGGGGTCAAAACATCCTAGAATGGTTAATTGAGTTTACAAACGGCATTTTGAAGGGGTCAATTCCTGGAAATGAAGCGGGCGCGTTTGGGCTATATGGATTCACCTTGTTTTTGTTCCTGTTCGTTTCCAACGAACTTGGATTACTTGTTCAAGTTGCTGTTGGCGGAAAGGACTACGTGAGAAGTCCAACTTCTGACCCAATGGTTACAATGGCGTTTTCACTCGCGACGTTAATGATCGCGCAATACGCTGGTGTAAGCAAACTGGGTTGGAAGAAACATTTCTCAGGATACTTAAAGCCATTCGTTTTCTGGCTACCAATTAGTATTTTTGAGGAATTTACGAACTTCCTAACGTTAGGACTTCGTATCTTCGGTGTGATTTTCTCAGGCGAAATGTTGCTGAAGATCATCGGAGAGATGGCCTTTTCGCACGGGATTGTAACGTTGATCGTTGCAGCTCCGATCGCAATGGTTTGGCAAGCATTCTCAGCGTTCCTTGGAGCCATTCAAGCGTTCGTGTTCGTAACACTGTCGTCAGTCTACATTTCGAAGAAACTCGACGTGGAAGAATAACGACAACCGTTAGTTAAGATTTTTACTCTTATTTTTCATCTTTAAGGAGGATATACAGATTATGGGAGCTATTGCAGCAGGTATTGCCATGGCCGGTGCGGCTATTGGTGGTGGTGTCGGTGACGGTATCGTTATCTCTAGTATGTTACAAGGTATGGCACGTCAACCAGAATTGTCTGGTCAATTACGGACCAACATGTTCATTGGTGTTGGGTTAGTTGAAGCCATGCCTATCATTGCCTTCGTTGTCGCTTTGCTTGTTATGAACAAGTAATTACGTCAACTCGTTAAAACAATTTTAACTAGAAGGAGGTGTCAATAGATGTTTTCACATTTAGCCGTAGCTACTGGTTTAGCAGTTGGTGATTTGCTGTTCTACGCGATTTGTTTCATTATTTTGATGTGGTTGATCAAGCTCGTTGCTTGGAAGCCAGTTAACGAAATGATGCAAAAGCGGGCGGATAAGATTTCTGATGATATCGATTCTGCTGAAAAGTCTCGTGAAGAAGCGGCCCAACTGGCTACGCAACGTCAAGAAGCCTTGGCCAACTCTCGTCAAGAAGCATCGTCAATTGTTGATTCTGCTAAGAAGCAAGGTCAACAACAACGCGATGGTATCCTGGCACAAGCCCAAACCGATGCACAATCGTTGAAGGAAAATGCCCAAAAGGATATTGAACAAGAGCGTCAAGACGCATTGTCAAGTGTGCGAAATGATGTGGCTGATTTATCTATTGAGATTGCTTCCAAGATCATTCAAAAAGAATTAAGCGCTGATGATCAAAAGGCATTGATTGATTCTTATATCGAAGGGTTGGGGAAGTAACATGAGTCTTGATAAGGTAACGGTAGCCAAGCGCTACTCCAAAGCACTGTTCGAGTTACTCAACGCCAACGACCAACTGGACGCTGGTTATGAGGAACTTAAGCAGCTTCGTAAAGTCTTCCAAGACAACCCACAATTGGGCACTGCATTAACAGACAAAAGTTTAGCACCTGCTAAGCGGGAAGCCTTAGTCAAACCGTTGCTAGATAACTCGACATCATACATTCATAATTTGATTCAAATGACTTACGATTACGACCGGATGGATGACATGGTCGGTATTATCGACCAGTTCCAAAAGTTGTATGACGAGCAAAACCAAACGGTGTACGCTGATGTCACAACGGCGGTGGCCCTTGATGACGCCCAGCTTGATAAAATCAAAGCTGGTTACGCCAAACGGGTCGGTGCTAAGCAAGTCGTTTTAACTAACAAGGTTGACGCAGCCATTATTGGTGGCGTGATCATCAAGTCGGCCGGGACCATCTTTGATGGCTCGATCCAGACGAAGATCAATCGCGTCCGTCAAGCATTGCTAGCATAACGAGATCTTTATAAAGGGGTGAAACCTATATGAGCATTAAAGCTGAGGAAATCAGTGCTCTAATCAAACAACAATTAGAAAACTACCAAGACGAGATCTCTGTTGAAGAAACCGGTACCGTAACCTACGTTGGTGACGGGATCGCCAGAGCTCATGGTCTTGAAAACGCGTTGTCTGGTGAGTTGCTCGAGTTCGATAACGGGGTTTATGGCATGGTCCAAAACCTCGAAAGTAACGACGTTGGTATCGTTGTTTTAGGTGATTTTACTAAGATCACTGAAGGCGATACGGTTAAGCGGACTGGGCGGATCATGGAAGTTCCTGTTGGGGACGCCTTGATTGGTCGGGTTGTTAACTCACTGGGTCAACCAGTCGACGGTAAGGGTGAAATCAAAACTGATAAAACCCGTCCTATCGAACGAAAAGCGCCAGGCGTTATGGAACGGAAGTCGGTTTTCGAACCACTTCAAACTGGGATGAAAGCCATTGACTCCCTTGTTCCAATTGGTCGTGGTCAACGTGAATTGATCATTGGGGACCGTAAAACTGGTAAGACAACTGTCGCCATTGATACGATCATCAACCAAAAAGGCCAAGATATGATTTGTGTGTACGTTGCGATTGGCCAAAAGGAGTCAACGGTTCGTGGTTCAGTGGAAACTTTACGTAAGTACGGTGCCATGGATTACACCATCGTTGTCACTGCCGGTCCTTCGGAACCAGCACCATTGCTTTACATCGCACCATATGCTGGTGCCGCAATGGGTGAAGAATTTATGTTCAATGGCAAGCACGTCTTGATTGTTTATGATGATTTATCAAAACAAGCGGATGCTTACCGTGAACTGTCACTGATCCTTCGTCGGCCTCCAGGTCGTGAAGCTTACCCTGGTGATATTTTCTACACCCACTCACGTTTATTGGAACGGGCTGCTAAGTTGAGTGACGACTTAGGTGGCGGTTCAATGACTGCTTTGCCAATCATTGAAACCAAGGCCGGTGACGTTTCTGCTTACATCCCAACCAACGTGATCTCCATCACCGATGGTCAAATCTTCTTGGATAGCGATTCATTCTATTCAGGTGTTCGGCCAGCCATTGATGCCGGGACTTCTGTTTCCCGGGTTGGTGGTGACGCTCAAGTTAAGGCGATGAAGAAGGTTGCCGGGACGCTTCGTTTGGACTTGGCTTCTTACCATGAATTGGAATCATTTGCACAATTTGGTTCTGATTTGGATGAAGCAACCCAAGCTAAGTTGAACCGTGGTGCTCGGACGGTTGAAGTCTTGAAGCAAGGTTTGCATTCACCACTCGCCGTTGAGAAACAAGTTTTGATCTTGTACGCCCTGACTCATGGTTACCTGGACAAGGTTGAGTTGGACGATATTGCTAAATTTGAAAGCGGCTTATTCGACTTCTTCGACGCCTCACACGCTGACTTGTTAGAAGAAATTGCTAAGACTGGTCAATTACCAGACACTGACAAGATGGATGCTGCCGTTACCGAATTTGCAAGCACATTCCAACCTGCCGAAGCTGCAGCGGACAAATAAACTTGAGGAAGGATGGTGAGAGCTGATGGCTGAATCAATTAGCGATGTCCAACATCGGATTGCTTCAACAAAGAACACCCGTCAGATCACACAGGCCATGCAAATGGTTCAAACGTCAAAGTTGAACCAGATCCAAAAGGCTGCCGTAGGCTATCAAGACTACGCGGCTAAGGTCAAATCGGTCGTGATGCATTTGGCGAAATCTCATCTGTTAGATGATTCCTCAAGTGAGTCGCAGTCAACGCAGTCGAAAAAGGCGGCTTACTTGGTCATTACTTCTGACCGAGGCATGGTTGGCAGTTATAACAGTAACGTTTTACGTGAGACCAACGAATTCATCGCTTCCCACAGTGGTGACGATGACTACTTGATTTTAGCAGTTGGCGGAACTGGTGCAGACTTCTACAAGAAGCGCGGCGCAAACATTGCCTACGAATATCGTGGTGTCAGTGATGTGCCAACTTTTAACGAAGTTCGCGAAATTGTCAAAACCGTCACATCAATGTATGATGACGGCGTCTTTTCTGAGCTTTACGTCTGCTACAACCACTTCGTTAACCGAATTTCATCCAGTTTCCGTGGTGAAAAGATGTTGCCAGTGGATAGCGAAACGTTAAGCGGTGACGCTGCTGAGGAAACTCAAGCACCAGCGTTGACCGCAGCTTATGACATGGAACCTTCTGAAGGTGAAGTGCTCAAGGTGGTCTTGCCACAGTATTCAGAAAGTCTCGTTTTCGGGGCAATCTTGGATGCTAAGACTGCTGAACATGCTTCAAGTTCAAACGCAATGAAGTCAGCGTCAGATAATGCCGACGACTTAATTGCGAACCTTGAACTACGGTATAACCGTGCCCGTCAAGCAGCAATTACGACTGAAATTACCGAAATTACTGGTGGGCAAGAAGCTTTAAATAATTAATGACGGGAGGAAATAACGAATAATGAGTCTGGTAAAGTTGTTCAAGTTATCGGACCAGTTGTCGACGTTGCTTTCCCGTTGGATGAAAAACTCCCAGATATCAACACCGCCTTACACATCAAACAAGATGATGGCAGTTTCCTTGTGACCGAAGTTACCCTTGAATTAGGGGACGGCGTCATGAGAACCATTGCCATGGACGGTACTGATGGTCTTCGCCGGGGTATGGAAGTTGAAAACACTGAGTCTTCAATTTCTGTTCCTGTTGGTGATGACACACTTGGTCGGGTTTTTAACGTCCTCGGGGATCCAATCGACGGCGGTGCTGATTTCGGCCCAGATGCTGAAAGAATGCCAATTCACCGTGATGCACCAAAATACGATGAATTGAACCCAACTTCAGAAATTCTGGAAACCGGGATTAAAGTTATCGACTTGTTAGCGCCATATGTTCGTGGTGGTAAAATTGGGTTGTTCGGTGGTGCCGGTGTTGGTAAAACCGTTTTAATTCAAGAACTTATCCACAACATTGCGCAAGGTCACAATGGATCTCTGTCTTTACGGGTGTCGGTGAACGGACTCGTGAAGGTAACGATATGTACTACGAAATGAAAGGCTCGGGTGTTCTCGAGAAGACGGCCATGGTGTATGGTCAAATGAACGAGCCACCTGGAGCCCGGATGCGGGTTGCTTTGACTGGTTTGACGATTGCGGAATACTTCCGTGACGTTAAGGGCCAAGACGTGCTGTTATTCATCGATAACATCTTCCGGTTTACTCAAGCCGGGATGGAAGTTTCAGCCTTACTTGGTCGGATTCCTTCAGCCGTTGGTTACCAACCAACCTTGGCTACTGAAATGGGTCAGTTGCAAGAACGGATCACGTCAACGAAGAAGGGGTCAATCACCTCTATTCAAGCCGTTTACGTTCCTGCCGATGATTACACCGACCCTGCTCCAGCAACCACTTTCGCGCACTTGGACGCTACCACCAACCTGGAACGTGCCTTGACGCAACAAGGGATCTACCCAGCCGTTGACCCGTTGGCATCTACTTCAACTGCCCTTGACCCACAAGTCGTTGGTCAAGAACACTACGAAGTTGCCACTGAAGTTCAACACGTTTTGCAACGTTACCGTGAACTTCAAGACATCATCTCAATTCTTGGGATGGATGAATTGTCTGACGAAGAAAAGACCATTGTTGGCCGTGCTCGTCGGATCCAATTCTTCTTGTCACAAAGTTTCTCCGTTGCCGAACAATTTACTGGGTTACCAGGGAAGTACGTCCCAGTCCAAGAAACTGTTAAAGGCTTCAAGGAAATCTTGGAAGGTAAGTATGATGATCTTCCAGAAGACGCTTTCCGTAACTGTGGCCCAATCGAAGACGTTGTCGAAAACGCCAAGAAGATGCAGGCTAACCTGAGCAAATAAGGAGGGGTTCTAATTGGCTGATGAACAATCAGTTTTAACCGTTAGTATCGTAACCCCCGATGGTAACGTCTATGATAATGCCCAAGCCAAAATGTTGATCGTGAAAACGCAACTTGGCGAACTTGGGATCATGGCGAACCACGTTCCCGTTATTGCCTCATTAGCAGTTGACGAAGCTCGAGTCCAACTTGTCAGTGGTGGAGACGACGATGAAATTGCCGTTAACGGTGGTTTCGTTGAGTTCTCTGATAATGCTGCAACCATTGTCGCTGATACTG
The DNA here is from genome assembly GCF_001311075.1 of Secundilactobacillus similis DSM 23365 = JCM 2765. Classification (GTDB taxonomy): domain Bacteria; phylum Bacillota; class Bacilli; order Lactobacillales; family Lactobacillaceae; genus Secundilactobacillus; species Secundilactobacillus similis. Next base: position 7,571 of record NZ_BBAD01000034.1, read on the forward strand.
CAGAAATGCAGAAGGATATCGATGTCGAACGTGCTCAGAACGCCAAGAAGCGAGCGGAAGCTCACATCAAGGAAGCTCATGAGACTCACGATAGCGATTCATTAGCTCGAGCTGAAGTTGCACTTCGGCGGGCGATTAATCGAATTAACGTTGCTGGCAAGTAATCCTTGCCATGCGAAGAAGGACCAGCGCATTGCGCTGGTCCTTTTTTGAATTTTACTGGTGCTTGTATCCAGTGTAAGCATTGAGTGGATTTGGGGTGTAGGCTGTTTGTCATCGCTTCGCTCGCCAAAGCCGTATTGAAAAGCACTCATTGAGGCTACGAAATTCGGCGCCACTTGAACTGTTATTTCCGGGGTTCTTGAAGTTGTAGGAAGTTGCCAACCACGCGCTTTCTGGTCACCACGCCGAATGGTGCTGCGCGAGGCAGAAGGTTGCATGTAAGCATGCCCCAGCCAACCTACCAAAACCCGGTAGCTTCGCTGGGGCATGCTTACACTCCACCTTCTAACCGCCTCGCTCCGCACACTTACGCTGGACACAAGCGATAGCAAAACGAAAACACGACAGGCAAACTTCCATCCATGATAGTTTACTTGTCGTGTTTTATCGTTAAAATTATTATTACCATTCGAATATCATAATCAATCAAATTTACCATTTCACGAACAAATCACCAAACACTTACGCTAACGTGTATGATAGCGCTTTCGATAAATCTGAAAATTAAACCTAAGATTTTCAAAAAAATATTCCATAATCAGTTTAAAAAAATTGGTTTACAAGCTCTTCCGTGGTAATGCCCATAATGGGGGTTGCTTGCAAGACAGGGGTTAAAGCGGCCTGAATTGCGGTTGGTGTGTAAGTGACGCCCTGTAAGGTTTGCTCTAGTTGATCAGTCGGTAAATTACTAAAGAAATCGCCGGATAGTTGGACATCTGAGAGTCGTTGGTTGACTAAGTTATAGCGCAACCGCAGTAACCCAGCACCAGTGATGTAACTGGTATTCGTATGGTCAAATGTCCGGGGTGAACCATAAATGACCTGCTGATTCTGAAACTGAGTAACCGCAATTTCAGAAATTCGCGCCTCATCTTCAGCGTTCAGTGACCTTGTTTTTGCCCGGGTTAGTGTAATCAACGCTTGCGTTAACCGGGTAATGAACGTCGTTGCCGACCAAGAGGGGCACTGTTCCTTTAAGTTAATGGTGCGTTGATGAACGGATTGAATCCGTTTGGCTTTCAACTTAACGGGATCAACTTGGAGCACTTGTGCCATCCAATCAAGGTTAGAATCGAATAGCAGACTACCATGGTGTAATCGGTACCCGGGGGTGACATATTGTGCACTCCCAGATACTTTACGACCAGCAACCTTTAAATCGTTTCGACTGTCGGTTTGCGCATCGATCCCAATCATTTTTAGGGCTTCACAGACCAGGGTCAACCCAGACGTGAAGTCAATGTCGTGGTGTCGATCTGGTGTGATCAAGGTAAACTGACAGCCACCCTGATCCGTGTAGATGGCACCACCACCGGAGAGTCGGCGAACAACGTTGATCTGGTGTTCGGTAATGAAGTCCTGATTAAGCTCAGCCGCGGCTTCTTGGTATTTGCCCAGCATCACCGTTGGGGTGGTTGACCAGACGAGTAAAACGGGTTCTGATGGTCGTTTTTCGGTCATCAAATAGTACTCCAAGGCAAAGTTATGATAAACGTCCAACGACTTGATCGGAATCGTGATCATTTAGTGACCGCTTGAACTGCTTCGAGCTCTTCTCTGGCCTTGTAAGAGCTACGAACGAGTGGTGAGCTGGCAACGAACTTGAAGTGGCGTTTCATGGCTTCTTTGTAGTATTGCTGGTAGCGAGACATTGGCACCCATTCGCGTAAGCGGTAGTTCTTTGGTCCTGGTTGAACGTATTGACCAATCGTTAAGAAATCAACGTCAACGGCGCGTAAATCGTCCATGAGTTGGTAAACTTCCTCATCGGTTTCGCCGAGGCCGAGCATGATCCCTGTTTTGACGTACATGTCCTTTGGCGCGTGTTCACGGACGTATTTGAGAACCCCGAGGGAACAATCGTAGGTTGCCCGGTTCCGTACTTTAGGCGTGATGGAGCGTACTGTTTCCATGTTGTGGTTAAAGACATCGGGGCCGGCAGCAATCACCTTGTCTAAGCAATCTTCGCGACCTTGAAAGTCAGGGGTCAAAACTTCAATGGTTGTTTCTGGCGTCAATTCTCGAAGCGCGTTGATCGTGCGGACGAATTGGTCAGCGCCTAGATCCGGTAAGTCATCCCGGTCAGTACTGGTAACCACCACGTGGCTGATACCGAGTTTTTTGGTGGCCTGAGCGACTCTTAGGGGTTCGAACAGGTCAACTTCCTTGGGGTGGCCGTGAGGGACGTCACAGAAGCGACAAGCCCGGGTACAGTTAGGACCAAGGATCATGAATGATGCAGTCCCGCTCCCGAAGCATTCGCCCAAGTTAGGGCAGTTAGCTTCAGCACAGACGGTGTTTAATTTTAATCCTGAAAGCAGACCGTTCATTTGATCGACCTTCTTTTGGTCGTACGTGACTTTGAGCCAGTCTGGTTTAGGTTGGTGAGTTGGTGTCGATTGTTGCGTTGTCATAGTTAATAGCCTCCAGTGAGTATTGGTTAAGCAACTTCAATAGTTGCAACGAGATCACCGACGTTCGTTGTATCGCCGGTTGCGACTTTTTGATTTTTGAGAATGCCGTCTTCTTGGCTTTCAACTTGACTGATGACCTTGTCCGTTTCAACTTCAAATAGAACGTCACCGGCCTTAACGGTCTCGCCAGGTTGCTTGACCCATTTCCCGAAAAAGTAACTATCGGACTTCGGACTCAGTTTTGGCATGTGAACTTCTTTTAGCATGTTGATCAGCTCCTGCAAGTGAATAAATTTTGTTGACGCCTAGACTATAACATGTTTTTAGAGATTGTGAAATTAAAGCGGTTATTTCAACGAAAATGCGCTATAAATACCTATGTATCAACGATTGTGGCTATTTTATTCAAATCACAAAGTAATTGCTGTTTAACATAAAAATGGCATATTAAATATAACGATATGGAATTGCCAAATTACCCAACTTGCTTACTTTGTGAAACGGCAACCGCCAATCAAAAAATAGGGCACTAAGTTCGCAATCAAATCAATTTTATGATTATATTAACCATAAGAAAATAATCAGCAAGTGACAACTCAAACGGCAATGTTCGGAAATTGACTACCAGGTTCACTAATCGCCTAATAATTGAAAATCAGACTGAAAACAGACAACTGTCCAGTTTAACGCAGATAGTCAATTCAGTGATGAAAATCGTAATATTACAAATGACATAGAATCGGCGACATTGTGAACAAAGTATGCTATATTTTACTGGTAATGTAGAAAGGAAAGTTAATTTATGCGAACAATTGGAGCGCAGGCCCTAATGACGTTAGTGAGTCATTTTGTTTTTATTTTCGTGGCCTTTTGGAGTATTCAAAAATTGCACATTGAAAATTTAATGCGGCTGTATCCTAGTCAAGCGCGAGTCCTAATTGTGATGCTGTCAGTTACGGTAGGGTATACTTGCAGCGAATTTTTCCTAAACTTTATTGATAATGTCCGGAATTTAATTTTTCTGGTTAAATGACCGGAGCTGTGGAGGGAATTCAAGTGGAAAAGATTATTGTTCATGGTGGTAATGAATTAAGAGGATCTGTACATATTGAAGGCGCAAAAAACGCGGTCTTACCAATATTAGCTGCATCGATCCTGGCACAAGAAGACGAAATGGTCTTAACGAACGTTCCAATTTTATCTGACGTTTACACGATGAATAACGTGTTACGTTTCTTAAACGTGGACGTTGATTTTGACGAAGCTGATAACCGAGTTCGCTTGAACGCGGCGAAGCAGTTATCGACCCAAGCACCGTTTGAATACGTGTCAAAAATGCGAGCATCAATCGTTGTGATGGGGCCGCTTTTGGCGCGCTACGGTCATGCTCAAGTGGCGATGCCTGGTGGCTGTGCCATTGGTTCACGGCCAGTTGATCTGCATCTCAAGGGCTTTGAAGCTTGGGTGCAACGATCAACCAGCACGATGGCTACATTGAAGCAACGGCGGATGAATTGATTGGGACTAACATCTACCTTGATTTCCCAAGTGTGGGTGCGACCCAAAACATCATGATGGCCGCAACGATGGCCACCGGGACGACGGTGATTGAAAACGTTGCTCGGGAACCTGAAATCGTGGACCTTGCGAACGTCTTAAACAAGATGGGTGCTAAAGTTCGCGGCGCCGGAACGGAAACGATTCGGATCGAAGGCGTTACTGCTTTACACGGCACGTCACACTACGTTGTTCAAGATCGGATCGAAGCAGGGACCTTTATGGTCGGTGCTGCGCTGACTCACGGTGACGTTTTAGTTGAAAACGCCATTTCAGAACACAACAAGCCCCTCATTTCCAAGTTAGAAGAAATGGGCGTTACGGTGATTGAAAATGAAGCTGGCGTTCGGGTCATTGGACCAAAGGAATTAAAGCCAACGAACGTTAAAACGTTGCCACACCCAGCTTCCCAACGGATATGCAACCCCAAATGACGGTCTTGCAGTTGGCTGCCAACGGGACGAGTACCTTGACTGAAACGGTGTTTGAAAACCGCTTCATGCACCTTGAAGAGTTACGGCGGATGAACGCTAACTTTAAAGTGGAAGGACGCACAGTTGCCCTTTACGGTCCTACGGAATTTAACGGTGCTGAAGTTGCCGCCACTGATTTGCGAGCTGCTGCGGCCTTAGTCTTGGCTGGTTTAGTGGCTAACGGGTATACCCAAGTGACGAACTTGAAGTACCTTGATCGTGGTTATTACCAATTCCACAAAAAGCTCCAAGCACTAGGGGCTGAAGTTGAACGGGTCTCCGTACCTGAGCAAGAAGAAATTATTTTAAAGTCGAAAGCAAATGATTAATCGACAGCGTTAGTTTGAAAGTTCGAGCGTGGTCAGCGTTTCTGGCGCCCACGCCCGAACTTTTTTGCTGGCGTTCTTTATCAGATCTAAATACTTATCAACCCCGGGATATGGTATAATTAGCGGTTGAGATATTAAGTTCAGGAGGAATGAAGCAGGATGGCTAAAGATATTGGTATTGACTTAGGAACTGCCAATGTTCTAATTTACGCAGTCGGCAAGGGTATTGTTTTAAATGAGCCGTCAGTGGTCGCAGTTGACACAAAAACGAATCAGGTATTAGCAGTGGGTTCAGAGGCTTACCGGATGGTAGGACGGACCCCTAGTAATATTCGGGCGATCCGACCATTGAAGGATGGGGTTATTTCAGATTTTGATATTACGGAAAGTATGCTGTCGTATTTTATCAGCAAGCTTAACGTCAAGGGCTTTTTGTCTAAGCCGAACATTATGATCTGTGCCCCAACCAACATTACGGAAATTGAACGGCGGGCGATTATTCAAGCTGCTGAAAAATCCGGTGGGGCCAAGGTTTACTTGGAAGAGGAACCTAAAGTGGCTGCTGTTGGCGCGGGGATGGATATCTTCAAACCTCGCGGGAACATGGTGATCGATATTGGTGGTGGGACGAGTGACATTGCCGTCTTATCATTAGGTGACATTGTCGCCAGCAAGTCAGTCCGGGTAGCCGGTGACGAACTGAACGTCAACATCATCAATTACTTGAAGACGGAACATAACCTCCAAGTTGGTGAACGCACGGCTGAAACCATCAAAATCAAGATTGGTTCCGCCTATCTCGAAGAAAACGATACCGATAGTATGGAAGTTCGGGGCCGTGACTCAGTCACCGGGATGCCTCGGTCAATTGAAATTACAGCTGCTGAGATTCAACCTGCAATTGGGGCCATTATGGTTCAAATCGTTGCAGCAGCTAAAGAAGTGCTTGAAACGGTTCCTCCTGAATTGGCTTCCGATATTATTGATCGCGGGATCATGCTTACTGGTGGGGGCGCACTCCTCCGGGGCATTGATAAGCTCTTCATCGAACAGTTAAAAGTGCCCGTCATGATTGCTGAAAGTCCGCTAGAGAACGTGGCTAAGGGTGCCGGGATCTTACTCGAACACATGGACGCTACTTCTAAAAAGCGGAACCGGCGAGACTAAAGGAATTTAAATTTGAAACAATTATTAATGATGCTCGTTCGCGGATATCAACGATGGATCTCACCGTTATTTCCACCATCGTGTCGCTATTCGCCAACGTGTTCACGATATACCCTGATCGCGTTAGAAAAACATGGCGCTGTGAAGGGGACGTTAATGGGGGTTGCGCGCATTATTCGGTGTAACCCGTTCGTCCGGGGTGGGTATGATCCAGTACCCGACCACTTTAGCCTACGACGTAATAAGCAGGCTGAAGCGGAGTACCGGCGGCAAATGAACCTGAAGTAGTCCTGGTGACTACTTTTATTTTGGTACCTGCTAATTAAATTAAATGACCTAAAGGAGTTAAGTATGTCCAAGAAAAAACAACCAGTTGAAGTTGCAATTGATGAAATTACGCTTAACGGCGCTGATGCCCTCCAAGTTTCCATTAAGGATCAAGTTGTGGGTACGATCCAAACCACTGAAAAGGGCTTTGAAGCTCAAGTCGGCGATGACCGACCAGTTAAGGTCAAGTCACAAGATGAAGGCGTTGAATATCTGATTCAAGCCTACAATTTACACCATTAATGGCTAACACCGCGAGTGGAGTTTAAAAAACACTAAAGGCCATTCGTTTGGCCATGACTTCGTGGCGGTGACCGTTATAATAAAATTGAATAAGAGAGGAGGACGTGATGTGAACGAACGTCGAGAAACAGACGACGGTGAATCACGAATCGATTACGGGGTTATCTTTTGCGTCCTGATGCTGGCATTGATCGGGTTAGCGTCGATTTACGTAGCTGCCTCACATGATTCTAGTGCCACTAGTGTGTGGTCACTGATTTTTTCTCAGTTAGTTTGGTACATTATTGGGTCGGTCGCCATTTTGGTGATCATGCAATTTGATTCCGAACAGCTCTGGAAGGTGGCCCCGATTGCTTACTGGCTGGGGGTATTTCTCCTAGCGGCCGTGCTGGTCTTTTATAGTCGAACCTACGCCGCCTCTACTGGGGCTAAATCGTGGTTTGCGATTGGACCGCTGACGTTTCAGCCATCTGAGGTCATGAAACCGGCCTTTATTTTGATGCTGGCTCGGGTGGTGAGTGATCATAACCATACGTTCTTCGAGCACACGCTGCACTCCGATTGGCTGCTGCTGGGCAAGTTGATTTTATGGACGTTACCCGTTGCAGTACTATTGAAGTTGCAAAATGACTTTGGGACGATGCTGGTGTTCTTCGCCATTGTTGGTGGGATTGCCCTGATTTCTGGCATCACGTGGAAAATCATCGTACCAGCAGTGGTCCTTATCGGCGGTGTCGGTGGGACAGCGTTGACGCTAGTGACAACAACTTGGGGTCGAACGATTCTGGAACACATCGGCTTTCAAGCTTACCAATTTTCACGGATTGATACCTGGCTGAACCCGGCAAGTAATACGTCTGATCAAGGGTACCAATCTGGCAGAGTATGAAGGCAATTGGTTCAGGAGGGGTCTTCGGGACCGGCTTTAACGTCTCGAAGGTGTACGTGCCCGTGCGTGAATCTGATATGATTTTCTCCGTTATTGGCGAAAACTTTGGTTTTATCGGTGGTTGTATCTTGATCCTGTTGTACTTACTGCTGATTTACCAAATGATTCGGGTGACGTTTGATACCAAGAACGTCTTTTACGCCTATATTTCAACTGGAATTATCATGATGATTTTGTTCCATACCTTTGAAAATATTGGCATGAATATTGGCTTGCTACCACTGACCGGGATTCCCTTACCATTTGTGAGTCAAGGGGGGTCCGCCCTAATTGGGAACATGATTGGGATTGGCTTAATCATGTCGATGCGTTATCATTATAAGAGTTACATGTTTAGTCGTAACGATGACTTCGAATAACGGAGTCAAATAATTGGTATGAGGTGAAAGGTATGAATGAAGCAACTTATTTTTGGACTAAGGAAATCGATGGCAAAACACGTGTTGGTTTAACCAAGGCGGGCCAAGATGAACTTGGGAGCATCAAGTTTGCAAACTTACCAAGCGTCGGGGATCAAGTTACCGCTGGCAAAACGTTAATGAGTGTAGAGGCTGAAAAGGCCGTTTCCGACATTGACAGCCCAGTGAGTGGCAAGATTGTTGCCGTGAACCCACAATTAGATAACGACTTTGACGCGTTGAACGGCGAAGCCGAAGCGGATGCTTGGTTAGTTGATGTTCAACCCGCATAATTGGGATTCCATTAAAATTACCTGTTAATCGGCGCTTGACATTCTCATGTGAGCTAGGTATACTTTGGGCATTGATTCAAAATACTCCGGCAAGATGAGTAGATGTGAACGACCCTCGACAGAGAGTTCCGGTGGCTGAAAAGGAACAGGTGCGCACGATTGAAGATGGTCTTGTACTAACGGGTGGTGGTGAGCTACGGCAAACCATGACTGGCTAACGTCCAATATCGCGTTGAGTCTTCATTGACTCTTAGAGGTTACGGTTGTGAGACCGTAACGAATTTAAGGTGGTACACGACAAGCTTCGTCCTTAATCAAACCTAGTGTTTGATTGGACGGAGCTTTTTTTATACAAGAGCGTGGAAAGAAGCGGTTAGAGAGTGGAGCCTAAGGTACCCCCGACCAAAAAGCTTGGGCCTGGATTTTTGGTCGGGGTACCTTAGGTGCAACTCTCTGCTTCTTGGAACGCGTTTCAGCCCGGTAACAGAAACGAGCAAGTAAAACCCGGGCCTAATATTTTATTAAACGAACGAAGAAGGGGGCAACTTACCGTGATTGAATTTAAAGACGTGACGAAGACGTTTAACACGAAGGAAGGCGATTTAACCGCCGTTTCCGATGTGAACCTCACCATTGAGGATGGTGAAATTTACGGTATCGTGGGTTACTCTGGCGCCGGGAAAAGTACCTTGGTGCGGATGCTCAACGGCCTAGAAACACCAACGACTGGTGAAATTGATATTAACGGCGATAAGATGTCGACCTTGAGTGGGTCGGCACTTCGACAAAAGCGCCAAAAAATTGGCATGATTTTCCAACACTTCAACCTATTGTGGTCACGGACCGTGATTCAAAACATCATGTTTCCGCTGGAAGTTGCGGGGGTACCACGCAAGGAACGGCTTGAAAAAGCGCAGAACTTAGTTGAACTGGTTGGACTGAAGGGCCGGGAACACGCTTACCCATCAGAACTTTCAGGTGGTCAAAAGCAACGGGTTGGGGTTGCCCGGGCGTTGGCCAATGATCCCGAAATTTTGATTTCAGATGAAGCCACGAGTGCCTTGGATCCGCAAACTACGGATGAAGTGCTCGACTTGTTGCTCGAAATCAATAAGCGCTTGAACTTGAGTATCGTCTTGATCACTCATGAAATGCACGCGATTCGCAAAATTTGTGATCACGTTGCCGTCATGGAAGCTGGCCAAGTTGTTGAACAAGGAACCGTATTTGAAGTCTTCCGGAATCCTAAGCAAGAGATTACGAAGCGCTTCGTGAACGAAGAAGTTGACCCATCGTTGACGGATACCAACATCATCGTGGATGACTTGATCAAGAGCTATCCAAACGGGATGATCATTCAATTGGTCTTCCATGGCGATCAAGCTAAGTTGCCAATCGTGTCAGAAATTATTCATCAATACCCAGAACTTCAAGTTAGCATCATTGAAGGAAGTATTCACCAAACGCAAGAGGGCGCTATTGGGACGCTGTATCTGCAATTAATTGGGGACGCCGATAGTTTAACTGGCGCCACCGAATTACTGAAGAAGATGCGGGTCGAAACGGAGGTGATCCACCATGACTAATGGTTCATACTTTGCGTTTAAGACGGTTGACTGGGGTGCCATGGGGGCCGCCACTTGGGAAACCATTTGGATGACCATTGTCTCCATGATCATGGTTGCCATCTTAGGGTTATTACTTGGGTTGTTGCTATTTGAAACTACTGGTAACCATAGTGCGGGTGTCCGGGCATTGAACTGGGTCGTCTCATTCTTAGTCAACGTGTTCCGGTCAATTCCATTTATCATCTTGATCATGCTATTATTGCCGATCACCAAAGGACTGGTTGGCACGATTATTGGACCGACTGCCGCACTGCCGTCGTTGGTTGTTTCCGCCGCACCATTTTACGCCCGGATGGTTGAAATTGCGTTCCATGAAATTGATCATGGTGTGATTGAAGCCGCCGATTCAATGGGTGCAACGAAGTGGCAGATCGTTTACAAGGTGTTATTACCCGAAAGCATGCCGGCATTGGTTTCCGGCGCAACCGTCACAACGATTTCACTGATCGGTTACACTGCAATGGCTGGTGCGATCGGTGCCGGTGGGTTAGGGAACCTCGCTTACATTGACGGTTTCCAAGCAAGTAACAATACCATCGTGTTAGTGGCAACCATTATCATCGTGATTATTGTGTTTGCCTTTCAATTCATTGGGGATTTTCTCGTTCGCCGAATCGACAAGCGAACGCTATAAAATTGTTCAACACTATTCTGTGGGAGGAATTAGCTATGAAATTTTCGAAAAAATTATTAGGGATTTTGGGCGTCGCTGCGACGGCCGTTGTATTGGGTGCCTGTGGTAACAGCAAGTCAAGTGGTTCTAAGACAACTACGATCACCGTTGGGGCTTCAGCAGTTCCTCATGCTGAAATCTTGAAGCACGTGCAACCACAATTGAAAAAGGAAGGCGTTAACTTAAAGGTCAAGGTATTCCAAGACTACGTAATGCCTAACAAGGCTTTAGCTGCTAAGGAATTGGATGCCAACTACTTCCAACACATCCCATTCTTAGCTGAATGGAACAAGGAAAACAAGGGGAGTTTGGTTAGCGCCGGTGGCGTTCACTTGGAACCAATTTCAGCCTACTCCAAGAAAGTTAAGAACTTGAAGGACGTTAAGGATGGCGCAACTATTCTGGTTAGTTCAAACGTTTCTGATTACGGTCGGGTATTGACGATCTTGAAAGATGCCGGTTTGATCAAGATCAAGAAGGGCATTGATATCACTACTGCAACCTTCGCTGATGTCACTTCAAACCCTAAGCACTTGAAGTTCAAGCACAGTTACGAACCAAAATTGATGCCAAGTATCTACAAGAACGGTGAAGGCGATGTGGTCTTCATCAACGCCAACTACGCCGTTCAATCAGGTTTGGATCCTCGTAAGGATGCCATCGTGACTGAAAAGTCGACCTCACCATACGTCAACATCGTTGCTGTACGTAAGGGCGACCAAAAGAAGCCAGCCATCAAGAAGTTGATGAAGGCTTTGCAATCTAAGAGCACACAAAAGTGGATCTACAACCACTACAAGGGTGCCGTATTGCCTGCTAAGAGTTACAAATAAGCTTAAATAAATATGAACGCCGCAGATTCTGATCTAGGATCTGCGGTGTTTTTTGTTGTCGTTTGTGTCCAGCGTAAGCATTCTTGTGTTTAGTTTGTGAAGTGAGATTTGTGTGAACTGGCGATTCCGGTAAGCGACTAGGTTCCTGCTGTGGGGCCGGTCTGAGCCGAAGAGCGGTCTCAGACCTCAAATGTAAGCCTCGCCAAGCCCCGTGCGAGTCTTACATTTGTCCCCGATAATTGGCGGTTGTTGGAAGACCATCAACAACCACCAATTATCGCGACACAGCATACACCTAGTCGCTTACCTGCATCTCACATTGCGCAATTCGGCACTATCGCAGAACATCTCAAAACGCGTTGAACGGTAATGTTATCTCGTCGAATCAGCATGAACGTGACGTCCATCTGATGAAGACCAGCGTCCCGTAATCGTTGATTCATTACGCTTAATGAACATTAATTACAATCCTTTCTGCAGTTGTCAAGTAATTGTCTAACGTTGCTATCACACAGTTTCGTCAGCTTCAGAATGTGACAGTCAGCGGTTCTGGTTGCCAACAGCGCACCATGTAGCGGGAGGCGGAGGCGCGCGGGGCTCAGCAGTGCCGGTATGACTTAAGCAGTCGTGCCCCGTGGGGTTCGGGGTGCGAGTGCTTTAGTCATACGCCAGTCCGGAGAGATCCGGCATGGGCGGTTTTTGCCCATTCCTAGCTCGTAGGCTGGCCACTGCGTTCCAGTCCCCGCATAGCGCCGGAGTCTCCCGCGGCATCTTCCCACTATATAAAACCAGAATCACTGTACTTCACAAACTAAGAATGCTTACGCTGGACACAAGCGTGAGTAAATTTTTAACTGGATGTTGACAATTCAAACCGCTACCCTTATAGTTAGTTACATAAGTAATTAACCAAGTGAGTAACTAAATGGAGGATACAATTATGACGGCACCAATTGTTTCAGTTAAAGCGTTGCGTAAGACGTATGGTAAGCCTGGTGAGAAGCAGTATGAAGCGTTAAAGGGGATTACCTTTGAAGTGGCCCCAGGTGAGTTTGTGGGGATCATGGGGGCTTCTGGTTCCGGGAAAACCACGTTACTTAACATCCTAGCAACGTTGGACCAACCAACCAGTGGCGAAGTCTTGATCAACCAGCAAAACGTCGCTAACCTGAAGGGCAACCAAGTTGCTGATTTTCGGGCGCATCAAGTTGGCTTTATTTTCCAAGATTTTAACCTACTCGAGAATTTGACGAATGCCGAAAACATCGCGTTGCCGCTGTCATTACAAAACGTCAGCGCCAAGAAGATTAAGCCTAAGGTTGACCAAGTTGCAAGTCAGTTATCGATTGAAGCGATTTTAGACAAATATCCAACGGAAATCTCCGGTGGACAAAAACAACGGGTTGCCGCTGCTCGGGCGTTGGTGTCAGAACCAGCAATTCTGTTCGGTGATGAACCAACCGGGGCTTTGGATTCTGGGAGTGCTCGGGACTTACTTGAGATGCTAACCGAAGTTAACCAAGAACAGCACGTTCCCGTACTATTGGTGACCCACGATCCGTTCTCAGCCAGTTATTGCCAACGAATTTTGTTTATCAAAGACGGGCAAATTGGTCAAGAGCTGGTTCGCGGTGAGCAATCACGGCAAGCATTCTATCAATCAATCTTAGACACGTTAGGCACGTTCCAATAGGAGGGATCATTTTGCTGAACAAATTAGCATTTACCGGGATCAAGAGCCGGTTAAAAGATTACGTGGTCCTCTTCTTTGGATTAGTGATCTCGAGTGCGATTTTTTACATGTTTGAAGCATTAGCCACGAATCAGAGTTTTTTGAAGGCCAATGCGCAGGTGACCGGGGCCCAATTTATTTTCCAATTTGGGGCCGTGTTGCTGACGATTATTACGTTAGTGTATATTTTCTACGCCAACTCGTTTTTAATGAGTATGCGGCGGCATGACTATGGGTTGTTCATGATGCTGGGCGCTAAACAGTCGAAAATCGGTCAATTGATTTTAGTTGAAACGATGGTGATCGGGACGATTGCCAGCGTGATCGGTGCGATTGTGGGTTGTGCGCTGACCGGGGTCTTAGGGCCATTTTTGATGACTAAGTTATTGCAGACCCAGTTGCAGCATTTTGCGGCCTTTTACATGCCAGCATTTGTAACGACCATTGTGCTGTACGTCGTGTTGTTCTTCATTGCCGGAATCATCAACCGAATCTCGTTAACGAAGACGCCGGTGCTGTCACTGTTACACGGCGATAGTCAACCAAACCGACCAAAGTTAAAACCCGTCAGCCAGTTACTTCAAGTGATCGTTGGTTTAGGGTTGTTGGCAGTTGGTTACTACGCGATGAGCCATCTGAGAACGCTACAGTTATTAGCAATTCCGTTAGCGTTAGTGACCATCGTGTTAGGGACGTACTTCCTTTTCAACGCGATTTTCGTTTGGTTAGTGGTGTTATTGAAGCGGACTTCTTGGGCAACCAAGGGGCTGGGGAACTTTACGCTGGCCCAATTGAGTTTCCGGATTCGCAATTACACGAAGATTCTATCAATTGTTTCGATCCTGTTTGCGTTGGCGTTAGGTGCCATTACAGTGGGGATCGGGATGAACCGGCAAGTGTACATGATGGCTAATGCCAACTCAGCTTACACGGCGGCGTTCGTTGATCCGAGTGTCAAGACACAACAATCAATTGATCAATTGAATTTGAAAACGAAGGCTAAATACGATCAAAAAGAAACCAAAACGACGGTTTACTACGATGCTGAACAGTTAAAACAAACGCCAATTCAAACGAACAAGGGCTTAAATGATATTGGTGGTGCCTCAGATAATCGACAGGCACTGAAAACACCTAAGTTCAGCGGAATTGCGGTTACTGACTTGCAACGAGATCCAAGTCCACTGAACATGCTTCAATCAGGGACCCAACGGCAAAAAATCGCCAAGGTCGTCTCAGCGGCCAAGTTTAAGCAAATCGCTGGCGTAAACCACCAATTAACGGTGTTCCGAGTGAAGGACCTAAAGACCAGCCAACCAGCCCTTAAGAAATTGGTCGCTAATGCGGGGATCAAGTCCGTAATGGACCTTCCCGGAAGTTACAGCACGTTAGTTATGGGTATCACTTTCTTCGGCGGTTTTGAATTTATGGGCTTCTTCCTCGGCATTGCCTTTCTCGCAATGTTAGCCAGTTGCTTAATGTTCAAGATTTTAAGTGGGGCAGCGAGTGATCAAATTCGTTACCAGATGCTCAATAAGATTGGGACGCGGCAATCCGTTTTACGGCGGTCGATTGTCAAGGAAATCTTCGTTCTGTTCATTTTGCCAGCCATCGTTGGGGTCGTTCATGTGTTATTTGGCCTGCAGATGTTCAAACTATTAATGGTCGATCCGTACGATCAGCTCTGGTTACCATTTACAATCTTCGGTCTGTTGTATATGATTTACTATGTAATTACCGTTTTACTGTACGAGCATATTGTGTTACCAAAGGTTAAAATCGACCGTTAACGCTAACTGACAGTAAAACCGGGTAAAGTGAGAGATCGGGTGGTGCAAAATGCAGTTTAATTTTGATAGTACTGAACCGTTGTATCTCCAGGTTGCTGAACAGATCGAAGAAGCCATTTTCTTACAGAGCTTTCAAGAGGGTGAACAGGTACCATCTACAACGGAAATTTCCAAACAGTTCCACATTAATCCGGCCACGGTGCTGAAAGGCATGAATATTTTGGTGACGGCGGGATTTTTAGAAAAAAAGCGTGGGCTCGGGATGTTTGTGACGAGCGGCGCGCCTGAAAAGATTCGTGAGAAACGCCAGACGGAATTTTATCACGATTACGTCGTTAATTTAGTGAACGAAGCCAAGAAACTGACGCTAACCGAGACAGCGATTATCGACATGGTGAAGAGGGGGTTTAGTCAATCGTGAAACCAATTGAGATTCAACAGTTAAAGAAACGGTTTGGTCAAAAATCGGTTTTAGATGGGATCAACCTGACCTTAAAGCCGGAAACGATTTACGCGCTACTGGGTCGTAACGGCGCCGGTAAGAGTACGCTGTTTAACATTATTGCGAACCGGATCCCTCAAACGGCGGGGACGGTGACGATTGAGGGCCAGCCAATCAGTAATAATGATCAGGTGTTGAACCGGTTGTACCTGATGAGTGAAGTCAACCTTTATCCACCACGGATGCGGGTTGATGAAGTGTTTAAGACGACCGCGGCGTTGTATCAAGGCTTCGATTTTGACTTTGCTGACCGGATGGTGAATGAATTTGGATTGAACACTAAAACCCGGTTTAATAAGTTGTCAACGGGTTACCGGTCAATTTTGAAGTTGATCGTTGCACTGGCTGTTGATGTTGACTACGTGTTTTTAGATGAACCGACTTTGGGGTTAGATGCCAACCATCGGGAGCTGTTCTATAGTCTCTTAATGGAGACCTATGCGGAGCGGCCCCGGACGTTTGTGATTTCAACACATTTGATTGAAGAAATCGCCAACTTGGTGGAGCAGGTGCTGGTGCTAGAGAACGGTCAGCTGACGGTGAACGATACGGCTGAACATCTTAGTCAATTAGGTCTTGCTGTGACGGGACCGGTTGCTGATGTGCAGACGTACACGGCGGGCCTAAACGTGATTGGTCACGAAGCGCTGGGCAAATTGCGAGTTGATTACATCTATGGTGAGCTTAATGAGCAACGTGAGATTCCAGACACGGTTTCGATCAGTCACCTTGACCTGCAAAAACTCTTCATCTATTTAACTAGTCAGGAGGTCGTTAACCAGTGAGAGGAAAGGTTGCGTTTACGTACCAGTTAAAAAACTACTTTAAGCAGTTGGGGTGGACCTATCTCTGGGCGTTTTGCCTGATAGCGGTACTTCCGTTTGTGTTATCCGTCCTGTTAGGACAAGCCCACGTTTATTCGTTCACCGATTACCTCCCATCTGAGTTAACGTCAATGGTCTTAGGGTTGTTTGTGTTCGTGTCGGGTGCGATTACCTACGATGGCTTTAAGCTGTTTATTCAAAACGGGATTGGTCGGCGGACGTATTTTAAAACCAAGGTTGCCGCTTTGGGCGTGATTATTTTGGCGGGAGAAGCCATTAACTTGATTTATGGGGCCGTGTTTCAGGCGTGGTTGACGCCAAACGGACCTTACTTGATGGGATTTTCGAGTCTGTATGGTCACTACTTTGGAAATTCGGTTGCGGATATTTTATCGGTCTTGCTGATTACGTTACTTTTCATTGCGTGTGTCGCGGTAACGGGTATGGTGATCGGTGGCGTTTTAGGGCAGTTTAGCGGCGTGGTCAAATTATTATGATCGTTGCCGTGCCAATTTTGATGATTATTTTGCTCTTTGTGTTGGTGTTGTTGAATCAGCAAAGTAGCCTTAAACTCACATGGTTGGGGAACCTGCTATTATTAATGGTTGGTGCGCAACCAGACTTAAAGCTAGGTCACATGATTGCGTATGCGCCGATGATTTCGGGGAGTATCTATACGATCGTCATGTTAGCCATCGCGTATCGGTTAACGCTTCGGCTTCGAATCCCGCGGTAATTTAAAATCGAGAAGGGTCTCTTGGTGTCGGTCGGTTGGCATTAAGGGGCCTTTTGAACTTTAAAGGTTAAAATGGCGTGAGGTAACGGTGAGTTCGGTCATACCGCTTCTCTCACCGGTCTAATCATGCTAGAATAAGACTAATAGTTTGGGAAACGGAGCGAATTTGAGTGAATGTAGATAATCAAATCGATGAATTAAGAGCGCAGTTAGTCACGCTACGAGAAGAAGTGAACGCTGGCAAACGGTACCAGTCGTTAGGGCAACGCTTTGAGCAGTTGTTGGATTCAGTACCGACTGAACCTGCCACGGCGGTCAACTTACCGGATGACGATGATGGTATTCGAGCACTGCTGTTACAGCTAAACGGGCAGATTCAAGATGAAACGTTGCAAAACGTTCAGGATGCTGACGTCATGAAGCTGGTGCAACACATTGGCTCAACTGATGCCCGGATTCGGGATAAAGGGGTGTACTTTCTCTTTAACGACCTGATTCAGCAGCGATTACTGTCTAATTCGCAGATGTTGGTGCTGGTACGCTACTTATTGGGTGATACGGTCCTCTTTGCGCACATTTTAGAACCTGAAAATGACGCCGTTTACCGTCGATCATTTGCGGTGCTCCTCTTATCGGTGTTGCTTTACGCCGACCGGGCTGGGTATCACTTCTTGACGGATGAGTTGGTCAACCAGGTTGTGGATCAATTAGCACTGTACATCCTCTTAGAAACGGATACCCGCGGCTTTATTGGTCAAAACGGTTGGGCACACACCTATACGCACATCGGCAATTTGCTAGACGAGTTATCTGAACGTGACCGCTTAACGCGAGCGGACAAGCTCTTTTTAATGGCTTTGTTGATCGAACGCTATAAGAAACTGAATGGCGCACTGATTTTTGGCGAACCACAGCGGCTGGCTGGGTACCTTGCTCGAATCACAAACAAAAATCAACTCTACGCTGACTACTTATTAACTCAGTTGAAACGGTGGCGGCAACAGCTCGTCGTGATTCAATCGGAAGAGAGTCAGTCTGGCTGGAACCGCATCTATAATCGGGGACGGTTGATTGAAGCGATGATCATCCGGCACGATTTTAACCGAAAAATCATGCAGTATTTAACGTCCGTAATTGACTTTTTAGCGTAATGATAAGGGATGGGTGACCGGAATGGTGACTCGTCTTTTTATCATTTTGGCGACTTGATCTGACACTGAAAGGCAATGTTCGTGATGAGCGAGGGGAAGATGAGGCAAATTAATTATTATCGACGATTATTCCAGACAAGTTATCAATTATTAAAAATTAGAGCCGTCAACTTAGGCTGGCTCGTCCTATTAGCGGTATTGGTGTCACTACAAACGATGATGCTCAACAGCGGTTTGGCTGGTGTAAAATTGGTTTTAGCTGGGCTGTTTTTGATTGGGTTACCGTTTGAATTAACGTTGGTGTTAACCGCATTATCTGTGGACCAAGCGACGTTAAATCAAACTGATTTATTAATTTTAAATGCTTGGCAACGATTTAAGCGGCTTTGGCCGATGTTATTTGGGATGGAATTTCTTTTGATCCTCGTTTGGTTACCTTTTGGGGCTGCTGGGTTTTCAGCTACGATTCTTAACCTTTTCACGCTGCCGACTAGTCTGGTTGATTTCATTGTGTTGCAACGTCGAATCGTTGCGGTTGGCTTGATCATTGTCTATATTGGCATTGTTATTGGCTTTATGGCGGTCTTGCGCCAACTTGTGCGTCATTTTTGCACTGTCTCAACCGTTAAGTGGTGGCAGTTACTGGGACGTTTTTGGCGACCATTTTTAAGCTTGTGGCTGCCATTGGTGATTATTGATCGGTTAGTTGTGTGGGGGTATCGGGCAATTGCACTTTCACTGTCGCACACCGTTAATCACGTGGTGGGGTTAATTTTGATGATTATCCTTGTGGCATTATCGCTTGTCATTTTGAGCGGCCTTTTGTTTGCCTTGGTGTGGGAGGCGCTTGACCAGCCTGCATTTTTACCGCATTTTGACGATAGCGATGACGCGTTGCATACGATGGCGTGGTTTCCAACTGGGTTAGTGGTGTTGCTGATCGCAATGTTTAGCTTTCAGGCCTTTAACGTTGGGGGCGTTGCAGCGCCAGCGGTTACGGTTGCTCATCGCGGTGTGGTTGGTCATAACGGTGTGCCAAATTCGATTGCGGCACTTCAACAAACGGTTAAGCATCATCCCAATTTCGTTGAGATCGATGTTCAAGAAACTGCGGATGGCCAGTTTGTTGTGAGCCACGATCAACGCATTAAGCCTAAACAGGCCGCTGGGTCGCGTAGCATCCAAAAGTTGACCTATTCCCACCTTGCGAAGGAAAACGTCGTGGTGAATGGTAAATCGGCTAAATTAGCAACGCTGGCAACCTATTTGAAGGCGGCTAAGGCAGCACAACAGCGAGTGATGGTGGAAATTAAAGTCACGCCACAAGATTCTAACGATATGGTACGGCGGTTTGTTTCTCAGTATGGGAACCGGTTAACTGCGCAACATGCGCTGATCCATACGATGAGTTATCAGACAGTTTTGGCGTTGAAGCAACAAAATACCAATTTAATTGTCGGCTATATTTTACCGATCAATCTCTTTTCGATTCATAACTTACCCGCTGATTTTTACTCACTGCAGGTGATTGGGTTAAATCAAGCGATGGTGAAACAGGCGCATTCAATTGGGGCACCGGTATTCACGTGGACGCCGGACAAGGTTCACGAGATGCAGATGATGCGGGTGTTGGGAACGGATGGCCAAATTACGAACCGGGTCGATCGACTACAGCAAGTTAATCGCCAGTCAATTGACCGGTATAGTTGGGCAATTTTACAAAATGCTTTGAATCAGTTGATCTAGCGATGTCGTAGGTAACCCTACGAAGGAGTTGATCAATATGAGTCATCGATGTCAGTGGGCTGAAAAGAGTCCACAGTTATTGAGATATCACGATTTAGAGTGGGGCGTGCCGGTACGAGATGAACGGCAGTTATTCGAAAACTTAGCACTGGAAGTCTTTCAGGCTGGATTGAACTGGCAGGTTATCTTGCGTTATCGACCAGCACTTAAAGCTGCGTTCGCTCAATTTGATGCTGAACGAATCGCCCACTTTACGGTGCCGCAAATTAAAGCTCTTTATACCGATCCGACGATTATTCGAAATCGGGCTAAGATTGATGCGGTGATTGAAAACGCTCGGGTGCTAACCGGCTTACATGATTTAGGGTGGCAGTTAAGCGAAACATTGTGGCAGCAGGTTAATCAAACCCCGTTAGATCATCAATTGCGTGAGGGTGACGTGCTCCAGCCGGGGTGGTTTGTGGCTGATTTGGTCCAGACGCTCAAACAACTGGGTTTTAAACGAATCGGACCGAAGACCTGCTATGCGTTATTGCAGGCTTCTGGGATGGTGAACGATCATTTGCAGTCCTGTTTTCGGCATGATGAAGTTGCTGGTGTTCGGCCGGATACTGGGTTTGAAGTAGTACCATAATTGGATATTGTTGAGCAGCTTGCAGCATGTGTTGTGGGCTGCTTTTTTGTTGTCGTTTGTGTCCAGCGTAAGGGTTGGTTGGATTTTGGGTGAAGGCTGTTTGTCGTCGCTTCGCTCGCCAAAGCCGCATGAAAACCAGCACTTTCAGGCTACAAAATTCGGCGCCACTTAAACTGTTATTTCCAGGGTTCCTGTCATTGTAAAAACTTGTCAACCACGCGCTTTCTGGCCACCACGCCGAATGGTGCTGCGCGAGACTGAGAGCTGCATGCAAGGCGACATCGGTAAACCCGCCAGACCCGGGCGCCTTCACCGATGTCGCCTTGCACACTGCTCTCAACCCGTCTCGCTCCGCACACTTACGCTGGACACAAACGTAAGCAAACAACAGCACAAAAAAGCCTCACTACGAATAATCGCAGTGAGGCTTTTCATCACTAATTAACGCTAAAATAATTCAAAAATTAAAGATTAATCTCGTTTAGCCGGTTGTTTAGCTGGCTTGTTTTGAAGATCGGTCCGAACAACGAGGACGTCGCAAACGGCGGTCCGGGTAACGTATTCGGTAACTGACCCGATCAAGAGACGTTCAACGGCGTTTAAGCCAGTTGCACCGATCATAATGAGGTCGATATCGAGCTTTTTAGGCATATCGCGCGCAATGATGGTCTTGGGTGCACCGTATTCAATCGAGTAGTCAACGCTGGTAACCCCATCGTCTTTAGCTTGTTGAATGTACTTGTCCAAAGTCTTCTTGGCCGTATCGGTCACTTCTTCAACCATCGTTGTATCGAAACTCGAGATGTTTTGGAAGGCCCGGGTATCCACAACGTGAACTAAGTGTAAATCGGCGTCGTTTCGTTTGGCAACGGCAACCGCTTTCTCAAAGGCTAGTTCTGCTTCGTATGATCCATCAACGGGAACTAAGATGTGATTGTATTGTTGTAGCATAATGACTCACCTCTCTCTACTTGTTACCTCTATTTTACGTTATTTTCAGCAAAATAAAAAGTAAAAGGCGAATCCGGTTACAAGTTTATTTTTTCGGGCTCTTTGGGAAGAAGGTGATCAACATGAGCTGGATCCCGACCACGTCAAGAACAACGATCAATAAGCTGATTGAAATAAAGATATCATTTTGAGAAATCGTTGCCGCTGCGGCAATTAAGCCGGCGATGATCAGGGAGACACCACTGAATTTAACAACGCCTGAGAGGTTCGGGTTGCTTTCGGGGTGAAAAACGAGGAACGGTTTGTGTAGGTGACGCAGGAAGAACCCGCCGACAAAGAGGGCGAGACAAACAAAGATGACCATTAAAATGTTGATTACCAAAACAAAATACCTCCAGTAGGGCGGAAGGCTCCGCGCTAACTCATTTTCAATATAAAAAAAGCTGACTCACAAGGTGTAAGCCAGCTCTCAAAACGTTGCCGTTTTGAAAGATCTAATAGTGCCGTTAATTTGCCCGATAGGTTTTGGCCCGCTCAAAAAGCAGGTGGGACGGGTATATCTGCCTTCAAACTACCAAGTGAAAAGGCCTGTTATCCAACAGAGTTATCCCAAGTCCCAATGTAACAATAATTGTTCGGCAAACACGTATGTGGGCAACGCGCACACCCTAGAACTCGAGTTAATCTTAGCATAGGGCATTGAATTTTTCAAGCAACGTGCGATTAGAACTGGGACTAATGCTTGTTTTGATGTTGCGCTGAACGAAGGCGGTCATATTGCTGGCCCAATGCAGTTTCAAATTTACCGTTTTGTTTGGGCACGTAGTATTGCGCGTCTTTGATCTTATCAGGCAGATATTGCTGTTTGACCCAATCGTTTTTAAAGTTGTGGGGGTAGGCGTACCCGACGCCATGGCCAAGACCCGCTGCCCCTTTGTAGTGCGCATCCTTCAAATGAGCAGGAATGTCACCATAGTGCCTTTAGCGATGTCGGCCATGGCAGCGTCGATAGCCATCATACCTGAATTCGACTTAGGTGATAGGCATAGTTCGATCACGGCATCCGCCAGTGGAATTCGCGCTTCTGGGAAACCCAGTCGTTGTGCAGCGGTGACGGATTCAACGACGCGAGCACAGGCTGGCGGATTCGCTAACCCGATATCTTCATAGGCAATCACCGTCAGTCGGCGGGCAATCGAAGGCAAGTCACCAGCGGTAACGAGCCGGGCGAGGTAGTGAAGCGCTGCATCGGTGTCGCTGCCTCGAATGGATTTTTGAAATGCCGAGATGACATCGTAGTGGGCATCGCCGTCTTTGTCATGGCTAAACGCTTTTTTTTGAACGCATTCTTCAATGATCGGCAACGTTAAATTAATGGTGCCATTGGCATCGGGGTTAGTTGATTTGGCGGCGAGTTCGAGCCCATTCAACGCACTACGGAGATCACCGTTGGTGGCCGTTGTCAGGAAGGTTTCCGCGGCGGATTCGAGCTTGATATCGGTATCGCCTAATCCGTTAGTCGTGTCCGTCAGTGCCCGTTCAATCGCCGTTTTGATGTCATCGGCAGTGAGGGGCTTAACCTCAAAAATTTGAGTCCGACTACGAATGGCCGGGTTGATACTCATATAGGGATTTTCAGTAGTCGCACCAATCAAAATGATGCGACCGTTCTCAAGGTGGGGGAGAAGAAAATCCTGTTTGGTTTTATCCAGCCGGTGGATCTCGTCCAACAATAAAATGACCGTCCCACTCATTTTGGCTTCTTCGGCGACGACCTGAAGATCCTTCTTAGAGTCGGTGGCGGCGTTTAGTTTTCGAAAAGCGTACTTGGTCGACCCCGCAATAGCACTGGCGATACTCGTTTTCCCAGTACCAGGTGGTCCGTAAAGAATCATCGAGGACAGCATCTTAGCTTGAACCATTCGGGCGATGATTTTGCCGGGTCCCACTAAGTGTTGCTGACCCACAACGTCTTCGATCCGTTGCGGGCGCATGCGATAGGCAAGTGGTTGTGGCATAGTTTGACTTCTTTCTCTAAATTAGTTCGTTATTGACCAAAAAACTGTTTGAATTTTGTGCGCCAATTAGGTTTATCAGCAGTTGACGTAGTGGGTTCAGCTGTAGCTGGATACTTTTCAGCAACCGCAATTGGATAAACGTTGATCGCAGTTTTGGCGACCACGACCAAACCGGAATCCGCTGGCTGGTTGCCATAGAAATCATCTTGGACAATGGTAAATGCAGTATTAGACTGCGCTGCAAGTCGAATATAGGCGCGCAGGTTGCCCTGACCAACGTGACCGTTAAAAATAACTTGGTAGGTGGGGTTCGCCGCCAATTCACGTTGGAAAGCAGTGAGATATTCTTGCGCTGCAACCTGTTCGAAGGTCATCAGCAGCGACACACGTTCCCGGAAAGTGCCTAAGTAGTGGCGTTGTTCGTCCGGATGGAGTAACTGGGGGCCATACATGGCATTGTCAAGATGAGACGATAATTGATCTTTGTCAGGCATTGCAGAACATCCTTTCTTTTAAGCTTAACTCAGTTTAACATATGGGTAGAGAAAAGTTGAATGAGGTGGGTTAAGATGTTTAATCAAGAAGACTTTGCGGTGTTTGATGACCTAACACTGGCTGGGCGGTTGGCCAAGGTTCGGTCGGTGATCGACCCGAAATTTGAGGCGTTAGCGCCAGCAATTATTGAAACGATGGGCCAAACGAAGCCGGTTTACGGGCACGTTGCCAAGCATTTACGGCGATTCAAGAATCCGCCAATGAATACCTGGATCGCGTTTAGTGGCAATCCAAGAGGGTATAAGATGGCACCGCACATCATGCTGGGGTTCTGGGATGACCGGTTATTTATCTGGTTAGCTGTTTTGGCCGAAGCCAAGGAACGCCAACGGTTAACGCCAGTGCTAGCGGGAATGTTACCACAGTTTACGACGTTGGGGGCAACTTATGAAATTAGCCAGAACCATATGGCTAAACCGGCGGCCGACTTAACGTTGCGCAACCTTGAAAAGCAGCTGGAACATTACCAAACGGTTAAACAGGCCGACTTTTTGGTTGGCCGTCAGTGGTTCAAAAATGATCCAATCTTTGATGACCCGGATCAATTACGGGCAACGTTGTTGCAGACGTTTGCGGAACTGGCACCGTTTTATGAGACGTTGAATCTTTGATACTGACGTTTGTGTCCAGCGACAGCGTGCGAAGTTTGTGAAAATTGGCTTCGTTGGTGCGTTAATCATGGA
>NZ_BBAD01000035.1 GCF_001311075.1 Secundilactobacillus similis DSM 23365 = JCM 2765
CCCGCGGTATCTTCCCACTATAGAGAACCAGAATCACTGAATTTCACAAACTATACATGCTTACGCTGGACACAAGCGTCAGTTGCAATACAACATAGTCGATGGTTAAAATAAGAGATAAACAATTACAGGAGATCAACCAATCATGATAACGACTTACGATGAAGCATTAGCGTTCATTCATGGACGGACGAAGTTTAAGAAGAGTGACCATTTAAACCGGATGAAGGCGTTTTTGGACCGACTAGATAATCCTCAGCAAGACGTCACGGCGATTCACGTCGCTGGGACGAACGGGAAGGGGTCTACGGTGGCCTTTTTGCGTGAGCTGTTGATGGCGACTGGTCAAACAGTTGGAACGTTTACATCGCCGTTTTTAGTTCGATTTAACGAGCGCATCTCGGTTGACGGTCAGCCGATTAGTGATGATGACTTGGTCGAGTTAGTTCAGACCGTTGAACCGGTTATCGCTGATCTGGATGCCAACTATCCAGAAGGTGGGCCAACGGAGTTTGAGATTATCACCGCGATGATGTTCTTGTATTTTAAAGACCATGTTGACGTTGCGGTGATTGAAGTGGGCATCGGTGGTATCCTTGATTCGACCAACGTCTTTACACCAGCTGTTTCGGTGATTACGACGATTGGTTATGATCACATGAAATTGCTGGGAAATACGCTCACTGAAATTGCTGGCCAAAAGGCAGGCATCATCAAGGATGGAGTGCCAGTAGTTGCTGGGCGCTTGCCTGAAGAAGCGATGGCAGTGATTGAAGCGACTGCTGAAGCTCACCACAGTCAGTTATACCGAGTTGGACGCGAAATTAAGACCAAGATTCGATCAGAAGCTGGCTGGCAAGAAACCTTTGACCTAGCCACGGCTAATAGCCGGCATCGGGGGATTTCAATCCAGCTATTAGGCGACTATCAGGTCGATAATGCCAGCTGTGCATTGGCGGCGTTTGACCTCTACCTTGCCACCCATCCGTTTAGGGCGACTGAACGCGAAATTAAAGCGGCAATGGCGAACACGGTTTGGGCGGGGCGGTTTGAACCCGTCAATCAAGACCCATTGATCGTTTTAGATGGTGCTCATAATGAACCGGCCGTCGAGGAACTCACGACGTTGCTGAAAAAACGGTTTGCAGGCCGCGACATC
Source organism: Secundilactobacillus similis DSM 23365 = JCM 2765 (assembly GCF_001311075.1). Classification (GTDB taxonomy): domain Bacteria; phylum Bacillota; class Bacilli; order Lactobacillales; family Lactobacillaceae; genus Secundilactobacillus; species Secundilactobacillus similis. Next base: position 1,160 of record NZ_BBAD01000035.1, read on the forward strand.
TACGTGTTGTTTGCGGTGCTTGCCGACAAGCAGCATGATCAGATGCTAGCGACATTACGGACGGTGCCACATTTGCACATCGTATTGACCACGTTTGAAGGACCAGCAACTCGCCAAGTAACAGATCCAGATGAACTAGCGGCGAAATACGCAACCGACGACCGCATCGAAGTGATCCCCAACTGGCAACTCGCCATTGGGCAGATTCTGCAACAAATTTCGGCAGACGACCTCTTTTTGATCACCGGGTCCTGTATTTTATCTCGGATGTCCGCCACTTTTTCAAGGATCCAGCCGACTAAAACCGGGGAAAATATTAAATTCCACTAAATTTCAAATAAAAGCTTGCCGAACCCCCTATAAATTAGGTATGCTTTTTCTGGCAAGTAGTTATTAAATTTAAGAGGTATGGTATAATAACACCTAGCAAATTACCAAACAATCCAACGTGGGATTGTGGCCAAATGAAGGGATGAAACAGATTGTTCGGATTAGGAACGAAAAACATTGGCATCGACCTTGGGACGGCCAACACGATCGTTTACGTCGACGGTAAGGGTATCGTCTTACGTGAACCATCCGTAGTTGCGCGCAACACCAAATCTGGTGAAATCGTCTCCGTCGGTGAAGACGCAAGAGCAATGATCGGCCGGACTCCAGCAAGTATTGTTGCGATTCGACCAATGAAGGACGGGGTAATCGCTGATTACGATACCACCGTTGCAATGATGAAGTACTTTATTCAAAAGACGCTGGGCAACTCTAACGGGAAGCCTTACGTCATGGTTTGTGTGCCAAGTGGTGTCACAGAAGTTGAAAAACGAGCTGTTATCGATGCAACCCGGGTTGCTGGTGCGCGTGACGCATACGTGCTTGAAGAACCATTCGCAGCCGCAATTGGTGCCGGTTTGCCAGTGATGGATCCAACCGGTAGCATGGTTGTTGATATTGGTGGTGGGACCACTGACGTCGCCACGATTTCACTTGGTGGGATCGTTTCAAGCCGTTCGATTCGAATGGCTGGTGACAAGTTGGACGAAGCCATCGTGGCTTACGTTCGTCAACACTTTAACCTGTTGATCGGTGAACGGACTGCTGAACAATTGAAGTGGGACATTGGTTCTGCTTCAAAGGAAGCTGTCAAAGAAGACGACGGCGCTTCAATTCGCGGACGTGACCTGATTTCTGGGTTACCTAAGACGATTGAAGTTTCGGCTTCAGATATTGCCGATGCCATCCATGAAGGTGTCGAAGAAATCATTACTGCTATCAAGGAAACCCTTGAAGAAACGTCACCTGAAATTGCGGCTGACGTCATCGATCACGGGATTGTCTTGACCGGTGGTGGTGCCTTACTCCGGAACTTACCTGACGTCATTGCGGATGCTACCAAAGTGCCCGTCTTTATCGCCAATGATCCATTGGATTGTGTGGCTATCGGGACCGGTGAATCTTTGAAGAGCATCGACGTGATGAAAAAGAAATAAGATGAGCGTGGGAAAATAGGCGTTTTGCCAGATTATAGCGAAAAAGCCGTATGATTTGCGCGTAATCATATGGCTTTTTCGCTTAGTGGACCGATACGAGACCTAGTTTTGCACCTGATTTAAGATTGTGACAAGGCGCCCAATGGATTTGACGCGCGGGGCGCCTTGATTATCGGTATCAAACTACCGACGTAGAGTTAACTGGAGGACGTTGTTCATGAATAAATTCTTTTCAAACCGACGATTGGTGATCATCATTGTATGTTTGATCGTCAGTTTTGGGTTGATGAGTGTCTCCGTTGTGATCCGGAATAAGCGGTCGACGCCACCGCTGCTACAGCAGTTTGGCAACGATATCGTGGGACTGGTCAATCGAGCAGTCGCTTGGCCGGTCAACGGCGTCAAGGGCTCCGTCACATCGGTTTCGGACTTACTCAACACGTATCAAGAAAACAAACGGCTGAAGAGCCAAGTACAAGAATTGGCCCAAACGAAGGTGCATGATCAAGCTTGAGTCAACAAAACAAGAAGCTTAAAACGCAACTTAAGCTCAACAAGACGTTAACGGACTACAGTTCAGTTAACGCAACGGTGATTGCTCGGACGCCATCGTCATGGCAAGATCAAGTGATCATCGATAAGGGGAGCGCAGCTGGTATCAAGAAAAACATGCCAGTGCTTTCTGGATCCGGTTTAGTTGGTCGGGTGGCTGAAGTTAACCGGACGAACAGTAAGGTTGAATTACTGTCTAACAGTAGTGAATCAGCTAACCGGTTTGCGGTTCAAATCACTAATAAGAGTGGTCAAACGGTTAACGGGATCATTACGGGTTATAATAGTGATAAGGACCAAATTGAGATGGGTAACGTGACCTCGAAGACGAAGATTGAAAAGGGCGATAAGGTCTCAACGAGTGGGTTGGGTGGTATCATGCCAGCCGGCTTGTACGTTGGTTCCGTTTCGGCAACCGGTCATTCCGATTACGGATTGTCATCAAAAATCACGATTAAACCAGCGGCCGATATTTCGCGCCTAAGTTTCGTGACGGTGGCAATTCGCCAAGCGCAAACCACCAATTAAGGAGGCAACTATGTTACGGGTAACAAAATTACGTTACGGCTTTCCGATTGGGTTGTTCCTGTGCTTCTTTTTGGATGGCATCTTGGGTCAGGTCTTTCCTGAGCAATTGTTTAACTACCCTTATTCAATGAGTAGTTATTTGGTTGTGTTATGGTTAGTGTTGTCAGTTTACTTTGAAGATCCCATTAAGATTCCCTTAGGGGTGTGGGCCGCAATTGCGGGGGGCATATTTGACCTTTACTACACCGGAATCTTTGGTATCTTCGTGTTCGTTTTCCCAATCGTGGTTGCACTGACACGGGCCTGCTTTAAGGCGTTTCCCATTAACTTCTTGAGTGGCTTATTGGTCTACTTTATCGATATTACGATCGTCAGTGGCCTAAGTTACCTAGGGAACGTGGCCATTCATATTACCAGTGCATCGTTCACCGACCTACTGGTTTATTCGTTGGCGCCCACACTGGCGTACAACTTAGCCGTTTACGTCATCTTATATTTTCCAATTCAGCGACTATTTAGTCGATTGAAAAATTAAAAAGGGGTCATGGGTATGCAGTCTGTCGTATTAAGAGGTAATCAGGATGGCTATCAATTAGTGTTGAGCCAGGCCGCCAGTTTTGAGGCCATTAAACTTGAACTACGGGGGCTATTAGATAATTTAGCCGCCGATAGTCAGATAAAGGATAAAACCATCAGTTTGATGTGTTATCCCCTCAACGCTTACTGACTGCCGAACAGCATCAAAAACTGACCAGTATTATTAACGAGTACGATCATTTTGAGATTCATAAAGTCATTACGGATGTGATGACGATTGAAGACGCGGAGGCAATCAAAGAACGCGAAAACGTTCACTTGGTCACCCAGACGATTCGAAATGGTCAAACGTTAGAAATGACTGGCGATGTTTTGTTTTTAGGCATCATTAACGAAGGTGGCCGCTTACTGACAACTGGCAACCTCTTTACGATGGGCACGGCATTGGGCATTTTGCAGGCGGGTTATCCAAGTGCTGAGGATAAAGTTGTGGTGGGTGACTTACACCAAGCCCAACAGGTTCGCATTGGGGAACAAATCAGCATCGTTGAAGTTGATCAACCAGACGCGGATGCGCAAACCATTGCCTACGTTAACGATTTACACGTACTGGAATACGGCCAATTGGCTGATTTAAAAACAATTAATCCGAAAATGTACCACCAAATGGGAGGCTAGTGGAGATGGGAAAATCAATCGTTATCACATCGGGTAAGGGCGGTGTTGGTAAAACAACGTCAAGTGCCAACATTGGGACCGCACTGGCGTTAATGGGCAAGCGTGTCTGCTTGGTCGATTTGGATATTGGGTTACGAAACCTCGACGTTGTGTTGGGGCTTGATAACCGGATCATCTATGACATCGTTGACGTGGTGGAAGGTCGCGCAAAGTTGGCCCAGGCTATCGTGAAGGACAAGCGATTCGATGACTTACTATACCTGTTACCAGCAGCGCAAAATGCCGATAAGAACGCGTTGACTGAAGAACAAGCAAAGCAGATCATTGACGACTTAAAACCCGACTTTGATTACGTGCTGATCGATTGTCCTGCTGGCATTGAACAAGGCTTTTTAAATGCCATTGCGGGGGCGGATGCAGCGATTATCGTCACAACACCTGAGATTTCAGCCGTTCGAGATGCCGATCGCATCGTTGGCTTACTTGAAAAGAACCCGTTGCGAGAAGAATCACACTTGTTGATCAACCGAATTCGCAGCCACATGATGGCCGATGGTGACGCCATGGACGTGGATGAAATCACCCACCACTTAGGTGTACCATTGCTAGGCATCATTGTGGATGATGATGAAGTAATTGCAACTTCAAACCGAGGCGAGCCGATCGTGCTCGAAACCGACAACATTGCCGGTCGCGGTTACCGCGACATCGCGCGACGGTTGGAAGGCGAAACGGTACCGTTGATTAAATTGGAACAACCGAAAACCGGTTTCTGGTCTAAGGTTGGTCACTGGTTTAAGCGCGGGTAAGGATCGAGATTTTTGGTCGCGACTTGACACCAAAGTTAAATCAGCTATAATGAGACATAATTTAATAAACAACAACTTGGAACGGACTAGTAAGGTTACCCGATTAGTTAGAGAGCACCGTCATGCTGAGAGCGGCGCAATGGGGTAGTCTGAATCACATCCGGGAGTTGGTCTCCTGAATCAAGTAGGGAGATGCCGGTCAGCTCGTTATCGCTGAAGTTTAAGCTTTAAACTTGTTGAGGTTAGTTGTGTGAACAGCTAACAAACATGAGGTGGAACCGCGATCAATCGCCCTCTTGGATTCGTCCAAGGGGGCGTTTTTTAAACTTAAACTTCGTAAGGGTAACTGTGTGAGCAGTGACCAAATTGAGGTGGAACCGCGACACTGTCGTCCTCTTGAAGGCTTATTTAGTCTTCAAGAGGATTTTTTGATTTAGAAGGGGGAGACAATATGTTACACTATGCAGCTGAAATATTACCATCATTATTGAGTGGGGCTTGGATGACCGTTCGAATCTTCTTTTGGACGTTGATCGTTTCCATTCCACTAGGAATCTTTGTCAGTCTGGGCTTGATGTCTAAATTCAGCCACTACGTTGGATCTTGAAGTTTTACGTTTGGTTAATGCGTGGTACGCCATTGTTACTGCAATTAATTTTTGTTTTTTACGGCTTACCAATCATCGGCGTTATTTTCCAACGGTATGACGCAGCGCTGTTTGCATTCATCTTGAACTACACGGCGTACTTCTCGGAAATCTTCCGAGGTGGGTTCCAAGCGATTCCAAAGGGCCAGTACGAAAGTGCTCGGGTCTTGCGGTTAACGCGGGGACAAACCCTTCGCCGCATCGTCATTCCACAAGTGGTTAAGATCGTGGTGCCATCCATTGGGAATGAAGTCATTAACCTGATCAAGGACTCATCATTAGTTTACGTTATCGGGTTAGGCGACTTACTTCGTGCTGGTAACATTGCGACGGCTCGCGATGTGACGTTGTTGCCATTAGTCTTAGTTGGGGTCATTTACCTGTTGATGACGGCCGTTGCAACCTTCATTTTACGGAAGGTTGAACAACACTACCGGACTTGGCGTTAGGCAGACAGATAGGAGGACGAGTTAATGCTAGAACTAAAAAATATTAAAAAGCAATTCGATGGTCGAACCATTTTAGATAACTTGAACCTACAGGTGCCTGATGGCCAAATCTTAGCCATTGTTGGGCCTTCTGGGGCTGGTAAAACCACGTTACTACGTTGTATCAGCGGGTTAGAGACGGTCGATTCAGGGGAATTTTCACTTGATGGCCAAGTGTTTGATCCAGCTGAGAACCGGGATAACGATAAGGTGATCGGGGTCGTATTCCAAGACTTCCAATTGTTTCCAAACTTAACGGTGAAGGCCAACATTACCCTAGCACCGGAGTTAGTCTTGAAACAGGATAAGCAAACGGCGGATGAAACGGCACAACGTTTGATCGATCAACTAAATTTATCGGGTAAGGAAGACCTGTATCCCTACCAACTTTCTGGTGGGCAAAAACAACGGGTCGCAATCGTTCGGGCTTTGGCTATGAATCCTAAGATCCTCTGTTACGATGAACCAACGAGTGCCTTGGATCCGGATTTACGTCAAACTGTTGAAGATATTATTTTAGGCTTGAAACAAACCAAGATGACCCAAATCGTGGTTACTCATGATATGGAATTTGCCGAACACGTGGCGGATCAAATTATGCGAGTTGAACCAATTAAGGCATAGCGGGAGGGAGTAGTAGCATGAAAAAACGATTTTGGCTAGTATTAGTCATGCTCTTTACCACCGTGGGCCTATTATCTGGTTGTGGGATAACGGTTGGTAAACGAGCCAATCACGTCGATAACTGGCAACGAATCCAAAAACGCGGTTACGTGACCGTAGGGTTGGATGATACGTTTGTGCCAATGGGTTTCCGGGAAAAGAGTGGGAAACTGGTTGGGTACGATGTGGACCTTGCTCGAGCATTGTTCAAGTTGTATAACATCAAGGTCAGTTTCCAAACCATTGACTGGTCGATGAACGCAACGGAATTAAATAACGGGACGATCGATTTGATCTGGAACGGTTATTCGAAGACGCCAGAACGTGAAAAAGTAGTTGCGTTTAGTGATACGTACCTGCAAAATGACCAAACTTTGGTCACCTTGCGCAAAGATAACATTAAATCATTTAACGATATGACCGGTAAAACATTAGGCGCGCAAGCCGGGTCGTCAGGTGCTAACGATATCAGCACGTACCACACGTTGTTAAAGGATAAAATCAAGGGTAAGTCACCGGTGCTCTATGATTCATTCACTAACGCATTCATTGATTTAAATGCAGGCCGGATCCAAGGATGATCATTGATTCGACGTATGCGGGCTACTACGTGAACCACGAAAGTAACCCTAAGGACTACCGAATCATCAACGGTTCCTTCCCTAAAGAAGCGTTTGGGGTCGGGATGCGTAAAACGGATACGACGATGCGTCACAAAATTAACCGTGGGTTGAAGATTTTGGCGAAAAATGGGACGTTAGCTAAAATCAACCACAAGTGGTTTGGTGATGCGGCGGATTCACCGTTGTTGAAGAAGTAGAGAGCAAGAGAGCGGAGCAAAACGTTTTGAGCGTGGCGTATAAGGCGCCCAGTCATACTGACCGGTTTTTGGTCAGTATGACTGGGCGCCCTTATACATAACGCTCAGTTTTGCGGAGCTCATTTCGGCGCAGGCTAATTAGAGTGGTAATGATAATCAACCTCTCGATATCACTAATTAGCGCCAACTAAAGCCTAACTAGCGCCGAAAATAAGTAATCGCAATGAGCGTCGCCGGCCCCGCTCTGAAGTCGCTAAAATTCCGAGTTTTGGAATTTGTGGTGAGAGGGCCTTATGTGCAAGTCTCAGTTTTGCGGAGCTCATTTCGGCGCAGGCTAATTAAGGTGGTAACGTTAATTGGCTTCTCAATATTACCGATCAATGCCAACTAAAGCCTAACTAGCGCCGAAAATAAGTAATCGCAATGAGCGTCGCCAGCATGGCCTTGAAATAACAAGGTGCTAAGGCTGCCCTTAACAATCGGCGGCCCCCATTGGGTTCAACCACCTAAAAAGTCAGTCATTTTTTCAGCATTGCTAAAATTGTGATAAGATGGGAGTATTATTTTTTAAATAAACTTAATCAGTGTCATTCATTTGGATAATCAATTTAAAGCATCTAATTGAATATCCTGATATAGGGGGCGTGAGCAGGATGACATTTTTAGAATTATTGCTCGTTGGTGTAATTAGCATTAATTTAATCGTGGCACTGATCACGGTGCTACGAGAAGAACGGGATATTTCAACAACCTGGGCGTGGTTGTTGGTGCTGATTTTATTGCCCGTGATTGGCTTTATTTTTTACTTATTTGCGGGTCGAAAAATTTCAAAGAAACGGATTTTTGATATTCAGGCACAAGAGAAATTAGGGTTATCGCAACTGGTCACGTCGCAAAAACAGTTGATTGCCCAACACGAGTTAACGGTGCCTGATAATGATAACCCTGAAATTCAAGAAATTGCGAACCTCTTCTTGGAAACGGATCAAGCCGTCTTGACGACCCGGAATCAGGTTCAGGTGTTTACGGAAGGCCAGTCGAAATTTGAGGCGCTCTTTGCTGATTTAAAACGTGCTAAACACCATATCAATGTTGAATACTTTACGTTTTATAATGATCAGGTGGGGCGAAAATTTGTGTCGATACTTGAACAAAAGGCCGCTGAAGGCGTTGAAGTTCGAGTGATTTACGATACCTTTGGCTCCCACGGGGGTAAAAAGCACCTCTTTAAGCGGCTGACTAAATTGGGTGGCCACGCATACCCGTTTTTGAGTTCTCGGCTAGCGTTGAGCGATTTCCAACTTAATTTCCGTGATCACCGTAAAATCGTGGTGATTGATGGTAAGGTTGGGTATACCGGTGGCTTCAACGTTGGTGATCAGTACCTTGGCCGAAAAGCAAAGTTTGGCTTTTGGCGCGATACCCACCTGCGAATCGAGGGGAATGCCGTGTTAGCTTTGCAGAACCGCTTCTTCCTAGATTGGAACGCAACGGCTAAGCGACAACGCGTGCAGTACAGTACGCAGTATTTTCCGGCAATTCAATCTCGAGGGACCACGAGCATGCAAATTGTTTCTAGTGGCCCGGATTCTGAGTTACAGCAAATTAAGAAGGGGTACTTGAAATTGATCAACAGTGCCCGACGCGCAATCGTCATTCAGTCACCATATTTTGTGCCAGACGAAAGTATTCTAGAGGCGCTGAAGGTGGCCGCGTTATCTGGTATTCGAATTCGGCTAATGATTCCGGACCGGCCAGATCACCCGTTTGTTTATCGCGCAACGGAGTATTTTGCGAAATCGTTGATGAAGGCCGGTGGTGAAGTTTACCTGTATCATAAGGGGTTCATGCACGCAAAAATGATGGTCGTTGACGGTGAAGTGGCTTCAGTGGGGTCGGCGAACATGGATATTCGGTCGTTTAAACTCAACTTTGAAGTTAATGCTTTCATGTATGATCAGCAATTGGCGGAACGATTACTGACGATTTTTGAAACGGATATTGACGTATCCGAAAAGATGACGTTGGCCAAATACCAGGCCCAATCATTGTGGATTCGGTGTAAACAATCTTTTTCGAGATTGTTGTCACCAATTTTATGAAGAGCTATCATAATAAAAAAACGGATCAACATTGCTGAAACGAGCAAGTTGATCCGTTTTTATTCGGTTAATTCATTCATTAAAGATCCGGGAAGAACGCGTCATACAACGCCTGAACGGCAATGTTGGCGTGATCTTCTTGAATCCCAAACATCATTGAGATTTCAGAAGCCCCTTGGTTGACCATCACGAGTTTAACGTTTTGACGGGCCAAAGCATCGGTAGCTTTTGACATTAACCCAGTTCGGTTGACCATGCCTTCACCAACAACCATCAGTAATGAATAATCGTGAGTGATGTGAATTTCGTCAGGACGAAGGGCAATGACCAATTCACGAATCAAGGTATCTTCGAGGTCGTCCGTCAACTGATCTTGGCGCATGATGACCGTTAAATCATCGATCCCGGAAGGCATGTGTTCGTAAGAAAGGCCGTGTTCAGCTAAGATGTTGAGAATCTTTTGGCTGTAGCCCTTTTTATCCAGCATGTATTTTCGAATATAAATACCGCAGAAATTTGGTGAACTGGCAATCCCAGAAACCGGATAGGCTGGATTGACCCGCTTGGTTGACGTGATCGAGGTTCCCCGTTCGCTTGGGTGATTGGTGTTTTTAACAACCACTTCAACGTCACCTTGAATCGCTGGAATCAACGCTTCATCATGAAAGACTGAGAAACCGGCGTAGGAAAGTTCCCGCATCTCCCGGAACGTCATGTGGTGAATGGCGATGGGGTTATGAACAACGGCAGGGTTAGCGGCGTAAATTGCGTTAACATCGGTAAAGTTTTCGTAGCGGTCGGCGTGAACCCCACGAGCGATGATGGCACCCGTGATGTCAGAGCCACCACGGGAGAAGGTACAAATCTGACCCTGTAGGTTGTAGCCGAAGAAACCGGGAATGACCCGAATCAAACTGCTGGCCGACCATTCACTGATTCGATCATAGCTTTCAGGGATCACCTCAGCGTCGTTAGGGGAGTCGGTCACAATCAGCCCAGCTTCGCGAGGGTCTAAGTACTTAGCCTTCAATCCTTGAGCAGTGAGTACCTTCGCAAAGAGGACGGCGTTTAATCGTTCGCCGTGCGCTTTAAAGGTGGCCATTAAGTAGTCGTTATCTTGGTAATCATGCTGAGGCAGCCCAAGAATCGTGCTGCGAATTTCTTCAAAATCACCAGCTGGAATGGCAAAGGCTTCAGCAATCTCTTGATAACGGGCGATAATTTGGTCGGTGATCGGCGTTGCATCCTGTTTATTAATCACGGCATTAGCATATTGAATCAGTAAATCGGTGACTTTGATGTCCCCCGAAAAGCGCTTGCCTGGTGCTGAAACCACAACGAAGCGCCGTTGATCATCGGCTTTAATGATGTTAACAACTTTACTGACTTGGGCGGCGTTGGCGAGCGAACTACCCCCAAATTTTACGACTTTCATTAGCGTTTCCTCCACATTTTTTCATTATTTAAAGGATAGCAAACCCCATGGTGTGAATCAAGCGCAACTAATGGGATTTCGGCGTTATGCCATCATCAAGTGATAAAATAAAGGGTCGATATTAAGGTGAAAAAATCCAAACAGAAGACCATTTAATTGTAAAATATGAGATTATTCTAATAAAATTGGTGATTCGACGCAAAGGGATAGCTATTTAGCGTCAAATCATCTAATATGGTTTGGTAATGTCTAAGGAGGAATTGCGGTTGCAAAAGCAATTAACAGACGGCGTTGTCCTTAATTTAGTGCCAACGACGCAATTTAAAACCATTAGTGTCACGGTGGATTTCATTGCTCCGGCCGATGTGTCGGCGTTATCCAACCGAATTTTATTAGCCCAACTACTTGAAACAAGCAGTGGTGAGTATCCAACCCAGACGAAGTTAGCTGAGAAACTGTCCTGGATGTACGGGGCCAGTTACGGCGTTAACGTTTTTCGTTATGGTCAATCACAGGGGTTACGGTTTTCCGCAACAATCGTGAATGATCAGTTTTTGGGTGGTGAGTCGTTACTGGCTGAGTTATTAGCCTTTCTACGAAGTGTCATTGACAACCCACTCGCAAGTGACGGTGCCTTTGATGCGGAAACCTTTGAGCGGCAGCAACAAAACTTGATTGCTTATTTGAAGTCGTTAAATGACGATAAGCAGTACTACGCTGAACGCCGATTGAACGAACTGTACTTTAAGACGGCGCCATTCTTTGCGACCAGCCTGTATGGTGATCCAGCAACGATTGCTGGCATCACACCAGCGAGCCTCTATGCTGATTATCAAACCATGCTGGCGACCAATCAGGTTCAAATCACCATCGCGGGCGATGTTTCTTTAGCGACCGTTGAGCCACTGCTGGCTGATTGGCAGTTAGCGCCTAGAACAACGACGTTAAATCACTTGCTCTATCAACGACCAGCTCAGGCGGTTGTTAGCGAACAAGAGGGGCAACCCTTACAGCAATCTAAGCTCAATATGGCCTATCGCTTACCGGTGTACTACCGTCAAGCCGATTTTTACAAGGCCTTGGTTTTTAACGGTCTCTTCGGTGGCACCCCAATTTCGATGCTGTTCAAAAATGTGCGCGAAAAACACAGCCTAGCCTATTACGCTTCCAGTCGATTTGACGGCTTCACCGGAACGCTAACAGTTCAAACTGGTATCGATCAGTCAAACGAAGAAGCCGTGAAGACGTTGATTGGTGAGCAGTTAACAGCCATCAAGAATGGCGAGTTTACGGATGAACAGTTTGACCAAGTCGTCGCGAGTTTGATCAATGGCCGAGAATCACGCTTAGATTCAGCCCGGTCACTCATTAATCAGGCGGTGTTAGATACAGTTACTCAAACGCACGTTTCGGCTGAAGAATGGGTCAACCACCTTCACCAAGTCACGCGCGAAGATGTGTGTCAGATTGCAGCTCAAGTTGAGTTACAGGCAGTCTTTTTCTTGAGGGGGGAAAATTCGTGAAACAGCAACACTATCCAGAATTAGCGGAAACGTTGTTCAGTGAAACGCTGGCGAACGGATTACGCGTTTATTTATTACCTAAGGCAGGCTTCCATAAAACCTACGCCGTGATGACGACGGATTACGGCGCTATTGACCAAGAGTTCGTGCCACTGGGTAAAACGACCCCGGTCAAACAACCAGCCGGAATCGCGCACTTCTTGGAACACAAGATGTTTGAAAAAGCTGACCATGATGCATTTGACACCTTTGCCCACTATGGAGCAAGTTCGAACGCCTTTACGAGTTTTACTCACACTAGCTACCTGTTTTCAACGACCAGTGCGTTGAAGGAGAACCTTGAGACGTTGCTGGACTTTGTTCAAGATCCGTACTTTACCCCGAAAACGGTGAACAAGGAAAAGGGGATCATTGGCCAAGAAATTCAAATGTACGAGGATGATCCGAACTCACGGGCGTACTTTGGCACGATTGCTAATTTGTACCCGAACCAGCCGTTAAGTGATGATATTGCTGGCACTATCGAATCGATTGACCAGATTACAGCGGATGACCTTTATCTTGCGCACCAAACGTTCTATCATCCAAGCAATATGAGCTTGTTTGTCGTTGGCCGTTTGAATCCTGAAGAAACATTAGATTGGATCAAGACGAACCAGTCTGCTAAATCCTTCTTGCCAGCAGCCCCAATTAAGCGAATCAAACCACAGGTTCCGGCTACCGTGATACCGCGAAAGGTGCTCAAAATGCCTGTTGAACGGCCTAAAGTGACCATTGGGATTCGCGGATTGGCTGACTTGCCAGCGGGAGCGGCTAAACTTAAGTATGAGGATGCCATTTCACTGGGCTTTACGCTCCTATTTGGCGAAACGGCGCCGGATTTCTTGCGGTTGTATGATCAAGGGGTCATTGATGACAGTTTTGGTTACAATATCGAAGTGCAACGAGACGCCTACCACGTGATTTTGGCAGGGGAAACGGATGATCCTGAGGCGTTTGAAAAAGCGCTGTTAAGCATTTTGACACATGCAACTGAGAAATTGCGGGCCGCAAGTGACACCTTTGAAGTCGTTCAGCGTGAAGCCATCGGGTCAACGATTACTGCGTTTAATTCACTGGAAGCCATTGCCAACCAATTTGATGACCGGTTATATGGTGATGCCACGCTATTCGATGAAGTGGGGATTGTTAAGTCGCTGACGTTAGATGACGTGATTGCAGCGATGAAGACGTTGATTCGCCCTGAAGCATTTAGCATCCAGTACATCTTGGATGATGAGCAGGACTAAGCAGATACCAGAAGTGACCGGCTTTAGTGGGCTTAAGAAACTCTTAAAATCTAAAAAGCCGGGAATTCACCATTAAATCATAGCGGAGCGTATGATATACTTAGACTGAAATTAAGAAGCTTTGAGCTAGGTGGAGAAATGTTATTATGAGTGAAAACAAAATGTCAATTGGCGAAACGTTACGTGACGCCCGAATCGCAAAGGGGTACACGTTAGATGATCTGCAACAGACGACCAAGATTCAAAAGCGGTATCTGATTGCAATCGAAGATGGTAACTTTGCGGACTTACCTGGTGATTTTTACGTTCGGGCCTTTATCAAACAGTATGCGGATACGGTTGGGTTAGACGGCAACGAACTGTTGGAATCATATAGTGATGCCTTACCAAGCACCAAGACGCAGGAGTACGTTGATCGGGTCAATGAAGAAAACCCGTCGACGCGCTCTGCCCAACGTCAAGATGATGATCGAACCGCTAAGATTCGGCGGCAGGTACCGATCGTTCTCGCGGTTGTGGTCGTTGTTGTTGTGATGTTAGGGATCTGGTATGCCAGCACCAAGAACTCTCAGCAGAGTTCAAAGGATCAAAATATTGATAGCAGTTCGGTTTCAGTTTCTGGTAGCAGCAAGAAGGCCAGTTCTAAGGCCTCGTCTTCAACCAGTAGCAAGAAGAAACAATCGTCATCAAGTTCGGTTAAGAAATCGAGCTTCAGCAAGGTTTCGACTTCAGGGTCAACAACCGTTTACGACATGAAGAACGCACCTGCTACCAAGACGGTTAAGTTAAAGAGTGCAGCTAGTGCTTGGGTTTCAGTTACATCTGGCGGTAGCACTGTTTGGCAAGGCACGTTAACTGCTGGCAAGACGCAAGCAGTCAAGGTATCTTCTAGTGCTACTTCTGCAACCTTTAACTTAGGGAACGCACCAGAAACCAAGATTACGATTGGTAGCCAAACGTTACCAATTCCAACGACGTCGACTGCGACAACCTCTGCCGCAAGCACGTCATCAACCACGACGAATGGCACGTCTTCAGCTGCTTCATCAAGCTCAACGACAGCTACCACGTCACAGGTTCAAAACATCACGGTTCAATTTAAGTAATTAAAAGCGTTGCGTACGCAATAATCGCTAACCGGCAGTTTCGGCCGTAGTTGGGAAGATCCGGGTGGTCGTGAAGTGATCATCCGGATCTTTCGCTTTTACGGCGACTGTGGTTTGTGCTGAGACGCACGCCATGATTTGGGGGGAACAAATTGAATTTACCTAACAGACTCACTATTATCCGAATTATTTTGATTCCAGTTTTTCTGATCATTTTGGCAGTGCCAATGGATTGGGGCACGGTAACGTGGCTTCAAACGTCAATTCCAGTGACACAGATCGTTGCCGCTTTGGTGTTTGCGGTGGCCTCAATCACCGACTTTTGGATGGTCAAATCGCACGACGCAATCACCTTGTCACCAACTTCGGCAAATTTGCTGATCCGTTAGCAGATAAGATGATCGTCATGACAGCATTTGTATTGCTCGTTGAAATGGGCAAGGCACCAGCTTGGGTCGTTGCGATTATTGTTTGCCGGGAACTTGCGGTTACCGGATTGCGGTTGATCATTGTTGAAAATGACGGCCAGGTCTTGGCTGCTGCATGGCCAGGGAAAATTAAGACGTTCTCGCAGATGATCGGGATCATCTTGCTGTTGCTGAACAACTTCTTGTTTGCCGTTTGGGGCGTACCGTTGGGAACAATTTTACTGTACATCTGCCTATTCTTTACGGTTTACTCGGGGTTGGATTACTTCATCAAGAACCGAAGCGTCTTTGCGGATTCGTTTAATCAATAAAATGAATGTGGAGTTCATCGTCGTAGTTGGCGGTGGACTTTTTTAATTGTCCAAGGGCTTATGAATGCTTTAAGTGAACGATCTTGATTACTATCGTTTGTGTCCAGCGTAAGTGTTGGGTGTATGGTGAGTTTCGGCTGTTTGTCGTCGCTTCGCTTGCCAAAGCTGCATTGAAAAGCGCTCTTTCAGGCTACAAAATTCGGCGCCGCTTAAACTGTTATTTTCAGGATCCCTGAAGTTGTAGAAACTTGTCAACCACGCGCTTTCTGGCCACCACGTCGAATGGCAGATAGGCTTCTGACTTCGTCGAGTCGTGCTGCGCGAGACTGAGAGCTGTATGCAAGGCGACATCGGTAAACTCGTCAGGCCCGGGCGCCTTCACCGATGTCACCTTGCACACTGCTCTCAACCCGTCTCGCTCCGCACACTATCCTAGGCCGGCCGACTTGTTACGCAACGGATTTTTGATTAGAATAGAAATCAGTGACAGATTGAACGATGAGGTGATTGGAATGAATGCTGAAATTGTAGCGGTTGGAACCGAACTGCTTCTCGGACAGATTGCGAACACGAACGGGGCTTACCTTGCTCAGAAACTAGCTGAAATTGGCATTAACGTGTACTACCAAACGGTGGTGGGCGATAACCCGGAGCGATTAGAAACGGCGTTGCGGGTGGCAGAATCGCGCAGTGACATCGTCATGACCATTGGGGGATTGGGACCGACCGATGACGATTTGACGAAACAAATCGTTGCCGCTCACCTTAACGAGCAGCTCGTGGTTGATGCCGCGGCGCAAAAGAAAATCGATGACTATGCCCGAACTTCCGGAACGTTGAAAACCAGTAACAACGCTAAGCAGGCGCTTAAAATCAATCATGCGGTTAGTTTAACCAACCATAATGGGTTTGCGGTTGGCGATCTGTATCTAAACGCTCATGGGACGGACTATGTTTTACTTCCCGGGCCGCCTAGCGAATGCTTAATGATGATTGATCGTGAATTAATGCCACATTTAAAAAAACAATTGCACGGTGACGTCGTATTTAAGTCTAAGGTGTTACGGTTTGTTGGTGTTGGCGAGGCACAATTGGTGACTGACCTACAGGATCTGATCGAAAACCAAACGAATCCAACGATTGCACCGTATGCCAAGACAGCGGAAGTGACGTTGCGCGTTACGGCGACTGCAACTGATGAGCAAGCAGCAACCGCGTTGGTTGACCAAACCATCACGCAGATCATGGCCCGGGATGGCGAGTACTTTTACGGTTATGGTGATGATAACTCATTAGCATCGGTGGTTGTGAATCAGTTGATCGACCGAAAGTTATCGATCACAGCGGCTGAAAGCTTAACGGCGGGGCAATTTCAAGGCACGATTGGGAGTGTGCCTGGCGTCTCAGCAGTCTTTCCCGGTGGGTTTGTGACGTATGCCAACGAAGCCAAGCACCGGTTATTAGATATTCCCAACACCGTCATCGAACACTTCGGGGTCGTCAGCAAGGAAACGGCGATTTGGATGGCGAAGCAAGCACGCGAAAAGATGAAGACGGATATTGGGTTAGGTTTCACCGGGGTTGCAGGACCTGACGAATTGGAGGGTCAACCAGCCGGGACAGTTTGGATCGGGATTGCCTACCGAGATCAGGCGCCGGAAGCGTTCTTATACCACTTTACAAACGGCCGTCAGGTGATTCGAGAACGGTCAGTAATGAGTGGTTTAAATCTGGTTCGGCAACGGTTAGACGCTGATTAACGAATACGAACCTTTGTTCTATTTTTGCTTGCTTTTTTGTTAAAACACAGGTATAGTTTACTTTGCAAATGGCTACTAAGGAGGAACGATATGGCTGATGAACGGCAAGCAGCGCTTGATGCTGCTTTAAAGAAAATTGAAAAAAACTTCGGTAAAGGCTCCATCATGCGGATGGGGGACAAAGCCGATACCCAAATCTCCACGATTTCTTCTGGCTCGCTCGCATTGGATAACGCACTAGGTGTTGGCGGATATCCACGAGGGCGAATCATTGAAGTCTACGGACCAGAAAGTTCTGGTAAAACGACGGTGGCACTTCACGCCGTTGCCGAAGTTCAAAAAAATGGTGGGACAGCAGCCTATATTGATGCTGAAAACGCGCTGGATCCAGCGTACGCGACGCACTTAGGCGTTAATATTGATGATCTGCTCTTATCACAACCAGATACTGGGGAACAAGGGTTGGAAATTGCGGATGCGTTAGTTGCCAGTGGGGCAATTGACATGCTTGTCGTTGATTCAGTTGCGGCCTTAGTACCACGGGCTGAAATTGACGGTGAGATGGGGGACGCTCACGTTGGGCTTCAGGCACGGTTAATGTCTCAAGCGCTCCGGAAACTCTCCGGCTCAATCAATAAGACGCATACGATTGCCATCTTTATTAATCAGATTCGAGAAAAAGTCGGTGTGATGTTTGGTAACCCTGAAACCACTCCTGGTGGTCGCGCATTGAAATTTTACGCGACGATCCGGTTGGAAGTCCGGCGGGCTGAACAGATCAAAGAAGGCACCGATATTATCGGGAACCGCGTTCGGATCAAAGTCGTAAAGAACAAGGTAGCGCCGCCATTTAAGCGTGCTGAAGTTGACATTATGTACGGGACCGGGATTTCACAAACTGGTGAATTGGTTGATATGGCTGTTGAAAAGGACATCGTGAAGAAGTCCGGGTCTTGGTACTCCTACGGTGAAGATCGAATCGGCCAAGGGCGTGAAAACGCGAAGTCGTACTTGGCGGAACACGCTGATGTCATGGACGAGATTCGTAAAAAAGTTCGTAAGGCGTATGACATGGATGGGACAACTGATGACGAAGAGGAATCAGCAGAACCAACCGATGTTGAAACACTCGACATCGAGACGCCAGACGATACTCAAGCTTAATGATGATGAATGATCCAACTAGCAGTTTTGCTGGTTGGGTCATTTTTTGATACCATCAACCAAACATTGTGACGAGAAAGCGTCAATTCGGAAAAAAAGCCGACTTGTGAGAAGATGTTTTATTGACACATGTTCATAGAAACATTAGAATGATAGTTGTGTCAATAATCAATTAACATCTAAAAAATTTACTGATTTATCAATCAAACAATTTGGATGATGCGGAGGTGGAATCATGAGTATTCCTGAAATAATCCTCGCAATCATCGCTATCGTTGTGGGTGTTGTGGTTGGGTACGTTGTGCATAAATCGCTCTATGAACGAAAGTTGGATGCGGCTCATGAAACAGCACAGGGAATTTTAGCAGATGCGAAAAAGCAGGCAGAGACGGATACCAAAGAGGCGCTGTTAGAGGCTAAAGAGGAAAGTCATCGCTATCGGTCAGAAGTGGAACGGGATCTCAAACGACAACGCAGTGAGGTTCAAAAACAAGAAGACCGGGTGTTACAGCGAGAAGAAGCGCTTGATCGCAAAGATAACGCTTTTCAAAAGCGGGAAGATGTTCTGGAGCGCAAGGAAAATAAATTGAGCTCGGAGCAACAAAAACTAGCTAAATTACAACAGCAGGCGGACTCACTGGTTGAAAAACGGCAAGCTGCCGTTGAAGAAGCTGCAGCGTTGTCGAAAGACGAGGCGCAGTCCCTGATTATTAATGAAGCGAAGCAAGCGTTAAGTGCTGAACGCGCTAAGATGATCAAGGCAAGTAACCAACAAGCTGCTGAAGAAGCAGATGCGAAGGCGAAAGAGTTGATCGTTCAGGCAATTCAGCGTAGTGGTGCGGATATGGTTTCCGATACAACGGTGTCGGTCGTTACGCTACCAAATGATGACATGAAGGGCCGAATCATTGGTCGTGAAGGTCGGAATATCAGAACGTTAGAAACGTTAACTGGTATCGACTTGATCATCGATGATACCCCTGAAGCCGTTGTTTTGAGCGGGTTTGATCCGATTCGCCGAGAAGTCGCTAAGATTGCATTGGAGAAGTTGATCCAAGATGGCCGGATTCACCCAGCTCGAATTGAAGAGATGGTGGAAAAAGCCCGTAAAGAACTGGATGAACAGATTCAAGATCTTGGTGAACAAACGGTCTTTGATCTCGGAATTCACTCAATGCACCCAGCACTGATCAAACTGGTCGGCCAGATGAATTATCGCATTTCGTATGGTCAAAATGTGTTAACGCACGCAATTGAAGTCGCTAAATTATCAGGAATTTTTGCAGCTGAATTAGGTGAGGATGTCACGCTAGCAAAGCGCGCAGGATTATTACACGATATTGGTAAAGCAGTTGAGAATGACGTTGAAGAGTCTCATACTCAAATCGGCATTGATCTCGCAAAGAAGTACAAAGAAAGTCCCGTTGTCATTGATGCAATTGCTTCTCATGAATCGACAGCCGAATCGCATTACGTGATCTCAGAACTCGTTGCGGCGGCTAACACGATTTCCGCTACTCGACCAGGTGCTCGAAGTGATTCTTTGGAAAGCTTCATTCACCGGTTAGAACGGTTAGAAACGATTGCGGACGACTTCGATGGCGTTCAAAAATCCTTTGCGATTCAAGCAGGTCGCGAAGTTCGCGTAATTGTGAAACCAACTAAAATTTCAGATTTAGATGCAGTGGCACTGGCTCACGATATTAAGGAAAAGATTGAAAGTGATATGGATTATCCAGGTCACATCAAGGTTTCAGTGATTCGTGAAGTCCGTTCCGTTGCATACGCTAAGTAAAGTCAGCAATTTTCTGAACATGATAAGTGCTCCCCCAACCCGTTTGAGTTGGGAGGGTACTTTTTATTTGCCATCAGGGGGTGAACTCGTCAAGGCCAGTAGTCGCCACTTGACGCAAAACATGTTAGACTAAACTGATAAGTTGCACGCCTCACGGTGATCTGACCGTGGGGAAACTAAAATAGATTAGAGGAACAGCATGCGAATTTTATTTATTGGTGACGTCGTCGGTGACCGGGGCGTTGACATGATTGAGACCTATTTACCTCAACTTAAACGGGATTTGAAACCACAAGCAACTATTGTGAATGGTGAAAATTCAACGCCGGTCGGCCGGGGTATCAGCCAATCGATTTATAAGCGATTATTGTCGAGTGGGGCGGACGTTGTTACCATGGGGAACCATACTTGGGACAACCGAGAGATTTTTGACTTCATTGATGATACGAAAAAACTCGTTCGGCCAGCTAACTTTCCGGGGAAGGATGTTCCGGGTCGCGGTTGGACCAAATTAAAGGTTAATCAAGCAACGTTAGCCGTGATCAACCTTCAGGGGCGCGTCTTTCTGCCACCATTAGATGATCCGTTTGCGGTTGCCGATGAGTTGGTGCAAGAGATTCGTAAAGAAACCCCAATTATCTTTGTGGACATGCACGCCGAAGCCACTAGTGAAAAACGGGCGATTGCCATGCACCTTAGTGGCCAAGTTTCCGCTGTGGTGGGGACACACACCCACGTTCAAACGAGCGATGGTCAGATTCTTAACCAAGAGACGGCGTTCTTAACAGATGCCGGCATGACTGGTCCGGCCAGTGGTATCTTAGGCATGCAGCCTGAAGGCGTGATTTCACGGTTCTTGAACCAACGACCAACGCGTTATGAGGTTGAAACCAGTGAACCGGGCATCCTGTCTGGGTGTGTGATCGACATCAATGACCAGACTGGTCACGCAACGAAAATCAAAAACGTGCTGATTGATGCGCAACATCCTTATGATTACTAACGAATAACGTCAAACGATATGATTTAAGAGGTGGAGAGATTGGCGAACGCAAACCAAACGCCGATGATGGTACAGTACCAACAAATTAAGGATCAATACCCCGATGCATTTTTGTTTTACCGCCTCGGGGACTTTTACGAAATGTTCAATGATGATGCGGTCAAGGGATCGCAGTTACTAGAATTAACGTTAACAACGCGTAATCATAGTTCCAAGAACCCAATACCGATGTGTGGTGTGCCACACCATGCTGTTCAAAATTACATTGATATCTTAGTGGACAAGGGCTATAAGGTTGCCATTTGTGAACAGATGGAAGATCCTAAAGCCGCTAAGGGCATGGTGAAGCGGGAAGTGATTCAATTAGTCACGCCCGGGACCCAAACCGATGCCGGGGCAGGCAGTGCGAAAACCAACAACTATCTGACTGCGCTCACAAAGGTGGCGGATCAGTACGGGTTTGCCTATGCCGATCTATCGACTGGTGAATTAAAGGTCGCTACGCTGTCTAACTTTGATGCAGTGCTCAATGAAGCGATGAGTTTGCAAACCAAGGAAATGGTGGTCGACACAAGTGTCGAGACTACGGTAACTGATCAGCTACACCGGGTTGGCATCTTGATTTCTCATCAGGATAGTGCGGTCGTCCAAGCTGAACTGAGCTATTTAACCCAAGCGGTTACCCAGCCAGAGCAGCAAACGGTGCTTCAACACTTACTGACCTACATTGTGACGACCCAAAAGCGGAGTTTGGCGCATTTGCAACGAGCGGTTGTTTATGAGCCGGCGTTCTTCTTAAAGCTTGATCATTATTCACAGCGTAACTTGGAACTGACTCAAAATATCCGAACTGGTAAGAAGTCCGGGACACTATTGTGGTTGCTTGATGAAACCAAGACGGCAATGGGTGGCCGGTTGTTAAAGCAGTGGCTGGATCGGCCATTGGTCAACCGAGCTGATATTTTGAGTCGGCAGACTAAGGTCAAGGTGCTGGTTGATCAGTATTTTGAACGCAACAGTTTACAAGAAGAACTTACGAAGGTTTATGATCTAGAACGGCTAGCCGGACGAGTAGCGTTTGGCAGTGTGAACGGCCGAGACCTGATTCAATTGAAGACGTCGTTAACCCAGATTCCGAAGTTACAGCACGTGTTGAATGGGTTGGCTAGCGATGCCTTTGATGATTTGATGACGCAACTTGATCCAATTGAAGACGTGACGGATGCGATTGAACGCGCAGTTGTGGATGAACCGCCGTTGTCAGTGACGGATGGTGGGGTCATCAAAGATGGTTACGATGCCACCCTTGATCAATATCGCCAAGCAATGCGTAATGGTAAGCAGTGGTTAGCGGAATTGGAAGCCTCTGAACGGCAGATTACTGGGATCAGTAACCTCAAAATTGGCTATAACCGGGTGTTTGGCTACTATATCGAGGTCAGCAAGGGGAACTTATCGAAGTTGCCGGAAGACCGATATGAACGTAAACAAACACTAACGAATTCAGAGCGGTTTACAACGCCTGAGTTGAAGGATAAAGAGCGTCTGATTTTGGAAGCCGAAGATAAATCGACTGACCTTGAGTATCAGTTGTTCGTTAAAGTGCGTGAACTGGTTAAAAGTAACATTCAACGCATTCAAGCACTTGCTCGCGCAGTTTCTGAACTCGACGTGTTACAGAGTTTTGCGGATGTCAGTGAACGTTACCGCTTTGTGGCGCCGACGTTTACGAAAAATACCCACGAACTGGCAATCGTTGAAGGCCGGCACCCAGTGTTGAAAAGGTGCTTGGCCGGCAGACATACGTGCCTAACGATGTGACGATGCCGAGTGACACATCGATTTTACTCATTACCGGGCCTAACATGTCTGGGAAGAGTACCTACATGCGTCAGTTGGCGTTAACGGTCATTTTGGCGCAAATGGGGTGTTTTGTACCGGCTAAATCGGCAACGATGCCGATTTTTGACCAGATTTTCACTCGAATTGGAGCGGCGGATGATTTAATTTCCGGCGAAAGTACCTTCATGGTGGAAATGAAAGAGGCTAATGAAGCTTTGGCACACGCAACCGCTAACTCATTGATCTTATTTGATGAAATTGGCCGTGGAACCGCAACCTACGATGGTATGGCGCTGGCACAAGCGATTATTGAGTTTGTGCACGATAAAGTTCATGCTAAGACGTTGTTTTCAACCCACTACCATGAATTGACGGTGCTTGATCAAAGTTTAGCGGGATTGAAAAACGTCCACGTTGGCGCTGTTGAAAAGAACGGCGAGTTGGTATTCTTGCACCAAATGCAGGCCGGCCCAGCTGATAAATCCTATGGAATCCACGTTGCCAAGTTGGCCGGACTTCCTGATGTGCTATTGAATCGAGCGGATACGATTTTAAGTCAGCTTGAAAGTAGTCAGGATCAGCATCAGACGGTTCAAGCAACGGCAACGGCGCACCAACAAGTTCAAGCTGAACAAGCGCAAACTGCACCAGTTAAGACGGTGGAGGCGGTAGCACCTGCTGAACCGCAGCCAACGGCGCAACCTTCAGAACCGGTTGATCAGGGTGATACCCAATTATCGTTATTTAGCGAACCAGAAGCTGAACCAAGTGAGGCCGACCGGGTCGTGGCTCAGATCAAGGCACTGAACCTGATGGGTATGACGCCAATGGCAGTCATGAATCAAGTGTATAAGTGGCAACAAGAAGTGACCCAGCCCAAACGTGGTAAGTCACACAAGTAAGTGGGGTGATTAAATGGCAGTAATTCACGAATTATCGACGGTGTTAGCCGATCAAATTGCGGCTGGTGAAGTAATTGAACGCCCCGCATCGGTCGTTAAGGAACTCGTTGAAAACGCGATTGACGCGAAAAGTCATGAAATCGATATTTTAGTGGAAGACGCGGGCCTTAAAACCATTCAAGTGATCGATGATGGTGTGGGCATTGCAGCGGATGAAGTGCAGTTAGCGTTTCGGCGGCATGCGACCAGTAAGATCGGTGACCGTAAAGATCTTTTTCGGGTTCAATCACTTGGATTTCGGGGTGAAGCACTGCCAAGTATCGCATCGATTGCGGATGTTGTGATGGTCACATCAACTGGTGGTGAAGGCCAACAGCTTCATATCGCTGGCGGTGACGTGGTGGATCAAAAACCGGCCGAAGCGCGTCGTGGAACGGCGATTACGGTTAAAGATCTCTTTTATAATGTCCCGGCTAGGTTAAAGTACCTGAAGTCGCTTAACACTGAACTGTCTAAGATCGTTGATATTGTCGATCGGTTGGCTTTTGGCCATCCAGAAATTTCGATGTCACTGACGCATAACGGTCGCGAACTTTTGCGCACGGCTGGGCGTGATGACCTACGACAGGTGATCGGCAGTATTTACGGCATGAATAAGGTTGGGAAGATGTTGCCGATTGACGCTTCGGATGCTGATTTTAAGGTTAGTGGGTATGTGTCGCTCCCTGAACTCACTCGGTCTGGTCGGTCTTACATGTCGATTTTGCTGAATGGGCGCTACATTAAAAACTATCAGCTAACGAAAGCGATTGTTGCTGGCTATGGGTCGAAACTCATGGTAGGGCGTTATCCGTTAGCGGTCATCAATTTTACGATGGATCCCCTGTTAGTTGATGTGAATGTTCACCCAACTAAGCAGGAAGTCCGAATCAGCAAAGAAGATCAGTTGGCTGCGTTAACGACGCAGGCGATTCAATCAGCGTTAGCGCCGCAGAACCTCATTCCGGATGGGTTAACGAATTTGCGGCAATCATCGGTTGATCCGGTGAAATTATCGCAGGATCTCACAGCGATTTCGGCTCAACGGATGCCGGCAACTCCGGCACCAAGTCCCGTAGCGGCAACGCAATCCGTTGCGGCGAGTCAACCTGAGCCAATTGAGACGCCGAAGATGACGACTACTACGGTAACGGACGAGCCGCAACAAACAGCAACCCCTATTATGATTGCACACAAGGCAGACCTAGCGTTACCGGCAGTCAAGCAATTTGATGCTAAATACCAGGGGACAACGGTCGCACCATTTGATCACCTGACGGTTGCAAAATCTCAACCTCAGCCAGAAGTTAGTTCTGAGCAGGTTGAAGAACAGCCACTGTTTACGGATAAGCCTCGCTTCCCTAATTTGATCTATATTGGGCAGTTTAACGGGACCTACTTGTTAGCGCAGGCGGATGATGGGCTTTATATCTTGGATCAACACGCTGCCCAAGAACGCGTCAACTACGAATACTACCGGCAGGCAATTGGTGAAGTCAGTGCGGATCAGCAACGCTTATTGGTGCCAATCGTGCTTGATTATTCCACAGCTGATATGCTGAAGCTAACGGATCATTTGGATACCTTAGCCAGCGTTGGCATTCATTTAGAATCCTTTGGTCCGAATAGTTTCATTGTTCGCCAACACCCAACGTGGTTTAAAGCGGGGCAGGAAACCGAAACAATTCAAGAAATGGTTGACTGGGTGCTACGCGATGGCAAATTGACGGTGGCCCAGTTCCGAGAGAAGACGGCGATTATGATGAGCTGTAAGCGGGCAATCAAGGCTAACCATCACTTGGATGACCAGCAGGCTAAAGCGTTGATTCAGCGGCTGCCAAGCTGTGAGAATCCCTTTAACTGTCCTCATGGCCGGCCAGTATTGATTCATTTTACAGAAACTGATATGGAAAAGATGTTCAAACGCATTCAAGAGTCGCACCAATCGCAACGTGAAGAAGCGTAGGTGTGTAGCAAAGGCCCCGAACGACTGGCAGCAGTTGTTCGGGGCCTTTTTGTTGACCATAAAGATGCCTGTTATTCGGTTGAACGGTGAAATAACGCATGGTTGATCAAGGACCAAACGGTTTCTAGCAGTAGTTAATTTTGTGGCTTGAACAGGCGATTTTTGCCAATTAATCAGTCAATCTGGCGCCAAAACGTTTCCTAAGCATCGGAACTTACTTATTTTTTCGATAAATCCGGTTTCAATTGCAAGAATATCGTGCTTCATGCCCCAGTCTTTGGTAAAATTAGAGTGTTAAACTAACACCGGAAAGGGGATTCTCATGGAGGAATCACAATTAATCGGGATCATTACCCGTTTGAAGGCCATGCAGGAAGATGCAGGCGACGAACCACAGCCACGACGGTTCGAACGGAATGGTGTCGAACAAGCACAAGTTGTTTACCATCCAGAAACGAAGACGTACACGCTGGACGAATATCAGGCGAAGGAACACTTCGAATTTGATAACATTGATTTAGTAGCAATCGAATTGTTTGAGTTATTAACGGATAACTAAACCAAAAAACTATGGGGAACCATAGTTTTTGTTTTATCCTGAGGAATTTCGTTACAAGTTATTTTACGATAAATATCGTTAAAACGAGTGCCAGAGTAACGGGTTAAGTTGTGAAGTTTTTCCAAAGTCATTCGCCAACAATTGCTATTTCACTTAGATTCGATATAATGGCATTTGTTAAGTTTAACGTGGAGGCACAAAAAGTTATGTCGGACAATCTCAAACGAACGACTACTAAACTCAATACGGTATTCGGGTTTTTCGTATTAGTAGTCGTTACATTTTGTATCAAGACTTATATTGCGTATCAAACGGAGTTTACGTTGGGCGTCAAGGGAGGCGTTCAACAGTTTCTGTTGGCAATTAATCCGTTTCCAGCAGCAATTTTGCTATTTGGGATCGCACTTTATTTCAGAGGTCGACTAGTTTACTGGTTAATGATCATTATTGATTTAATTCAGACGACCTGGATTTTTGCCAACATTGCTTATTACCGGGAGTTTTCGGATTTCCTATCCTTTGGGATCATTAAAGGGTCAGGAAACGTGCAAAACAACTTGGGTAAGAGTATTGGGCAAATTGTCCACCCAACCGACTTTTTAGTTTATATTGACGTTATCCTACTGATCGTCTTGTTGATGACGAAGGTTATCCGGATCGACACGCGGCCGTTTAAACGCCGTTATGCGTTAACGACCACGGTGCTCGCCTTTTCATTGATGGGGGCGGAATACGGGATGGCTAACGCTGATCGTTCTGGACTATTAACCCGGACGTTTGATAATAACTACTTAGTTAAGTATTTAGGGCTAAACGAATACGCAGCGTTTAGTGTTTACCAGACGCAAAAAGAAAGCGCAACGCGAGCGCAGGCAAGCGCCAGTGATCTGCAGAGTGTGGAGAAGTATTTAAAGCACAACCGGGTTAGTGCTAATCCAACGACTTTTGGGACTCAAAAGGGTAAAAACGTCATTATCATTCACTTGGAAAGTTTCCAGCAGTATTTGATCAACTATAAGGTGGATGGCAAGGAAGTTACGCCAAATCTCAACAAGTTCTATAAGAATAAAAACACCGCTAGTTTCGATAATTTCTATAATCAGGTTGCTCAAGGGAAAACATCGGATGCCGAGATGATGTTAGAGAACTCGTTGTTTGGGCTACCACAGGGGTCAGCGATGACAACCTACGGGACCCAAAACACCTATCAAGCAGCGCCAGCTATCCTGGATCAAGAAGCAGGGTACACGAGTGCTGCCTTCCACGGGGACGTGCCAAGTTTCTGGAACCGTGATAACACATACAAGTCGTGGGGCTATGACTACTTCTTTAGTTCGCAGTACTATAAGGAAAAGGCAAACTACACAGTGGGGTATGGGTTAAAGGACAAGATTTTCTTTAAAGATAGTGCCAAATACCTGCAACAACTCCCACAACCGTTCTATGCGAAGCTGATTACACTGACGAACCACTATCCTTACGAACTTGATAAGGAGAACACGGACTTCCCAGCAACCAAGACGGGTGATAAGACGGTTGATCCTTACGTTCAAACGGCACATTACTTGGATGAAGCCTTTGGTGAGTTTCTTACTTATCTGAAACAATCAGGCT
Organism: Secundilactobacillus similis DSM 23365 = JCM 2765; assembly: GCF_001311075.1. GTDB lineage: Bacteria > Bacillota > Bacilli > Lactobacillales > Lactobacillaceae > Secundilactobacillus > Secundilactobacillus similis. The sequence continues at coordinate 29,206 of NZ_BBAD01000035.1, forward strand.
TGTATAAGAATAGTATGATCGTGCTGTATGGTGATCATTACGGAATCTCCAATAATCACCGAGCTGCAATTGCCCAGTTATTAGGTAAGGATAAAGTCACCAACTATGACCTTGCGCAATTCCAGAAGGTGCCATTCATGATTCATGCGACCGGCTTAAAGGGTGGCATTAATCATACGTATGGTGGTGAGATTGATGTGTTACCAACGTTATTAGATTTGCTTGGCGTGAAGAATAACGATACGATTCAGTTTGGGAACGACTTACTGGCCAAGAACCGTAATCAGACCGTTGCGTTCCGGAATGGTGACTTTGTGACGCCACAGTACACTAAAGTTGGGGGAACCGTCTATAACACCAAGACCGGAGAGACCATTCAGCCAACGACGGCACAAAAGAAGTCATTAGAGAAGACCCAAAACCACGTAACGACCGAACTTTCATTGTCAGATCGGGTCGTACAAGGCGATTTACTCCGATTCTATCAACTGAAGAACTTTAAGACGGTTGATAAGAAGAAGTACAACTATAAACTAAACGAAGGCTTACAGCGATTGAAAGCCGCTCAGAAGAAAGAGCCTACCAGTGTCCAGGCGAAAAATGGTGGTAAACAGACCGCTACGTATCAAACGGATGCACCAGAACTCAAGTAGGCACGATTAAGCTAAATACGCCCTTAGTAGTCGATCAACGGCTGCTGAGGGCGTATTTTTGGGTTATTAATGGCTGATTGACGCACTGTTAGTTGGTAATTTGGTATAGGTTAGTGGCGTGAGTCATTTATAATCTGGAAAAAATTGCAAAAAAACGAAAAAAGTTGAAAAAACGTCTTGACCAATGGCGGCTATCTTGATAAGATTATATTCGTTGTTGAAAAGCACTAATGAATTTATCCCGAATAATTATTCAATCAGAGGTAACCTGAGAGGTACCGCGATGCGAGTGATGGGATTTCAATTCAAATGTGAATTAAGACAATTAATAAATATTCAAATTGTTGCTTGACTCGAATCAAGAGAGTTGATATACTTAAATGGTTCGCTGCTAAGGCGACACGGAAATGGTTGTTTCCGAAAGTTAATTAGAATTAATGAGATTAATAAATATTCAAATTAATTCTTGACATTCATTTCACTGAATGGTATACTTAAAAAAGTTCGCTAGTTAATTATTTCTTGATTAACAGCGACAAACAACTTTAACTTTAGTAGATC
>NZ_BBAD01000036.1 GCF_001311075.1 Secundilactobacillus similis DSM 23365 = JCM 2765
GGCCTGGCGGGTTTACCGGACTCGCCTTACATGCAGCTCTCAGTCTCGCGTAGCACCATTCGGCGCGGTGGTCAGAAAGCGCGTGGTTGACAAGTTTCTATAACTTCAGGAACCCTGGAAATAACAGTTTAAGCGGCGCCGAATTTTGTAGCCTGAGAGCGCCGGTTTTCGTGCGGCTTTGGCGAGCGAAGCGATGACAAACAGCCTTCACTCAAAACCCACCCAATGCTTACGCTGGACACAAGCGACAGCAAAAAATCCTGAGGTATATTCTTTTAGTATTATTCAAACTGCGCATTATACAACGCCGTATAAGTCCCATTCTTCGCCAGCAACGTCTCATGGTTCCCGCGTTCCACCACGTGTCCATCCGCCATCACAATAATCTGATCAGCATCATGAATCGTCGAAAGTCGGTGGGCAATCACCAACGAGGTGCGCGACTGCAACAGGTTATTCAGGGCGTGCTGAATCGCTTTTTCGGACTGGTTATCAAGACTGGCGGTAGCTTCGTCTAAGATAATGACCGGCGCATCCTTCAGTAATGCCCGCGCGATCGACAACCGTTGCTTTTGACCACCGGAGAGTTTGACGCCGCGTTCGCCAACCTGCGTATTCAGCTGATCAGGTAGCTGACGGACAAATGCTGCGAGGTCGCAAGTTCTAGAACCTGCCAAATGTCATCGTCAGTTGCCTCTGGTCGCCCATACAAGACGTTATCCCGAATTGAACCATCCAGAATGAAGATGTCTTGAGAAACGATGGCGATGTGCTGTCGTAGGTCTGACAGGTCGATTTGCGTCACCGGGACGCCGTCAAAGGTGATTTGACCGCTGTCGAGATCGTAGAATCGGTCAATCAAGCGAGTAATGGTGGTTTTGCCGGAACCGGATTGGCCGACCAGTGCGGTAGTCTGGCCGTAAGGTATTTGAAAACTAACATCGTTTAGCGTAACGGTCGGGTCATCTTTACCACGGGTCGTGGGGTAAGTGAACGTGACGTTGTCGAGTTGGATGCCCGTTTTAAGCGTTGGGAAAGGTTTTGGTTCCGCAACGTTAACGATGGTTGGCGTCACGTCCAACACCGACTGGATTCGGCCGTACGAAACGGAGGCCTGTTGTAGTTGGTTCAACAAGCGGGTGAAGGATTGAATCGGGGACTGAACCATGCCGACGTAGCTTAAATATGCTACTAACGCCCCAACGGTGAGGTGGCCCTTCATAATGAAGTAGGCGCCCAACAATAGGACAATGGCGATGCCTAAATAGTTCAAACTATCGATCAACGGCGAGAAAATGGCTTGGTTGCGACCGGCAGTGATCATGTCGTTTCGGTTCGTATCAGCTAGTTTCTCAAAGCGACCGGCTTCGGTTTGTTCACTGTTGAAACTCTTGATTAGATCGATTTGGGTCAACGTCTGCTGCATTTGATTCGACATTCGGGCTTGTGACTGACGGGCGTGAAGGAAGGCGCTACGGATGCGGAACCGGAACACGCGGTAGACCAGAAACATCAGCGGAAAGGTGAGGCTGACGGCCAACGCCATCTGCCAGTTAATGTAGATGATGAGCGCTAGCACGCCAACGAAGGTGAACAGGTTGCCGACCATGTTGAGCATATTGGCGGAAATCAGGCTTTGAAGGTTGTTGATGTCACTGGTCAGACGAGTCATTAGGTCGCCAGTTTTGCTGGACTCAAAGAAGGTCGTATCGAGTTTTAGTAAATACTGATAAAGTTGGTTTCGCAGGGCGGTAATGGCATTTTGACTCATCACGCTCATGTAGTAGGTGGAGAGGTAGTTAAACACGCCTAAGACTAGTGCCGTCAATAGTAGGCCACCAATGGCCCAGAGGAGTCCGGTGTAGTTTTGCTGGGGAATGATTTTATCAATGATATACTGTTCGATTTGGGGCACGACAAATTGCAGCAAAGTGATCACGGTTAACGCCAGCACGTTAAGGATTAGGAGCCAGCGGCGGGTGAGGACTTTACCGAACACAAACTTGAACATGGCTAAGAGGGATGGTGAGTTGGACATGTTGAGGACCTCGCGTTTCGAAGTAATTAACCGCAATGTAGCACATTTTAGCGGTAATGGATAGTTAAGCGTCTCCGACTTCGTGAATGCAACAAATTTCACAATTGGTATACCTGTGAGTTAGATGAGAAATTTTGAATTGGGAGCGCTTTTTAACGGGAATCTGACACGAACGGCTTAAAATCAGCGCGGAGATGGTGTAGGCTGTTAGGAGAGAAAAAATAGCAAAGGGGAATTTTTTTGAATAAGTATCGTATACAAGCTATCGTATTTGTGCTCGTGGCCTTCATGTTAGGGTGTAACGAGTTTATGGTGGTCGGAATTCTGTCCGACATCGCGGGTCACTTGCACGTATCGCTGGCCTTGGCAGGGTACCTCGTGACCATTTTCGCCACGACCTACGCCATCAGCACACCGTTCATTACCGTGTTAACGAGTAAATACAGCCGGTATAAAACGCTGTTAGTACTCATGTTGATCTTCTTAATTGGGAACACGTTGAGTGGCTTAGCAACCAATTACTGGTTCATGATGGGTTCACGGATCATCTCAGCCAGTGTTTCCGGGGCCATTATTTCACTGATCATGACCTTCGCCAGCTCAATTGCGCCGCGGGAAAAGCGGGCGAGTCTGGTGTCTTGGATCTACGCTGGGTTCAGTATTGCCTCAGTCTTCGGGGTGCCGATTGGGACAACGATTAGTACGAACTACAGTTGGCGTTACGCCTTCTTTATGGTGTCGGTGGTCTCGATTATCACATTTGCGTTATTAGTCGTGATTTTACCCAAACACGTTGATCAGGTTCAGGGATCGATTCGCAATCAGTTGGTGTTATTGAAGGATCCGCGAATCTACGTGGCTGTGATTTTAGTACTATTCACTGCCGCAACGTTTTACGCCTACTACACCTACATCCGGCCAATGTTGACCACGGTGCTAGGCTTTAGTAACCAGAGTTTGAACTGGTTGTTGTTTGGCATCGGGCTGATCAGCATTGTCAGCAACCGGTTCTCGGGGATGTTGGCGGAACATGACGGGCTGAAACGGATGCCCAAGTTTTACGTGTTGGATATTGTGATTTTAGCCCTGTTACCATTTGGTCTAATGAATAAGCTTACGGGTTACGGGATGTTACTGATTTTAAGTTTGATTGTGACGTTACTGAACTCGCCCGCCCAAATTCACTTCTTGAACGTGGCGGAAAAGGACTACCCACAAGCGTTAGTTCTTGCGTCATCGTTAAATTCAATCTTCTTTAACTTCGGGATATCGCTCGGTTCTGCTACGGCATCAATGTTAGTGGCACCGGTTGGCGTTGCCCACATTAGCTGGGGCGCAGCGGTGTATGCTGCGATTTCATTGGGATTAATGATTTTGTTGAATCGGATTATTGCTAATAAGCGTGTGAAGCAGGCCGGTTAAACGGTGGCGGATCAGCACAACGGACGTGTGAACTATGAGTAACGGAAATCATGCCCACAATAAAAGCGCTACAAGCGATTCTTTTTAGGGAAGGAATCGCTTGTAGCGCTTTTATTAACGATCGGTTAGGCAATCGCCGCCAGATTTCCCGGTTTCTTCAGTAAGTGAAGCTCAAAGGGAAGCGAGGCTTTTTTATTAGCAGCCTTAACGGTGTAGGTTAAGTCAGCGCCGTATTTGGCATAGTTTGCCGCACTCATGGTAAACGTGACAGCTTGGCCGGTACCGGTTGATTTTAATTGAAGCCGTTTGGTACCGTGGTAAAGGGCGACGGTTCGGTGCGGTGCAAGGGTTTGGATCGTCACTTGGTAAGTTTCAGTTGTGAGTTGTTCGTCATAGTTAATGATTTCAGTGGTGGTGTAGTTGGCGGATGTCAGTGACTTGACCCGCGTGACACGATGAGCCTTGGCGTTAACGCCGTAAACTTTAAAGTTACGGTAGCCGCTAAATTGATAGTTAACGTTGGCTTGCTGATGTTTAAGCGTGTAGGTCTTGACGTGACCATGATAACTAACGGCCAATTTCTTTGCTGATTTTGGCGCAGTTGCTGTAAAGCTTAACTGCTTGTGATCAGCTTGGTAGCCAACGTGAGCGACTTTAACGGCTGGTAATGTTGCGGCTGAGCTCTTAGTTGGTGCGGCAATGATTCCCCCGACCGCAGCAACGAAGACCCCAATGGTAACTAATAACTTATGCATGCACTGCTCCTTTAAGTAATATCTTAGATGGAATAATAACATTTGAGTCGTTGGGTTTCAATGAAAAAGGAGTGGGTAAACCGTTAATACAGTTAAACTGGGCAATAATCTACTAACCCCGTAGCGATTTATTGAGCTGTTATAACGCCTAACCAACGCTTTCCAAACAAAACGGTGTAGGCGTGCGCTAAAAAACGTGCTATGCTTAAGGTTCGTAGAAAACGTTACGGACAAATCGTCAGTGGGTCGTCAATAGTGGCCCAAAACAAGACGGACGTCCTAAAAGTGATGGATTGAAGTTCAGTTAGATTTAGGAGAAATTTTGTGAATAAAAAACTAATGTCAGGGTCGTTCTGGCTATCATTTGGGAGCATTTTTTCACGGGTGTTGGGAATCTTATACCTGATTCCATGGTTGTACATGATTGGTAATCCGCACCAACAGAGTGTGGCGCAAGCGCTGTTTAACACGGCGTATACGCCATATGCGTTGTTTATCTCGCTGGGAACGGCAGGGTTTCCGTCTGCGGTTGCGCGGCGGGTGGCCTTTTATAACGGCGAGAACCGCTTTTTAAATGCGAAACGCCTAACTAAAGTCGGGTTTATGGTGATGTTGGCCTCGGGGTTAGTCTGCGGAATCTTACTGTACGCATTGGCGCCGGTGATTGCACGCAATAGTCCAGTGGTTTCGCTACAACACGCGACCAACGCAATTCGGGTGTTGGTGCCGGCGATTATTATCCTACCGTCAATGAGTATCATTCGCGGTTGGTTCCAAGGTAATCAGGATCTCAAGCCGTTTGGCATCTCGCAGCTGTGGGAACAGTTCATTCGGGTAATTTTCATTCTGGTGATGACCTACTTAGTCATCGAAGTGTGGCACGTGAGTTACGTGGTCGCCGTTTACTACAGTGTTCTGGGTGCCGTCATTGGGGCGGTTGCCAGCTATCTGTATTTAGCACTGTATTACCGCAAACAGCGTGGCGCTTACCGGCAAGCGGCTCAGGAGAGTGAACCACTAGCACCGGAAAGTTTAAAGCACATCTTGATGACCATCGTGTACGAATCAGTGCCATTCGTCATCGTGGGTTCAGGTATCACGCTGAGCCAGCTGGTCGACCAACTGTTCTTCAAGCAGATCGTGCAGTCCACCACGCATTACTCAGCCAACGCAATTCAGTACCTCTACACGCTGTTTTCGGCAAATCCAACCAAAATCACGACGGTGGTGGTATCTTTGGCCATCGCATGGCAGAAACCACGTTGCCAATTTTGGCTAGCAGTAAGGGTGCGCCGCGAGAACGAATTGGTGAGTTAGTTCTTCAAAATTTGAAGTTGCTGACCTTTGCCTTACTGCCTGCCGTAACCATCTTAGACGCGTTAGCTTATGAAACCAACGGTATCTTCTTCTCGTTCAGCCAACTGGGTGGCCGGTACCTATTCTGGAACTTACTGCAAAGTTTGGTATTGGGGATGGCCATCAATAGTTTGACGATTTTGCAGGCGCTGCACTATAGCAAGAAGGCCATGAACTACTTGTTGATTGGCTTACTGGTTAAAGCGGTGCTGCAATACCATTAGTGGCTTGGTTGCAAGGCTTCGGCGCAATCTTAGCAACGTCGATCTCGTTTGGCTTCATCGCCTTCCTGTGTCTTCGAAAAGTCGGGCATGAGTTCCACGTGCATTACGGTCAGTTGAGTAAACTGATTGGCGTGAACGTTGGTTTCTTCATCGTCGTCGTTGGGATTGCTGAAGGGCTACACCGAATCTTCTTACCAACAACGAAGCTTGGTGCGCTGATTTACGCTGCCGTTTTTGGGCTAGTGGCCTTAGGCGCTTACCTCAGTGTTGCCAATCGATTAGGACTGTCACGGGCGGTCTTTGATCGAAATATTGGGTATAAGTATTTCCGGTATAAGCATTTTGAATAGTAAACTTGTGAGATCACTTTTGGGTGGTCTCTTTTTTGTCCAGCGTAAGCATCATTGCTGTTAGTTTGCGAAGTGTGGTTTGCGTGAACTGTCGATTCCGGTATGCGGCTAGGTTCGTGCGATGGGGCCGGTCTGAGCCGAAGGGCGGTCTCAGACCTCGAATTGGTGGTTGTTGAAAGTTCGTCAACAACCACCAATTATCGCGACACAGCACGAACCTAGCCGCATACCTCCATCTCATATTGGTGCAGTTTGGCGCCATTGTAAATCATCCCAAATACGTAACTGAACGGCTTGCAGCAGTATTGCAACGACTGACGTTGAACCGACAAAAGTGATTAGTGGTCAATGCTTCATAAGCGTACCAAGCAAACGTCAATCCGTTCTAAATGTTGACGCAGCACGCTTAAACAATTGTTGACTTAATACGATAACGTTATTGTTCAGTGTTTACTGAGATGTCCGCGATTGTCATCGTCCGACAGTATGGCCCTTCATGATAAATTTTCGGGAGTGCGGTAACCGATGCCGAAAATTCGCAAACAAGAGGTCGGTCTGAAAATTGGGCCTCAGCCATGAAATTTTACTTGGCTGGCGTTGCTTGCCAGACTAGTAAAAGGCCGTATTCTGAGACGCGGGCTTTCGGCTCAAAATCGTGCCCATGGCGTTCCAGCGCCCAAATTTTCAGGCGACCGGCTGTGCCCACAATATCACCCGTGATTAACGCGGCAACGAAGTCAAACTGCACAAACGGTAAACACTGTCGCCGAACGTAAACGAAGGGTAGTAATCTACCACAAATTCAAGTACGCTATTACTGGGATTGAAACAGACGATTAACAGGAGGAACACAGATGATAGGGGAAGCTTTACCGAAGCAGATTAAAACCGTGTGGCGAATCAGTTCCGTTGGGTCACTGATCTTTGGCGCGGTGATTACTGGGGCATTATGGCTGGCAACGCATTTTTGGCACTGGCCGGCTTGGATCTGGTGGTTAATTGCCGGATTGACCATCGTGGAAGTCGTCGTGGAATTGGCAATTGTGCCGTACCGATACCACTTTTGGCGCTATCAGATCTCGGCGCGAGACGTTGAGATCCAGTCAGGATTTTTCTTTCGCAAACAGACGGCAATTCCAATCAATCGCATTCAAAACGTCACGTTAGCAGCAGGGCCGATTTTGCAGTGGCAACACCTGCAGACGGTTAACATCGAAACGGCCGCAACGACCCATAAAATCGAGTCCGTGCTACCTGAAACCGCAGCTCAGTTGAAGGAGCAGATCATGACCTTAGCACTGGAGGCGACGCCGCATGACGACTAAGCGACTCCACCCACTGGCCATTTTGCTGTTTTGGTGGCGTGATTTAGCGGGGCTAGCGTTCATCTTCGTGATTTCGGCGTCTGGGTTATGGCATTTAGGCTTATTTTGGTTTCTGCTCGTTTGGGGCAGCGTCATCGCGCTCGATTTAGTGCGGGCAGTGGTCAAATACTGGTGGTACCGTTACGACCTCGGTGAGCAGGCGATTACGATCAATACGGGGATCATCTTTAAAAAGCAGGTCCACGTACCTATACGCGGATCCAAACGCTGCAGTTGAAGCAGTGGTTCTTCATGCGGCCGTTCAAGTTAACGTTGGTTAGTTTGGAAACGTCGGGCCAATCACACGATAAGGCGGAGGCGAGTTGCCGATGGTGACGCAGGCAGTCGTGGATCAGCTACAGGCGCTGGTAAAGGGGCAACCCGTTCTCGATGTAACAGTTGAATCGGCTGGTGAAGCGTCAACTCAGGCAAAGTCCAAGACGAGTGCGAAACCAGCAACTGATGCGACCTATCGCATCAACTGGTCGGACCTCAACACCTACGCCTTAACGTCCATGGGCGTGATTCCCATCCTGCTGGGGGTACTTTGGCTGTATGATAAGTTGGATGATTTGGTGCCGGATAAGGTGCTTAACAACGCGGTTAGTAACGTCGCTGCTTTAGGCATTTTGATGTTGATTGGATTGATCCTGGTCATCCTGATTTTCGGCATCATTGTTAGCTATTTAACGATTATTCAGCGTTACTACCATTTCCAACTAAGCAAACAGGGGCAGCGATTGGTGACTGAAAAGGGCTTTTTTCAACGAAATACCATTTCAGCTAATGAAAGCCGGGTTCAGACCGTTATCGTGAGTCAGACCATTTTGCGACAACTATTGAAATTAGAGTCGATCCAACTCGTGTTGGCGTCATCGGCTTCGGAAAAAGAAGACGGAAAAAACCTCGTCTTGATGCCGGTACTCAACCAGCGTCGATATGCTGAAATTCACCGGTTTATCAACTGGGTACCGCAAGAGCGGCCAGTCATGGAGCGCATTTCGTTTAGCGGTCGTTGGCGATTGATTCGCAACGCCTTGTTGGTGGCGCTGGTACCCGCTGTGCCCATCATCTGGTTCTTACGACCGTGGGGCTGGTTAGCGTTGTTGTTAGTGCCATTAGCGATTCTTTTAGGTCTCTATGCGGGTCACAATGTCGGCCTTTCCGTACTGAGCGACCAGTTGGTAGCTCTTCAAACGGGTCACTGGTTTGAGCGGGAAACTTACTTGGTACCAAAGCGTCGAATCCAATCAGTGGTGCTCGTCCAAACGGTTTGGATGAAGCGGGCAGGGTTGGCCCATTTGCGGTTAAATGTACGGCACGGTGACTCGAATCAGGAAATTGAGGTTCGGTTTGTGTCTGACCAGTCGGCCCAGCGGGTGTACGATTGGTATCGGCAAGCAAATGATTAAGGAACGAAGGTTAGTGAAGTCATGACAACTGAAATTAGACGTGCCGAAGCAACGGATCTGGCGACGTTGAAACAACTTAGCATCACCACGTTTGCGGATACTTACGGTGCTTACAATACTGCTGAAGATCTTGAAGACTACTATCAAGAAACTTACAATGATGCTCGCTTAACGACTGAATTATCAAGCGCAACGACTGGATACTACCTGGTTTATCAAGATGGTCAGTTAGCGGGGTATACTAAATTAAATATTGATGAGTCTCAGTCGGAGGCGAAGGGCCCAGCTTATTTGGAAGTGGAACGGATCTATGTGCTACCGGCTTTCAAACGGTTGGGGATTGGGCGTGACCTGATTGAATTTGCTGAAACTCGAGCGCGAGAACTTGGCAAAACCCGTGTCTGGCTAGGTGTTTGGGACCAAAATGATGCTGCTCAAAAGTTCTATGGTCGAATGGCGTTCCGGAAAACCGGCGAGCACGTTTTCAAATTGGGCACGGATGAGCAGCGTGATTTTATGCTTGAAAAGAAACTCTGATCGTGCTACTTGACAAATGTCTTCTAGTCAATTTATAATGAATCGCGTAAGTTGCCATTTAAATTTCATTTTTTAGGTTATGAACAAGAAGAGTAAGTGGATCGACTAAGAACAGAAAACCCCGGTAGATGAGAAGGGGCTAGTTGGACCAACGAAGTGCGCTTGTTCGCGTATAATCTGCTGTAGCGTTCCCAAGGGTGCGTTACAACCGTCAGGACCCGTTATCGTCCCGGACTTGAATACGAGTCAGAGTATGGTTGAATACCAGGGTGGAATAGCGATTTTTTGTCGTCCCTATCAGTTTGTCGAAAACTGGTGGGGACTTTTTTATTGCCCGGAACCATTGATCTGACAACAAGTTGACGGAATGAAATTAAATGGTCATTCAAATTATTTTTGGTTAAAGGAGGTACCACACTCATGGGAATTAGCTGGCAAGTGATCCAGCAGAGTTTACCAGTTTTCGAAAAGGGACTGGTCCTCACGCTATGGTTATCCCTGATCGGTATCATTGGCGCCATTATCGTGGGCCTCGTCTGCAGCCTACTGCAGTATTTCAAAGTACCCGTACTCCACCAAATCGTGTCGGTGTACGTGGAAGTGTCACGAAACACCCCGTTGCTTGTGCAATTATTCTTCCTGTACTACGCGTTTCCAGTGTTTGGCTTCAAGATGAACGCTGAAATGTGTGGCATCGTCGGCTTGATCTTCCTTGGTGGGAGTTACATGGCCGAAGGATTTACCGGTGGTTTCAACGGCGTCAGCAAGACTCAGGTTGAAACGGGGAAGGCAATTGGCCTGACGCGTGGTCAGTTAGCGCGCTACGTGGTCTTCCCACAAGGGTTTGCGTTAAGTGTGCCAGCGTTGGCAGCTAACATCATCTTCTTGATCAAGGAAACCTCGATCTTTACGGTGATCGCCATTCCAGAACTGACCAACACCGCGTTGGATCTAATCGGGATGTACTACCGGTCAAACGAGTACCTGCTTGTGTTAGTCGTGGGTTACGCGATCATCTTGATTCCGTTGTCGATTCTACTCACCATTCTAGAAAAGAGGGTTCGTTATGGCGCATTCGGGAATTAATGTTTTATTCGAAGGCCGGAACCTGGCCCGGTTGTTTGGTGGTTTATGGACAACGATTGAAATTGCCGCGATTGCGTTGGTATTAGCTTGATTCTTGGCGTTGTCCTTGGGGTTTTACGGACCTTTAAGAACCGGCCGTTACGCTTTATTCTTCGGTTGTACTTGGAGTTCTTCCGAATCGTGCCGACTGTCGTGTTGTTGTTTTTGTTTTACTACATTTTGCCACGACAGATGGGGGTTAACCTCCCGGCAAATGAAGTGGCCATCCTGGTATTTGCTCTCTGGACCGCCGCTGAAATGAGCGATATTGTCCGGGGTGCCTTGATCTCGGTCCCGCAACATCAACGGGAATCAGGGTTAGCGATTGGCTTGGGCCGCTGGCAACTTTACCGGTACGTGTTGATCCCACAAGCCGTTGCGTTGGAATTACCAGCCACCATCAACTTAGTGACCCGGGTCATCAAAACGACATCGTTGCTGATGTTGATCTCCGTGATGGATGTCATCAACGTGGGTCAGCAGGTGGTTGAAGCCAACGGGCAAAAATACCCGACCGGCGTCTTCTGGGTTTACGGCATTATCTTTGTGATGTACTTCGTCATCGATTACCCGCTGTCATGGTGGGCAAAACGGATGGATAAGAAGAGATTGGAGCGTGCAAATGGCTGAGCAAATTTTAAGCGTTGCGCATTTGGAAAAATCTTACCAAAAGCGCCACGTGTTACACGATATTAACTTCTCCATTGCGAAGGGTGAGGTGGTTGCGTTACTCGGACCATCCGGCTCTGGAAAGAGTACCTTGATTCGTTGTTTAAACGGGCTGGAAGAGTACCAACAAGGCACGCTGACCTTTAACGGTGAAGAAGTGACGCCAACCGAAAAGAACTGGCAGCAATTACGTCAAAAAATCGGCATGGTGTTTCAAAGTTACGACCTCTTCCCAAACTTAACGGTGTTGGATAACATCTTATTGGGACCAGTTAAGGTGCAGCATCAATCACGAGAAGAAGCGAAGGCAACGGCCGAAAAGCTACTGGATCAAGTTGGGTTACGTGAGTACGAAAATAGTTATCCACGGCAACTCTCAGGTGGCCAAAAGCAACGGATCGCTATTGTGCGGGCGTTGGCACTAAATCCAGAATTGATGCTGTTCGATGAAGTCACCGCATCACTGGACCCAGAAATGGTCCGCGGCGTCCTCAATATCATCACGGAGCTGGCGCAGGACAGCAATATGACGATGATCGTGGTCACCCACGAAATGAACTTCGCCAAGCAAATCGCCGACCGGGTGCTATTCCTGGAAGACGGCAAGATTTTGGAACAAACGCCAGGCAAGCAGTTCTTTGAAGATCCACAGACGGATCGGGCGAAGGCGTTTTTGGAGAGTATGGATTTTTAGAACGCGGAACGAAGCGGTTAAAGAGCGGCGTATAAGGCAACCAGGTTAAAAGCCTGGGTTTCGGCTTTTAACCTGGTTGGCCCTTATACATAGCTCTTTGCTTCGTGGAGCGCATTTCGGCGCGGAGGCCTGAAAGCACCAAAATCAGCAAACTGCACAATATAAGTAGTAAGCGGAAAATTAAAGCTTAATTGGCGCCGAAACCAAAGTAGCCTGAAAGCCCGTCGCCAGAATCACTTAGTAAGGGTCAACAATGAGGAACATTGCTGGTACCACTGAATCAACCAGAGTAGTACCATCACTACCCAGCACCACCAACAGTCGTAAGCTCCAAACAGCTTACCAGCACCACTCAAACTTAGGGAACCAACTATCAAAACAGCAATCATATCTAACTATATTTAGGGGGATTCACAATGAAGAAATTTGGATTTAAGAAATTCGCCGCATTACTCGGCGTCGTTGCCGGCTTGTCATTGGTATTAGCCGGTTGTGGGAGCAACAGCAGTAAGTCAAGTTCATCGTCATCGTCAAGTGACAACCAAAGTACGGTTCAAAAGATCAAGAAGCGTGGGACGATTCGCATCGCTGTATTTGGCGACTTGCCACCTTACGGCTGGGTTAACAAGAACGGTCAACGGGTTGGGTATGATTTGACGCTAGCACGCAAGGTTGCTAAAGACCTTGGTGTAAAGGCTAAATTCGTTCAAGTGAACGCCAACAACCGGGTGGACGCCTTGAACTCAAACAAGGTCGACATGGTTTTGGCTAACTTCACGGTAACGCCAGAACGGAAGCAAGTGGTTGACTTCGCTAACCCATACATGAAGGTTTCCGTTGGGGTCGTTTCAAAGAAGTCGAACCCAATCACGAAGGCTAGTCAATTAAATGGTAAGAAGTTGATCGTGACCAAGGGGACGACCGCTGAAAACTACTTCACGAAGCAGTCTGGCGTAAATTTGTTGAAGTTTGATTCTAAGACCCAACAATTTAACGCCTTGAAGAACGGCCGTGGTGCTGCTTTGGCGGATGATAACTCATACCTGTACGCTTGGGTTAAGAACCAACCTAAGTACACCGTTGGGATCAAGTCGATCGGACCAAAGCAATACATTGCCCCAGCTGTTAAGAAGGGGAACAAGTCACTGTTGAACTGGACCAACAAGGAAATCAACAAGTTGACTAAGAACAGCTTCTTCGAACAAGATTACAACAGTCAATTGAAGCCGTACTTCGGTTCAGAAGTTAAGCCAAGTGACATTATCATTACTAAGTAATTGAAATGTTAAATGGAACCGCAGTTTTGCCAGTGATGGTGGGACTGCGGTTCTTTTTTGGCAAAATTAAGTTCAAATGCATTTAAAGGGAGGCTCGAATCAGCAAGTGGCGTCAATTCCATGATACAATTTGAATGCGATAGACTATTGCACAACAAATTAGTGCATGCGTATAATAAAGCTAACGTGTCAAGTTAGGGGGGGAAATTCGTGGCAAAAATAATGATTTTTGCGAGCTTTATTAGTATCTTTTTTGATATCGGCTTTATCGGTGGCCTTCAACGTCTGATGCATTTACTGGACCTTGACGTTGAGGGAAATAATCCACATCCGTGGCGAACTGAGCTGATTTACACCCTGTATTTTTGGGCAGTCACAGTTGGGTTGTTTCTGTTGGCCACCGCCGGTCATAACGACATGATCAACATGATGGTGTTCAACTTTCAGTTCATTTTATTACTCAGCTACGTGAACGCGTTGAAGACCCATTTAAACATTTTCCTAGCGGTCGTTGGTGATCTGATTCTTCTGACGGCAATAACGGGAATCGTTGACTGGATGATCGGTTTCGTGTTTGTCGCCTACATGGTTGGGCTGTGGCTCGAGCGGCGCTACTTTTTTCCATTTGACGAACATCCCGTGGTCATTTTGATTGGCAAAGCAATCATGGGCGTCCTGTTCTGGAGCGCAAATGCGGTGAGAATACCGGTGGCTTCTAAATACTTCTGGGCATTTCTCGCCAGCTACTTCGTGATTTCGGCCATCTGTTACGGTTACATGGTGCTTGTTAGGCGAGAAAACGTGGATAACATTCAAGACGCGCGAAACGTGCATTTTGACGGCTTAACGAGTGCGCGAAACTGGTTGAGTTTCCGTCAGAATTTAGATGAGTATTTCGAAGGGTCCAATGCGGAACTTGGCGTCATTGCGATGGATATCGACTACTTTAAAGCAATTAACGATAATTATGGTCATTTGGTGGGTAACCGGACTTTGATTGAATTCTCAAAACACGTCCAAGGGTTGTTAGATGACGTGGCACCCGGTTCTCGATTATACAGAACGGGGGGCGAAGAGTTTAACGTCTTACTGCCGAATACGCCGTTTGACGTAGCCCAACAAGTTGCTCAAGCAATTGCGGCTGGGATCAAAGAACTGACGATTACAGCGGATGATGGCCGCACTTTCCACATTACCGTTTCCATGGGTGTCACGGCGAGAAAGTCTTCTGACATCGACGCCATGGGCATCTTTAAGCGTGCGGATCACTACCTATATCACTCGAAAAAGAATGGTCGTAACCGGATTACGATCAGTAACGATGGCGACACCATTTAAAATTATTGATGAAAGCTCTGCCGGTTGGTGGGGCTTTTTTTTGTTGTGTGTGTCCAGCGTAAACATGTTTAGTTTGTGAAATTCAGTGATTCTGGTTTTATATAGTGGAAGGATGCCGCGGGAGACTCCGGCGCTATGCGGGGACTGGAACGCAGTGGCCAGCCTACGAGCTAGGAATGGGCAAAAACCGCCCATGCCGGATCTCTTCGGACTGGCGTATGACTTAAGCACTCGCACCCCGAACCCCACGGGACACGACTGCTTAAGTCATACCGACACTGCTGAGCCCCGCGCGCCTCCGCCTCCCGCTATATGGAGCGCTGTCGGAAGCTTAACTGCTAATTGCAACAAGTTGAGGTTAACGAAACTGCGTAACCGCAACGCTCAATGATAACTTAACAATCGTTAGAAACGATAGTGGTCAATATTCAGTAATCACAACGAATCAACTATTGCGCAATGCTAAATCTACCAGTCGTACGTTACGTTGGCATTAAGAAGATATCGCTGCTTATTCATCTCGATTATGAAACGGTGACTGCTGATTAATTTTGCGTTTGTCGAATCAACGTTAGTGTTATTGCAATATTGTCGCAGATGTCCAGTTAAGCACTTGAGATGGTCTACAATAGTGCCGATTTGCGCCAATGTAAGATTTCGGTAAGCGGCTAGGTGGATGCTGTGTCGCGATGATTGGTGGTTGTTGGTGTCTCCGACAACCGCCAATCATCGGGGACAAATGTAAGACTCGCACGGGGTTTGGCGAGGCTTACATTTGAGGGCTGAGACCGCCCTTTGGCTCAGACCGGCCCCACAGCAGGAACCTAGCCGCTTACCGGAATCGTAAGTTCACGCAAATCACTGCACTTCGCGAGCTAAGCACAAGAATACTTACGCTAGACCCAAACGCAAGTCAAAACGGATACACATAGCACATATAACAATTTCTTGGTACAATTAAACCAGTCAAAGTTCGTTGTACCATTGGTTAACCAAGTCACACAATTGCATGGGCAAAGGAGTTACGGAGAATGGAACTAGATCCGAAGAAGTTTAAGCATATCTTAGTCGGGGTCGATGATTCGCCAGATGCGCAGTTAGCGTTTCGGTATGCGATGAACCGGGCGAAAGCTGACGATGCTGCGTTGACGATCACGTCGATTTTGGAATCAGAAGAGATGAACGTTTATCAGGCTTTGAGTAAGGACTTTGTGCATGGTAAGCGTGATGAGTTGGAGAAACACATTTTAGGTTACCGGGATCTCGCGTTGCGGTTCGGTATCAAGAACGTCGATGCGATTATTTCGGAAGGCGATCCGGGTGAAACGATCATCAAAGAGATCATTCCGGAAGTAAAACCCGATTTATTGGTCATCGGTTCATTGGCCAAGACCGGTTTTCGGAAACGGTTTGGTTCACAGGCAGCCTATATGGCCAAATATTCACCGATTTCAGTGTTGGTCATTCGTTAAAAGAAGTCGCCGAATTTATCCTAATGAATTCGGCGACTTCTTTTTGTTGTCAATTAAGTTTTCAAAGGCCTTAATTAATTTTGTGAAAATAAAAACATGGTTTTCATGAATCAATTTAAATTGAAAATAATTAGTGATTGAAGTAGTAGTTGTTAGTAATGGATAACTGATTGGTCATATTTTAACTAAAATTAGTCACGAATTGGGTAATTGTAATCGACTAGTCAATCATCATTTTAGTTGACTAATGAATAAAAATTGAATATGATATGGGTAATATAGGATTATTCTGTAATCCGGTCTAAGGGTGGTGGGTTCATCGTGAAACAGTTTGTATCGTTACCGGTTGTGGAGTCGAGTTTATACCTATTCGGTGGGCATCAACGAACCGTTCCAGGTGGTTGGCAGTTTTTTGAACAGAAACACCAAGCATTTGAGCTAATGTGTATTGTTGCGGGGCGACAAACGACGGAGATCAAGGGATTAGCGCCGTTTGATTACGGTCCTGGTGATGCGTTGATCATTTCACCGGGGACCCTGCATACGAATTTTAACTCCAGTGCAACGGCGGATATGACTTATATTTGCTTCCATTTCAACATTGAGAGTCTGGAACTAAAATCGGAAATCATTGGTAATTTGGCAAACACCGTTATTCCGGCAGATACCCCAATCGCAAAATTGGCGTTAGAAACGGCCCAAAAGATGGTTGTCGATAGTGATGACGCTGGGCTTAATAAGGAACAGACTAAGATCAAGATTCAGATTACGCTATTGGAGTTCTTGTATGGGTTGATGACCAATATGGCGGACTATCGCCAAGCTAACGCTAAATATTCAGAACGGGAAGCCAAAATTAGCCGAGAAATGGCAACGCTAATTGAGGAAAATGTGGAACAGCAACAAGTGCCACTGTTTTCGTTTGGCGATATTTGTCAGAAATTGGGCATCAGTAACGGCTATGGTCACCGGACGTTTAAGAAGGTTTATGGGGTGACGCCACTTCACTTTATCGAAGAACAAAAGTACCGAAAAGCAAAGCTACTATTGGGTTCGCCGGAGTATTCAGTTGAAGAAATTGCGGATTTAATGGGGGCCAGCAGCATCTCGAATTTCAGTAAACAATTCAAGAAGTGGTCAGGGGTTACTCCTAGCAAGTATCAACGTCAAATCATTGGTAAACGAACGGTTCGGACGGTTAAAGAAAGTGGTTATTTTGAATAAAATAGTCAACTTAAATGAATAATAATACGAAGATGACATTGATCATGGCTATCCGATCAATGTCATCTTTTTACGTAAATAGTCACTATTTAACTAAAATTAGGCAGAAACCAAGCTAGTTAACTTAGGTGAAACCGATTACACTTGTACTTGTAACAAGCTAGCTTGTCGTTAATTGTTTAAAGTAGATTGAAGTTGAGGACGATTTTTGGCGATTAATTTTTGTGAGGTCTTGCACTTTTATCGATACTTGGTTGCGCTAAACGACCAACCAATACAATCGTCTTCTAAGTCGCAGATTGGAGGAAACAATTATGGCATCAGTGCCTAAGCAAGATGACGTCATTGAACAAAATGACGAATTCGCCAAGTTATCTTGGCGTGAACGAATTAGTTACGGGGCAGGGGACCTTGCCCAAAACCTGATTTTCGGGACAATTGGTTCCATGCTGTTGTTCTACCTGACCACTGTTTACGGAATTTCAGCCGCTGCCGGCGCCACCATTTTCTTGGTTGTGCGTTGGATCAACGTTTTCTGGGATCCATGGGTTGGGGCGTATGTCGATCGTCACAACTTTAACCCTAAGGTTGGTAAATACCGCCCATTCCTAGTTAAATACGGGATTCCATTGACGATTTTGTCAGCTTTACTTTTCTTACCAATTCCAGCCCTTCGCGGGAACATCCTGTACGCCTTCGTTGCATACATGGCAACCGCAATGGTTTACTCATTGGTTAACATCCTTATGGTGCCTTAAACGCATCATTAACTCGTGACAACGACGAAGTTTCAACGTTGACCACGGTCCGGATGACTGAAGCTAACATTGGTAACTTGATGGTTTACACCTTCTTACCATTGTTCGTTCAGCTCGCTTCACCAGACAAACAATTGAAAGATATTGGTTTCTTCGGTATCAAGTTACACCTAGGGAACTACGCTTCACCACACGCTGGTGGCGCTTACTTCATGGTTATGGCCATTTACATGGTTATCGGTTTCATTATGTTGATGTGTACTTACGGTGGTGTTAAGGAACGGATCTTACCTACCAAGGAAGAATCAGACGCTGTTAAATACAGTGACTTGTTCAACGAATTAAAGAACAACAAGCCACTTCAAATTTTGGGTCTGTTCTTCTTGATCGGTTTCACGTTCATGTTCTTTGGGAACACTGTTTGGGCCTTCTACATGCAATACAACGTTGGTCACCCAGAATGGATGGCTTCAATTAACTTGATCGGTTCAATTCCTGGTATCTTCTTAGTATTCTTATGGCCAATCATTCGTAAGAAGATTGGTAAGAAGGGCTTCTTCTACCTCTTCTTATGCCTGTTCATCGTTGGTCAAATCGTTATCTGGATCTGGGGCATGCCTGGTTTCAAAGACCAAACTGCTTTGGGTTACATCGGTCGTTTCTTGCAACAATGGGGCTTAACTGCCGCAACTGGTTACATGTGGTCAATGGTGCCAGAAGTCGTTTCTTACGGCGAATACAAGTCAAAGAAGCGGGTTGCTGGTATCATCAACGCCATCATGGGTCTGTTCTTCAAGATTGGGTTAGCTTTAGGTGGGATCATCCCTGGTTACATCAACGCCTTCACGCACTTTGACGGCGCCGCAACCACTCAATCAGCTTCAGCTTTAGCTGGTATCCAATGGTCAATGATCTGGATCCCAATCGTGTTGGCTGTCGTAGCGATGTTCATCATGAGCCGTTACCCACTGACTGATAAGCGGATTGCTGAAATCAACGTTGAATTGGAAGCAGATCGTAAGGCTAAGTTGGCTAACAAGTAATAGAGTGTGAAACGAAGCGCCTAGAAGGTGGAGTGTAAGGGGCTCATGGGTGAAAGCCCCGGGCTTGGGGGTTTACCCATGAGCTCCTTACATGCAACCTTCTGCTTCATTGAACACGTTTCGGCGCCGTAGCCGATAACCAGTTCCGAGGCCAATCATTCAACATGACTAAACCGCGAAACAGGCAAATCAAAAATGGCGCCGAAACCAACGCAGCCTGAAAGCACGTCGCCAGAACTACGCAGTAAGGGGGAAACCGCTCTTACACGCAACTGGCAAACAGCAGTAACCAACCGCTACTGCTGTCACAAAGCACCACAATTTAAATTTGAGATACAATCACAACTCACATGCATCACCATCAAAATCGAAATAGGAGGAATTTTTCATGAAGATTCAAAACCCCGTTTTACACGGTTTTAACGCTGACCCTAGCATGATTCGCGTCGGTGACACGTACTACATTGCCAACTCAACCTTTGAATGGTTCCCTGGCGTTCGGCTCCACGAATCCAAGGATATGGTTCACTGGAACCTGTTGCCATCACCACTGTCAACGACCACGTTATTGGACATGAAGGGTAACCCAAGTTCTGGTGGGATCTGGGCACCTGACTTGAGCTACGCTGACGGTAAATTCTGGTTGATCTACACCGATGTTAAGGTGACTGAAGGTGCCTTCAAGGACATGACCAACTACTTGACTACCGCAACCGATATCAAGGGCCCATGGACTGACCCAATTCGGGTTAACGGGGTTGGCTTCGATGCCTCCTTGTTCCACGATGATGATGGTCGCAAATACTTGGTACAACAAACTTGGGATCACCGTGAATACCGCCACCCATTTGATGGCATCACGTTGACTGAATTTGACACCGATACCATGAAGTTGAAGCCTGAAACTGCTCGGACCATTTACGATGGGACTGACGTGAAGTTGGTTGAAGGACCTCACTTGTACAAGATCGACGGTCAATACTTCTTGTTTGCCGCTCAAGGCGGGACCGTTTGGACCCACCAAGAAGTCGTTTCTCGTTCAAAGACTTTGGATGCCCACTCGTTCGAAACTGAACCTGGCGATCCATTCATCACGAACTTTGACACGCCTGACTTGGCCATCCAAAAGCAAGGTCACGGTGCTTTAGTTAACACCCCTGGTGGCGAATGGTACTACGCTTCATTGTGTGGTCGTCCATGGCACCACGATACTGAATCCGTAACTGACCCTCGCGGCTGGTGTACTTTAGGCCGTGAAACTTCAATCCAAAAGGTTGAATGGGACGACCAAGGCTGGCCACGTGTTGTTGGCGGTCACGGTGGGACTGTTGAAGTTGACGCACCTAAGGATGCTATCTTGACGGAAGCACCCGCAAACGGCGACCAACACGACGAATTTGACACCCCTGAATTGAACCTTGAATGGAACACTTTACGGACACCATTCAATGCTGAAATGGGTTCATTCGGCGATGGCAAGTTGACCTTGATTGGGAAGCGTTCATTGGCAAGTCGTTACGACGTTTCGATGATTGCCCGTCGTTGGCAAGCCTTCAACTTTGATGCTGAAACCAAGGTTAAATTCGATCCATTTACGTACCAACAAATGGCTGGCTTAACCAACTTCTACAACGACCAACACTGGTCATTCGCCTTCATCACTTGGGACGAAAAGAAGGGTCACGTCATCGAAGTCGGTGAAAACAACCGCGGCGAATACACCTCATACTTGAAGGATGACGCAATTGCCATTCCTGAAGGTACTGAAAATGTATGGTTCAAGGTTAAGGCTCGGACTCAGTCATACACTTACGCTTACTCATTTGATGGCACAACTTGGCACGATCTTGTTACCTTGGACGCTGCTGTCTTATCTGATGACTACGTTCTTCAAACTTACGGTGGCTTCTTCACCGGCGCTTCGTTGGTTTAGCTGCTGTCGATTACAGTGGTTACGATCAACCAGCTGAGTTTGATTACTTCGACTACAAAGAATTAGACTAAGTTTTATAGATGAATACTGATTCGGGCTCATCTGGGGATTTGAGTTTGAATTGAAACAGCGCACCTACCACGATTTGTTGTGGCGGGTGCGCTGCTTTTTTGCTGTCGTTTGTGTCCAGCGTAAGTGTGCGGAGCGAGACGGGTTGAGAGCGGTGTGTAGGGGCACTTCGGTGAAAGCGCCCGGGCCTGGCGGTTTTATCGAAGTGCCCCTACATGCAGCTCTCAGTCTCGCGCAGCACCATTCGGCGTGGTGGCCAGAAAGCGCGTGGTTGACAAGTTCTCGTTACTTCAGGAACCCTAGAAATGACAGTTTAAGTGGCGCCGAATTTTGTAGCCTGAGAGCGCAGGTTTTCGTGCGGCTTTGGCGAGCGAAGCGACGACAAACAGCCAACACTCAAATCACATCCAACCCTTACGCTGGACACAAGCGTAAGCAAAAAGCCCCAAACGTTGTGTTAGGGGCTTAAGTAGCAATTCAATTAATCATTTTCCGAAGCAATCTGTTCCGCTTCATCGTTCAGTTTCTCCGCTTTATGGAAGTCTTCAGTTACTACGTAACTCTTGATGCCCCAGTAGTAGAATCCAAGGGAGGCCACGATGATGACCACGAAGTCTAGCGGGTAGGGAAGCCAGTTTAAGCCGTTGAACTGGTGGCTGCCGATGAAGGACATGATGGAGATGAAGACCAAATAACCGACCATCCAACCGCTGGCTTTGAATGCCTGAGCGGTGGATTTGAAGCCAGCTTTCCACTCGTAGTAGAAGTAGAAGGGCAGGCCTAATAGGATGATCAAGATGACTTGAACGGTGGTTGGCCACATTGCCCAGTAGGTCGCTAGTGATGCCAAGACGAAGGACAGTGGGGCAATCCATGGCAAATGCTTTAAGCGGATCGGCCGGAACAGGTTAGGCCCCATTTTTCGGAGCGACACGGCGGTAACGGGTCCCGTCAGGTAAGCAATCAAAGTGGCGGTGGACAATACGGTCGCCAAAACAGCCCATGAACGGAAGACCGAGACCATCACCATGCTGAGAATCGTGTTGACCAACATGGCAACGCGGGGAATCCCGTATTTTAAATTAATTTTACCCAAGAAGCTTGGGACGTGCTTGTTGCCTTCCATGGCGAAGAGCGCCCGCGCGGTGTTGGCCACGAAGGAGACGCCGGTTCCAAATGGGGAGACGAAGGCGTCCATGTACAACAGCACGGATAACCAGTGAATGCCCAACAGAATGGCCATATCAGCAAATGGTGAGTTGAAGACGATCCCGTGCCAACCGGTGGCGGCAATCATCTTCGGTGGAATTGCGTGATAAAGGTACTTTGCAGGATAACGTAGAGCACGCCACTGATCAGCAGTGAGATCGTAATCCCACGGCCAATATTTTTCTTCGGGTGTTCAATTTCGCCACCCATGTTGATGACCGTTTGAAAGGCGTCAAATGAGAAGATGATCCCAGCCGCAGAGGTTGCGGTGAAGATTGGCGCTGATCCGTACGGCATGAATTCGCTGAGCGAGGTCCCGTAGTTACCGGGGTGGAAGCCAGACATGGTCAACATGACGATGGTTAGTAACGGAATCCCGATTTTAAAGACCGAGATCAAACTGGTAAACCGGGTTAAGATCGTCACGGACCAGTAGTTTAATAGCGTAAAAACGATAATGAAGCCGAACACCACGAATAAACCAGACGTGGTGATGACGCCGTTGCTGAGAAAGTGGTGCGTCCATTTGGCCCAAGACCACGGCCAGGTACTCATGTACTGAACGGCCGCCACGGCTTCGATGGGGATCAGCGTGATCAGTGACACCCAGTTGGCCCAAGCGGCGATGAAGCCGAGTAGAGAACCGTGTGAATATTGCGCGTATTTACTCATGCCCCCTGATTCCGGGAACATGGCGCCGATTTCAACGTAATCGTAGGCGATGCTGCCGATGACGAGGCCCCCAATGACCCAGGAGATGATAGCGGCCGGACCAGCAATCTTAGTGGCTTCCCAAGAGCCGAAGAGCCACCCGGAACCGATCAACGATCCCAGGGCCAGCATGACCAGCTGGAACAGGTTGATTTTCTTGATATTGTGATTTCCCATGAAGTTCCCCCTACGGTAGTGTGTGCTATGTACAAAGGAAACGAGTGTGGGCTAGTGGTAAACGGACGCTACCAAGTCGGTAACGCCCGTAACTGCAGGCCGTAACTCGTTCCATCAATAAGACTAAGTTTAATATTCAGTGGTGCGGAACGGACTTTCCGGTTTTTCACCGGGCTTGTTGGCGAGGTTGGTGCGAACGACGAGCACGTCGCAGCTGGCATTGTGGGTCACAAAATCAGTCACGGAACCAGTGACGACCCGTTCCAGGGCGTTCATCCCAGTGGCGCCCATCATTACTAAGTCGTTTTGGTGATCCTGCGTGAAATCAAAAGCGATGACGGTCTTCGGGTTACCGAAGCGGATGTGGGTGCTGATGTCGGTTAAGCCGTATTTGGCCTTAATTTGGTCAGTAAGTTCTGCCAAATAGTCCGTGGCGTCTTGAACCAACCGGTTGACGATGTCGCCGTTGTTGACGAGGCCGCCGTAGTAGTTGGTTTGGTGCGTGTCAATGACGCTCAGCAGGTCGAGGTGGGCGTGGTTTCGTTTGGCCACGGCCACCGCTTTAGCGAGCGCCAGTTCCGCGAACTTAGAGGTGTCAACGGGAACTAGGATCGAATGGTAGTTTAAATGCATAGTGGTAACTCCTTTAGTAACTGAATAGTAGTAACGAAACTAAGCGCGGCCCATAACAACTTGCGTGGCTTTAGCCAGAATGTGACCGTCCATGGCATCCATGAGTTGATTGAGCCAGAAGCCATCAGTTAACGGTAATTTCGTATCCAGCGCGTACACGGTGATCGTGTAGCGGTGATCTTGGTCGGGTGGTAGCGGACCAGTGTAACGTTCTGTTACGAGAGGGTTGGTTCCACCAACCAAGGCGCCGGCGTTGGAATTCTTACCAAACGTCATCGCCACTGCGCCACTTTGACTGGCGTTTTCGGGTAGTTCAGTTAACGTTCCCGGAAGGTTGGCTGCTACCCAGTGGATCCAAGTAAAGCCGCCCACCGGAATCGCATCGTGGTCGATCATCGTGACGGCGAAAGTGGCGGTGTTGGCTGGCACTTCGCTAAACTGAATTGGAAATGACCGAACGGGATTGCCGCCCATTTTTTGGTCATCGGGCGCAAACTTCCCGTAGATGTCGGGGAGAAAACCGTTGTCGGTTGGGACGTTAATTTTCATTATGATCATCCTTTTTTGCAGACTTTTGTTCTATTATACCGCAATTATTAAGATTACAAAAAAATCTCGGTTATGAAAGCCGATTTTTCACCAGAAACTTTAATCCAATTCGGAAATGTGGGTGACGGGGTATTTTTGCGAGAACCCTTGATTTTTAGCTAATTCGCGGGGTATGCTGGACGTAATATGTGTTAGACGGAAGGCGGAATGGATTTGGAAACGGCGCGCAAAATTTCAATTTTACAAGACCTTGTTCGGATCGAATCGGTTAACGATCATGAAGCGGCGGTGGCCAGTTATTTGGCGACCCTATTTGACCCGTATCGCGATCGCGTGACGATTGAACGGGTACCCTACGCGGCGGACCGCGATAACTTAGTGGTGACGATGGGAAATCCGGCTGGCCGGCACTTGGGCATCTCTGGTCACATGGACGTGGTTGATCCGGTGACTTGGCGGCTTGGACCCACCATCCATTTGGTGGTGAAGTGGTCGATGATCGGTTGTACGGCCGCGGTACGTCAGATATGAAGAGTGGCTTGGCAGCGATGGTGATCGCGATGCTCGAACTCTTGGAGGAAGACGTGGCGCTACCGGGAACGATTCGCTTACTGGCCACTGTTGGTGAGGAAACCGGTGAGTACGGTGCCGCTCAGTTGACGGATAAGGGGTACGCAGATGACTTAGACGGCCTCGTGATTGCTGAACCTAGCGGGATGGATAAGGTCACGTATACCTCACGCGGTGTCATCGACTACCACGTGGATTCGATTGGCAAATCCGCCCACAGTGCGCGGCCAGATAAGGGCATTAACGCAATCGATAACTTGCTGACTTACTATAATGAAGTCAACGAGCTCATCGCCCGCTTTGATCGTAAGGATCCGGTGTTAGGTGGACTGTTACACAGCGTTGACCTAATCAGCGGTGGTGAACAGATCAACAGTATTCCCGCCAAAGCGCGGTTATCCGCCAATATGCGGACGATTCCAGCCTATCCTAATCAGATGATCTACAAGGCCTTAGAGGACTTGATTCACCGCTTAAACCAGCGACCAGGGTTCCACCTCAGCATTACGTACAGTTATCCGGAAGAGGCAGTACCGGGCCGCCCAGATGCGCCGTTAGTGCGGTTAGTTCAAAAGGTGGGTCACCGGGTAATGGGCAAACGGATCATTCCAGTGGGCTCAGGTGGCGCCAATGACGGCTCCGAGTTCTCCCGCGCCAAGGGTAATTTCATGAGCGTGGTGATCGGACCGGGCTCCGATACGGCGCATGAACCGGATGAGTATATTTCAATCAAGCAGTATTTGCAGAGCGTTGATTTCTACAAAGAGTTTGCGGTGGCGTTTTTGAACGAACGTAAATAAATCAAAATGTGATACGAACGGGGCAACACGCGTTTGTATCACATTTTTGGTTGTGCTATATTGGTCGAATGGGGTTTGGCGCGGTTGCGCTGAACTTAACGATGAGAAATGCAGGGGAAACGCTTATGCGAGTAACAAAAACACGCGCCAACTTGATGTTGCTGATTGCAGCCATCATCTGGGGTGCTGGCTACATCTTTTCAAAAATGGCCACTAACGCCAACATGCAGGCGGGGCTGATCAACGGGATTCGGGGGTTGATCTATGCGGGCTTGGCTACATCTTCTTCCACAAAGCCATCAATAAGATGACCATGGTTGACTTCCGAATCGGGATGACGGCCGGTTTTATCAACTTTGTGGGGTACCAACTACAGACGTTGGGGTTAAAGTACACAACACCAGCCAATAACGCCTTTCTGACAGCGATTTACGTGATTTTTATTCCGTTCATTGTGTGGATCTTCTTTCACCGGCGACCGGAGGGGAAGAGCTACGTTGCAATTGTGATTTGTGTCGTTGGGATGGTGTTCTTAACCAACTTGGTTAATCGTGGCTTTACGCTACATATTGGGGATTTATTGACCATTATCTCGGCGGTATTTTACGCCATTCAAATCGTTTACTTCGGGATGAAAACCACCAGTACGAATCCGTGGGTGCTGTCGTTCATGCTGGGGGTCACACAGGGCGGTTTTGGGATGATTTGGTCGCTGCTATTTGAACACGCCAGCTACGGCGCAATTGATTGGCAAGCCGCTTGTGGCCAGTGGTCGTTTTGGGGATTCTTTCCTCGTTTGGGGCGCAAACGTTGCAATTGATTGGTCAACGGTATACGGATCCGACACCAGCGGGGATTATCCTGATGACCGAGTCGATGTTTGGTAGCATCTTCTCCGTAGCCCTCGGGTTTGAGCCGTTTACGATGAATCTACTGATTGGTGGGAGCTTGATTGTGATTGCGTTGTTGATGATGCAGGTGGATTTTCGGCATCGAAATGCGAGTTGAAGTTGACTTATAAAGGACCGTCAGTGAAAGATTGACGGCCCTTTTGTCTATTTAGCTACTGTCGTTTGTGTCCAGCGTAAGCATTGGGTGCGATTTGGGTGTCGGCTGTTTGACATCGCTTCGCTCGCCAAAGCCGCATGAAAATCGGCGCTCTCAGGCTACAAAATTCGGCGCCACTTAAACTGTTATTTCCAGGGTTCCTGAAGTTACAAGAAGTTGTCAACCACGCGCTTTCTGGCCACCGCGCCGAATGGTGCTGCGCGAGACTGAGAGCTGCATGTAATGGCACTTCGATAAAACCGCCAGGCCCGGGCGTTTTCACCGAAGCGCCATTACACTACGCTCTCAACCCGTCTCGCTCCGCACACTTACGCTGGACACAAACGACAACAAAAGACCTCACCAATGCTCTGTTGGTGAGGTCTTTTTCTCGCACTACTTAACGAAGCTAAGGATATAGTTACCCTGCGCGTCAGTGGTGATCGTATAGGTGGTGTAACCGTTTTTCAGCCATTGCGACTTAGTTGCTTGCGCCCAACTTTTGGCATCAGCGACTGATGAGAAAGTGTGGGAGCGGCTGAATTCAGGGGAAGACGATGTGGTGCTATCGCTAGACGCATCGCCACTATTAGATTGTTTCTCGGATGTCGACCCGGAAGTGTTGTCGGTAGTATTGGCAGAACTGGCTGAGCTTTGGGTCTCTGCTTTGGATTTAGTCCCATCCAGTTTTTTCTGCTCGCTGTTCTTAATGGTTGAATCAGATTCTTGATCGATCGAACTTTGCATTGAACTGCGTTGTGAGGGCGTGATGCCTGGTTATCGTCAGTTGAGCCGGTGGTATCTTGATCATCTTGAGAAGTCGCTGCTTCGGACGGCGTCTTGCGTGACGTACTGTTCGAATCAGTGTCAGTGTTATCATCTTCGTTCTTACTGCTGCTGTTAGCGGATTGCGCGGTGTTCGCATCATTGGTTTCAACGCTGGTTGAGCGGTTGGCCAGCCAGACACCGACGCCAATGATCAACACCAGCGTCAGGAGAAAACTGACAATCAGTTGCCGGATGCGATGTGGCTTCTTCGGCCGTTTGCGTTTCGGTGGTTGATTGTTGTCGGTGTTGAAATTGTAACGTTGCATGCGCGATTGCGGTTCTTGATTATTCACGTAAATAAACCTCCAGTATCAAGAACGGAGCGAACCTGCCAAATTTTAGTACTACCATTCATTAGGATAACTCAATTGGACTAGAATTTTAAGTGTTTTTGCTTAAAATTTTTGGGTGAAATCGGGAGCAATCAGCGATATCGCTTGGTACATTAGGGGTTAACGCGGTTGATGATTGCCGCCAATTTTTTGTTAGTTTAGAACGGTTCGGTGTTGGTTTGAGCATGGTGCCGAACTCGTGCTAAAAGCGTCTGCAGTGAGGCGAGTTCGTCCGGGGTCAACACGTCCAAATACCGTTGAGAACTCGCGGCCTCAAAGTCGAATAACTGTTGCTTCATTTGCTGACTTTTTGCGGTTGGGTAGAGCACTTTCAGCCGTGGTTGGGCGGGATGGTCACGTTTTTCTAAGTAGCCATCCGCAATTAGTTTGCTAACCGCACGAAAGGCAGTGGTGCGGTCAACGCCAATCGTTGTAGCGAGTTCTTGTTGGCCGATTCCGGGCTGTTCCAGTACCCGAATCACGTAGATAAATCGGTTGTCACCTAGGTTAAATGGTCTAAGCGTTCGGTTAGCGGTAGCGTTGATTTCACGGGCAATCCAACCGATGTCGCGAAAAATTTCTTTTTCCATTTTGATATCGACGACAGTGAATGACAACTGTCGCGGCCTCCTTTGGATTTCAGGTTATACCACTAGCATAGCGTGAGTGGTACGGAACTGCAACGGTTTTGCTGAAGTGGGCAAGTGGTTATTTTATGTTGCATTTACAACACACCAATGTTATTCTATGTTGCAAATACAACGAGAAGGTGCTGCAAATGATTTCATTCTTAATGTTCAACTGGATCATGGCCATCACGCCGGGGCCAAATACGATTATGGCGCTGTCGGAAGGCCAAGTGAAAGGGTTTCGCCGGAGTTTGATCTATAACTTTGGCAGTTTTGTGGGGTTTTGGTTAGTCGGTGGTGCGGTGGCGTTACTGTCGACCAAGTTACTGAATCAACCTGGTTTGACGCTGGTGATGAAATTGGTGGGGTCCGGTTATTTAGCTATTTAGCAATACATAGTTTACGTGGTAGCCAAGCCATTGCGGCGGGAGAGGGGCTAGCCCATCCATTCACTTCAGCGCTACTCTTGCAAGCAACCAACGTTAAAGTCTACCTCTACTACGTCGCGGGACTAGGCGGCTTCACCGCAGTCTTCGCCACGACCCACGGCGTTTGGCTCAAGCTCCTCGTCATGGTCATGATTGGCGCCATCGGCACGCTGATCTGGTCCGTTGTTGGCCACTACCTTAAGACGTTCTACAATGCGCATGCAACGTTGGTTAACTGGGTGGTTGCGTTGTTGCTGGTTGTCAGCATCGTTGACTTATGGCGGTGAGATTGTCGCTTGTGTCCAGCGTAAGCATTCTTCTGTTTAGTTTGTGAAGTGTGGTGATTTGCTTGAACTATCGATTCCGGTCAGCGACTAGGTTCCAGCTGTGGGGCCGGCCTGAGCCGAAGGGCGGTCTCAGTCCTCAAATTGAAGCCTCGCCAAAAAACGTGCGAGTCTTCAATTTGTCCCCGATAATTGGCGGTTGTCGGAAGTTCGTCAACAACCACCAATTATCGCGACACAGCTTCCACCTAGTCGCTGACCGGAATCTTACATTGTCGTAATTCGGCACTATTGTAGACCATCTCAAGTGCTTAACTGAACAGCTTGCGACAGTATTACAAAGACTGACGTTGATTCGACAAACACTAAAGTTGATGGATGTCTTGTTATCGTGACGAACAAGACGTCGATCTATTCTGAACGTTAACTTAATGCGCTTGAACGGACTGTGACGCAATGCTGTAATGTTATCGTTTAACGTTTACTGAGATGTTCTCGATTGTCATCGTACGACAGTTTAGCCCTTCATGATAAATTTTCGAGAGTGCGATTCCGATGCCGAAAGTCCGCAAACAAAA
>NZ_BBAD01000037.1 GCF_001311075.1 Secundilactobacillus similis DSM 23365 = JCM 2765
CCTCGCGCGCCTCCGCCTCCCGCTACATGGTGCGCTGTTGGCAATCACAACAGCTGACCGTCATATTATGAAGTTGATGAACCTGTGTAACCGCAACGTTCAGTGGTAACTCGACAACCGCAATAAACGATTGTGGTCAATGTTCAGTAACCGCAATGAATCAACGATTGCGTGAAACTAAATCTGCCAGTTATGTGCTACGTTTACGTGAACTTAATGCAGTTGTACTGACATTCAGAATGCATCGTTATTCAGCCATCGTAATATGAATCGCCGATTGCTGATCAATCTGGACGTTTGTCAAATCAACGTCAGTCGTTGTAATCCCGTAGTTAAGCGCTTGAGATGGTCTGCAGTGATGCCAAATTGCGCAATATGAGATTCCGGTCAGCGGCTAGGTGGATGCTGTGTCGCGATAATTGGTGGTTGTTGGTGTTTTTCCCAACAACCATCAATTATCGGGGACGAATTCAAGACTCGCACGGGTTTTAGCGAGGCTTGAATTCGAGGCCTGAGACCGCTCTTCGGCTCAGGCCGGCCCCACAGCAGGAACCTAGCCGCTGACCGGAATCGACAGTTCACGCAAATCAAACTTCACAAACTAAACAGAAGAATGCTTACGCTGGACACAAACGACAATAAAACGGCCTCAACATTCAACAAAATGCTGAGACCGTTAATCGTTATGCTTCTGGTTTGTTCGAAGTTGATTCAGTTGAGTCAGCTGTATCAGCATCCTCAGCAGGTGTTTCCTCAGTTTCAGTAACATCCGAAACATCAGCGCCGCCAAAAGTGTCTTCGCTATTAAGTACGATATCATCGGAGTCATCATCCGCTGCCGTAGCAACGTCCGCTAACTCTGAACGTAAGTCTTCGCTAGATGCTTCATCATCGTCAGCTTTAGAGAAGTGCTGGTTTTCAAATTGGGCAGTTGCCGTCTTGAGTTTATCACTCACTGATTCAGACTGTTCAGCAAACGTCTCCTTGAAGTCTGCCCAAGCATCGCTTGCGTAAAACGCATAGTCGACTGCCCGGTCTTTTGCGATATCAACCTTATCTTGAAGGTCTTCTTTAAGTTGTTCCTTTTGGGCATCATCTAACCGACGATAAGCAACGTGAGCTGCTGCACCACCCGCTAAGAGCCCTAATAAAAAGCCAAACTTTTTTCCCATAACGCAAAAACTCCTTTCAACTTTTAGTCCTTTGATTTCCGGCCGCGATAAGCATTAAACATCGCTGACCCGGCGCGAGCCACCAAGTTAGAGGTCACCGACTTTTTGGCTGTCGATGAAACCTTCCCAGTTAATTCACGAGTTGCCTCGTTCAAATCTGAAACGCTGGTTCCAAGATCAGCCGCCGCTTTGAATACGGGATCAATCGTGGCAACCTTATGATTGACATCATCTAACAGCGTATTGGCATTCGCCAAAATATCCTCCGTTTGTTTCGCAATGACGTCCATATCATCAGTCATCGTTTTAATGCTTTGGTTCACTTCACCAAGCGTCCGAACCATCTTGGTTAAAAAGACACCGATGAAGACCACCAAAACTAAAAACGCGATTGCGGCAATTAAACCGGCAATTTGTCCACCTGTCACGCTACCCCTCCTTACTTTACCTTGATTAATTTAAGAATAGCATTGACCGGTCCGGGCGCAATGAAAAGTACGCGGTTTCACCCGCTTTTATTGGTTTGTTATCGAATCTTCATGACTAGCAACTCATCATGAAAATTCCAATGGCTATACCTTGGAAAACGGCACCTAACTTTGTTAAACTAGAGAAGAACTCATTGCAATTGTCAATCAATGGCAATTGTCTAACAACCTCAAAAGGAGCCCTCTATCTTGACGCATTTTGTTCGATTCATTCACCACTTTGACTGGCAAAGCATCGGTGAACAAGCGGCGACCACCATTTTTCAGTTAATTCTGGTTTCTGTTGGTTTATTGCTGGTTAACTGGTTAGGCAAAAAAATTATTCGGCACTTATTCAAACGCTACAAAGCAACTCAAATCACCCCTGGAACGGCAAACCGAGTGGACACCATCTTTACACTGGTCATGAACATCTTTCAGTACACCGTCCTCTTCTTTTGGATCTACGCCTTGCTCTCATTCATGGGCGTTCCGGTTGGCACGTTAGTCGCTGGGGCCGGGATCTTCAGTTTAGCCTTGGTCTTGGTGCTCAGGGATTTGTTTCCGATATCGTTACCGGGGCGTTTATTTTGATGGAAGAACAAATCAACGTTGGTGATGCCGTCAAAATTGGAACAATCGAAGGCACCGTTTCCGCAATTGGCATTCGGACGACTCAGGTTGTTAGTGCCGATGGGACCTTAAACTTTATCCCGAACCGAAACATTACGATTGTCAGCAACAAGTCTCGAAATGAAATGCGGGCGCTGGTTCAAATTCCAATCGTACCAGATTCACCAATTGATGATATCAACGCCATCATCGAAACGGTGAACCAAACGGTCGCGTCCAAGTTTCCAGCCATTACGCAGGCGCCAACGAATCTTGGAACCGTACCGCTGCCAGATGGTAAACTGGTGATTCAAGTAGTCACCTTCACCCAGCCTGGCGAGCAATCAACTGTTCAGCATGAACTACTGTCCGCTTATTTAAAGGCCATTAGTGACGCTGATATTACCTTACCGACGATTTATCGAACGGATACGCCGAACGTCTAAGTACACTTAAACGACACTTATCATTTTTAAACTATAATCAAACAGGCGTCTAAATTCCCAGTGGTGGAATTTAGACGCCTGTTTACTCATGGTTAATTGTAGCATTTATCAAAATAACGCCACTCATAATGCTAATTCGAACGGTCTCCCACTAAGTCCGCAATCTGTTGAACTTCAAAATGGGTTGAAAAGTTGTGGGCCAGATAATTGACGCGTTTCAACAATTCACGTCGGGTAATAATGCCCGTAAACGTCCGGTCATCCGAAACAACCGGCACAAATGAGTTGTCGATAAGAAGGTGTAAAATTTCATCCAAATCGGTTGGATCTTCAACTGACCGAAAGTCGGTTTCCATCACGTCTGCAACCTTTAATCGGCGCAAATTTTCTGGAGCAACGTGATTAACATCCAACATTTTTTCGGTAAGCATTGATAATGAAACTAAACCACATAGGTGTTGCTCTGGATCCAACACCGGAATCTTTGAATAACCAATCTTAGTTAACACCAAAAATGCATGGTAACAATCATTATTGACCATCACGTTGGCAACGATATTTGCCGGGATAATCAATGTCTGATGATCCGCAAGTAAGAGGTCTTTAATGGGTTGATCAACCATAAACTTTTATCGCCCTTTCTGTGTTTGACGCGTAAATTCGAACTGAAGCCCTGGAACCGGTTGTTGCTGCCGGTCATAAAACGTGACGGTAACGATCGCTGGCGTTGTATCGATAAGTGCATAGGTGCCACCGACCGACGCATAGGTACCACGAGGGAGTGAAATACTACCGGGATTCAAATACAAACAATCATCTACCATTTCAGCCGCTAATTGATGGGTATGACCGTAAAACACCAAGCTAGCGTTCACCGACTGGGCTTTCAAGCTCAGATGCGTTAACCCCATCGAAACCCCATAAAGGTCACCATGCGTCATGAGCACGTGTTCACCGTGGTCATCACGCTCAATGTCATCGCTAAACTCACCACGCGGATCATTGTTACCTTCAACCACCGAAACATCTTTGAACACCGCATCATCAGCCTTCAATTCTGAATCACCGCAGTGAAAGATGCCATCAACTTGATCGCGATACTGGGCAAACAGCGTTGTCAAAATCTCACGATCACCGTGATTATCACTGATCACTAAGTACTTCACGTTTAAGCCTCCCACCATGAATCAAACTGTTGCATCATCTTCTCGGCTGCCCGGCCCCGGTGACTAATGGCATTTTTTTCATGATCGGTCATTTCCGCCATCGTCTTGTGCGCTTCTGGAATGTAAAACAACGGGTCGTAGCCAAAGCCATTATCCCCACGAGGCGCGGTTAAAATTTCACCACTAACTTCACCATCAACAACGAGTTTGGCCCCACTCGGTTTAACCAGCACAAGGGTTGAATGAAATACGGCTTGGCGCTGGTCAGCCGGGACGGTCGCTAACTTGGTCAACAGTTTTTGGTTGTTGGCGGCATCATCATGGTCACCCGCATACCGAGCCGAATAGATGCCAGGTTCTCCATTTAAAGCTGCCACCTGCAAGCCAGAGTCATCTGCAAGGACTGGTAAACTGGTTTGTTGCGCAATTGCCGTGGCCTTAATTGTGGCATTTTCTTCAAAGGTCGTACCCGTTTCGGCAATGTCACCAATATTCGGAAAATCAGCTAACGTCTTGATGATGATCTTTTGGTGCCAGCATTTCCCGAAATTCACGCGCCTTACCCGCATTGCGAGTCGCAATAATTAATTCACTGTGTGTCATTTGTCGTTGCCTCACTTTAATTGTCATTATGGTCAAATTGTTGGAGTCGCGTCACAGGTAGCTGAGTCACGTTAAGGTGTGTATCGCCCAACCAATCCGCTGCAACTCGGTTAAATTCCGTGACGGTCCCTGTAGTGTAGAACTGATAGGTCGGTTCAGCCGTTGGCGTTAGTAGCTTTGCTGTCGTTAATTGGCGACGAAGCTGTTTAGCCGTTTCAACACCCGAATCAACCAGTTGGACTCCCGGCCCCATCGCCGCCGTAATTTGAGGCAACAGCAACGGATAGTGGGTACACCCCAGAATGAGCGTATCTACCGGGTGATCTTTAAAAAATGCTAACCGTTGCTGTACGATGGTGGTCGCTTCAGCCGAGCGATAATTGCCAGCTTCTACCAGCAAAACAAATTCGGGGCACGGTACTTCATACACCGTTGCGTTAGGCATCAACGCCTGAATTGCTTGCCGATACGCATGACTCTTACAGGTGCCTTCCGTTGCAATCACGCCGATTCGTTGGTGCGTTGTCACGGTTACTGCCCGTTGACTACCAGCTTGAATCACACCAATCACTGGCATTGGAAGTTCTTGCTGCAACAAGGGTAATGCGGCAGCTGTTGCAGTATTGCAAGCCATCACCAGTGCTTTGACCGATTGTTGCGTCAAAAAGCCGGCGATTTCACGCGAAAATCGAACGACCTCTTCACTTGACCGGGGACCATAGGGGACTCGAGCTTGATCGCCCACAAAAATCATTGATTCGGATGGGAGTTGCGCCTTCGCTGCCTTAAGGACCGTTAACCCACCAACACCTGAATCCAAAAAACCAATTGCTCCAGAAACCATGCGCTTGTTTCCCTTCTCTTCAAAAATACTGTGTTCACTTAAATCTCGCCACTTATTTATTCGATAGCCTTCAAAATCATCGCTTGCGAGTAATCGATATGTACCAAACACCCGCTTGGGCTTTTATCTTACTTGAACTTATATTATTCACCAAAATAACAGCGGTTGCAAGCAAAGCAATCATTTCTTAAGTTATGATAATCCACTTGCAATTTGAACGCTTTCCATTGTAATCTAAACGTAATAGCTATTTAGGATGGAGAAAATTATGGATAACCAGATTTACGCACACTACCTTAACGATCCAGCAACCGCACCATTGTTTGGTAAGGCGCTCCTTCGAGACGTTGTTTTAACTGATATTTTGGGCGCTGATGCCGGTAATATCGCATACTGGAGGGTAAACAACTTGCCCGCCGCTTTGAATTAGGTAACGTCACTGACATTGCCTTGTTCTTTGAACAAGCCCAGCTTGGCCACCTGACACTTGATAAACAAACCGCTAAGGAATGGCGGTTTACCCTAACTGGCTTACCAGTTAGTGCTCGACTAAGCTACACCGAAACTGCAGCGCCGTTTATGCTTGAAGCTGGTTTTCTTGCCCAAAGCGTCGAGCAAATGATTGGCGTTGTCGCTGAAACCGAAGCTCAGGATCCGCAAAAAAACCGCCATGCAGACGCCGTTAGCTTAATTGTCCACTTAGACCCCAAAGACGCCACTAGCGACCCTCACGAGCTCAATCCAATGACGCTAACGCACCCTGACACACCGAGTGCGCCTCAAGGTTAATCATTTAATTAAACTCGCATGTACATTTCATGGGACGTGCGTTTTTTATTGCGTTTGTGTCTAACGTTAGGGTTGGGTGCGATCTGGGTGTTGGCTGTTTGTCGTCGCTTCGCTCGCCAAAGCCGCATGAAAACCGGCGCTCTCAGGCTACAAAATTCGGCGCCACTTAAACTGTTATTTCTAGGGTTTCTGTCATTGTAAGAACTTGTTAACCACGCGCTTTCTGGCCACCACGCCGAATAGTGCTGCGCGAGACTGAGAGCTGCATGCAAGGCGACATCGGTAAACCCGCCAGGCCCGGGCGCCTTCACCGATGTCGCCTTGCACACTGCTCTCAACCCGTCTCGCTCCGCACACTTACGCTGGACACAAACGACAGCAAAAAGCGCCACCCGATTTCTCGGATGACGCCTTTTCTGTCGCAATTATGCTTCGACGTATTGGGTCAGCAATTGCTTTAATTGATCTTTTGTGTGGTAACCAACAACGGTGTCAACCACTTGACCATCCTTTTTAACAAGGAGGGTTGGGATACTCATGATGCCGAATTGTTGTGGCGTGTTTGGATTAGCATCAACGTCCATCTTGTTGAACGTTACTTGATCCGCCATATCCTCAGATAATTGTTCGACAACGGGTGATTGCATCCGACAAGGACCACACCAAGTTGCCCAAAAATCGGTTAACGTAACACCGGTTGCAGTATCTTTTTCAAAAGTTGAATCCGTGGTTTCTAAAACAGCCATAAAACGTTCCCTCCCTTATTCATTTACAATTAGTAAGTTTACCAGCTTTTACCAAAAGTACAAGCAAAATGCACTTCTAAAATCGGCAACTTACAGGTTTACAACAGTTGAGCCATCACCACCAGCATTGGCAGGTGAAAAGCCGAATGATTTCACTCGGCGATTCGATTGCAGGTACTCCGTAACCCCTTGACGCAGGGCCCCAGTCCCCTTCCCATGGATGATTGTCACTGATGGATAACCCGCCAGTAACGCTGAATCGATAAACCGATCCACTTCCGCCATGGCCTGTTCGTAACGGTGACCACGAAGATCAAGTTGGTGACACCCCGCTTGACCGTGTCCGCCGTACCGTTGCTTTAGGTTGTGGCTCTTTCTTGATTTCTTCAGCACTGACGCGTTCGAGATCAAGGTCTTCGATTTTCATCTTCAAAATGCCCATTTGCACTTCGAAGTGGTGTGCATCCAATTTATCCATGATAACGCCACGTTGCCCATAAGACTTAACCAGAACTTCGTCACCCTTCTTAAATGCATGACGGCGCTTTTCGCGATTCAAGACCCGGTTCTTTTTCAGTTGTTGATCTTGCTGCAAGGCATTGATTTGTCCCTTAGCATCGATCAACTGGTTTTCTTTGATCACCGTCTTACCGGCTTGTAGTTGTTTCTTACGGATATCACGGATAATTTCATCCGCACGAACCCGCGTCTTTTCAACGATTTGGTTGGCCTTGTCCTTAGCCGATTCCGTCAACTGATCCTTTTGATTTTGATAACGTTCAAATTGCGCCTTTAAGTCATCATGTAACGCCTGACTATCCGCTAATTCTTTAGCAGCCGCAGCAGCGTCTAGGTCAGCCTGACGCTTTTGCGCCGTCAAATCAGCAATCATTTGGTTCAGATCTTGACTATCACTATCCGTTAAACTCCGCGCTTCATCAATAATCGTTTGTTTGATGCCCAGTCGAGCCGCAATTTCTAACGCATTGCTTCGACCAGGAATCCCAATCAATAATCGATAAGTCGGTTGCAACGTTTCCGTGTCAAATTCCATGCTGCGTTAATCGTTTCCGGACGATTATAGCCATAAGCTTTAAGTTCAGGATAGTGGGTCGTCGCGATGACTTCACTACCAATCGCACCAATGTCATCCAGAATCGCCATGGCGAGGGCTGCCCCTTCTTGCGGATCAGTCCCGGCACTTAATTCATCGACAAGGATCAAGCTATGGTCAGTTGCATCTTTCAAAATATTAACGATGTTTTCCATATGTGACGAGAACGTACTCAAATTTTGTTCAATCGATTGTTCATCACCAATATCGGCAAAGATCTCATCAAACAACCCAACTTGACTATGTTCGTTAGCCGCAATAAATAACCCCGATTGAGCCATCAACTGTGCTAACCCAACCGTCTTCAGCGTAACGGTTTTCCCACCAGTGTTCGGTCCGGTCACGATAATGGCTTTATAGGTCGTTCCAAGTTCGATATCGTTAGCGACCACTTTATCCGCCGCAATCAACGGGTGCCGGGCTTGCCGCAACGCAATTTGATTATCGGCAGACAAAATCGGTTCCGTTGCCTTAATTGCATGCGCATAATGCGCTTTGGCGTTAATGAAGTCCAGATGACCCAAGACGGTTGCATTCTCTAAGATTTCTGTTTGGTATGGCCGTAATAATTCTGATAGTTCGAGTAAAATCCGGCGTTCTTCTTGCCGTTCCTCGATTTGAGCCTCACGGAGTTGGTTGTTTTTCACAACCACCCCTTCTGGTTCGATATAGAGGGTCTGCCCACTGGCACTTTGGTCGTGGACAATGCCGCCAAACCGTTGCTTATACTCGGCCTTAACGGGTAACACGTAGCGGTCGTCACGAATCGTCACTAAGGTATCACTCAGGTATTTGGCATTCTTTCCTCGAGTATAACCCGCCATTTGTTCACGAATCGTACCTTCAAGGGTTGTGATCTTTCGGCGAATCCGTTTCAGGTCTGGTGAGGCTTCATCGGTTAGCCGACCGTCATCTTCCAGCGAAACTGATAACCGCTTGCTAACCTCTGGTAAATGGATCAAATCAGCGACAACCGTGTATAACCGTCGTAATTCGACGGGCTTTTGCTGGAGGTCATCAAAGAAACTGACCACCCGCTGAACCGTTTTTAAAACCCGACTGATTTGTGCTAATTCGGTCCCACTCAGGGTCCCCTCAATTGATAAGCGTTTGATGTGTGGCGTAATATCCGCTAACTTAGGCAGTGGAATCCCGCCCTCTAACCGTAAAATATCAGCTCCATCTCGAGTCTCATCAATCGCTTGTTGGACGGTTGCTAAGTCATCAGATGGTGTCAGTTGCGCAAGTTCAGCGCTACCGGCCGCCGATACCAAATATTGGCGCAATTGTTGTTTGATCTGCTCAAACGCCATTGTTTTAAAAATTTTCTCGTTCATTTTAATCTGTACTCTCCTAGCTTGCCGATTACTTCAACAAAAGTACCAGCAGTCTAATCGGTTGGCCGTTCGGTAGGCGTTTTTTGGGCCTTTTGAAGTCGGTCCAATTGCGTTGCCTTTTCAAGTTGATCTGAAATAGCGTTAAACGCAAGCAAAATTGCCGCTTCTTCCTTGGTCATCGACGGTGCGAGTTGCTTTAATTGGTTCAATTGTTGATTCATCAACGTCGTCACCGCCCGCATGTGCGCTTCGGAGCGGCTACCAACGATGGTATAGGTCTGACCGTCAACAACGGCTTTAAACCGCCGCCGTTGTGGGTTAACCTCATCATCCGTTTCGTGCAAAACCATTTCCCCCAAACTTTGGCCCTAAAAAGGACCCTAAACCTCATTTAGCCGCTGACCCGATTCGGACCAGCGGCTAAATGGACTCACACGTCAGTGACTGACGTGCATCGTAATAACTTACTCAGGATCTGGGACACCCCAGTCTTGATCAGAGGCATCAGTACCGCCGCCGTTCAAGAAGGTGTTTAACATGGATTCAACCATGTCCCATTCTTCGTCAGATTCGATTGGTAACAAGTCGCCGCCTTGAGGATCGGCAGGGTCATCGCCATCAGCTAATTGGTAAGCTTGAATGTCAACTTCCTCATCGTCAGCCTTACCAGCTGGGTAAAGCAAAATGTATGATTTGTTAAAATCAGGTGATTTGAAGGTAAATAGAACGTTGTATAGCTCTTCGTTGCCCTCTTCATCGACAATGGTAATTTGTTGTTCGTTGTTTTCACTCATAGTTGTACGCCTCACTTTTTTATTTAGTTAACGGGCCTTGGCGATCCAAGTAATTTTGAAGAATCAAGCTAGCAGCAAGTTTATCGATCACTTGCTTACGCTTCTTTCGCGACGTATCCGCTTCTTCAACGAGCATCCGTTCAGCCTCGACAGTGGTTAGCCGTTCATCTTCAAAATCAACGGGTAAATCAAAGGTTGCTTTTAGTAACTCACCATAGTTCTGCGCAGCTTCAGCGCGGGGGCCTAAACTATTATTCATATTCTTAGGCAACCCCAGCACAAACCCAGTCACTTCATACTGGCTCACCAGTTCCTTGACTCGATCGATGCCAAATTGTTCTTCATCCTCATTGATCCGGATGATCTCAACGCCTTGCGCAGTCCAGCCAAGCAGGTCACTCATGGCAACCCCGACGGTTCTTGATCCGACATCTAATCCCATTAATCGCATTACTTTGTCAACGTCCCATTCTCATTGAGGTAGAAGCGGACCAGTTCTTCGATAATCTCATCACGTTCGTGCTTGCGAATCAGGTTCCGCGCATCATTGATACGGGGAATGTACGCCGGATCGCCAGACAATAGATACCCAACAATCTGGTTGATCGGGTTGTACCCTTTTTCTTCAAGCGCCTGATACACTGTTACCAGCGTATCATGAACGTCCTTAGGTTGTTTGTCACCAAAATTAAAATACATGGTTTTATCTAACGTACTCATGATCACACCTCCACCGATGTTATTTAACTTCATTTTACCGGATAACGGCAGTCACGACAACGAATGACCCACGATGTAACTAATTCGTAATACTCTTAGTTGCAATTAATCGCGTGATAAACAGTACCTTAGTCATCTCAAACTCGTCCTGAAATCCCCAATCAGCGGGGTCCGTTACCGACTGATCATGAACGATCAGCCATCGGCCTCCAACTAGTTTAACACGTTATGCTAAATTTGCCAGCCAATTAGTTGCTTCGGTCATGGCATCTTGTAAACCAGCAGGGTTTTTCCCACCAGCTTGCGCCATGTTAGGACGACCACCGCCACCACCATTGATCTTTGGTGAAATGGCTTTGATCAAGTCCCCAGCCTTCAGACCGTCTTTGATCGAGTCATCACTGACAGCCGCAATCAAATTGGCTTTTTCGCCAACTTGTGCCCCAAGTACCAGCACGTCTGACAACTTCTTTTGACGCCAAGTATCAGCTAATTGACGCAATTGATCCATTGAAGATACCTGAAC
The DNA here is from genome assembly GCF_001311075.1 of Secundilactobacillus similis DSM 23365 = JCM 2765. Classification (GTDB taxonomy): domain Bacteria; phylum Bacillota; class Bacilli; order Lactobacillales; family Lactobacillaceae; genus Secundilactobacillus; species Secundilactobacillus similis. Next base: position 11,337 of record NZ_BBAD01000037.1, read on the forward strand.
GACACCCGTAATCAATTGCTTGCCATTAACCGTTTGAACGTTGTCAAAGATTTGACCAGCTTGTTGACTTGCTAACTTCGCTTCAAGACTATCAGCCTTGTTGGTCAAGGCTTTGATTTGGTCTTGTAATTGACTGATCTTGCCAGGCACTTCACTCACTTGTTGCGCCTTCAAACTACCAGCAGCTTGTTCCAACAATTGATCATGGTCGTTCAGGTAAGCAAATGCATCGCCAGCCGTTACGGCTTCGATCCGGCGAGTACCAGCACCGATCCCGGTTTCAGAAGTGATCTTGAACAGTCCAAGTTCGTTGGTGTTCTTAACATGAGTCCCACCACAGAATTCGATTGAGAAGTCACCGATGGAAACAACCCGGACCTTATCACCGTATTTATCACTAAAGAGCGCAATGGCCCCCATCTTCTTACCAGTTTCTTGATCCGTTTCAACGGTCGTTACTGGGATTTCTTCAAAAATCTTTTCGTTAACGATGGCTTCAACCTTAGCCAGGTCCGCTTCAGTGACTTGACCAAAGTGGGTAAAGTCAAATCGCAAGTAATTTGGTTCAACTAATGAACCCGCTTGTTGCGTGTGTTCGCCAAAGACGTTCCGAAGTGCTTGGTCAAGCAAGTGGGTTGCCGTATGGTTCTTTTCAACCTTGCTGTGGAAGTGTTCGTTAACCTTTAACGTTACCGTTTCGCCAACCTTGATGGCCCGGTTCAACTTCAACGTGTGCAGATTTTGACCGTTTGGTGCGTGTTGAACGTCTTCAACGGTGGCAATCACGTTACCATCGGCATCTAACACGTCACCTTGGTCAGCAATTTGGCCACCCATTTCAGCGTAGAATGGCGTCTTGTCAAAGATGACTTGAACTAAACCACTTTCAGCAGCGTCAACGATCGCCCCATCAGCGAGAATGTCGCTGATTTTAGCATCATCAACGGCTAATTGGGTGTAACCAACGTATTCGCTTGGTGACTTAATCCCGATCAATAGATCAGTTTGAACCCCCATCGAGTTATCGGAATTCCGCGCTTTCCGAGCCCGGTCACGTTGCTGTTGCATCTCAGCTTCAAAGCCATCTTCATCAACGCCGATTCCTTCGTCAAAAGCGTATTCACGCGTTAACTCAACTGGGAAACCATAGGTATCGTAAAGCTTGAAGGCCTCAGCACCATCAATTTCTTTTTGGCCGGCTTTCTTGGTTTCAGCAATCAAGGCGTTCAACAAGTTTAAGCCATCCGTTAAGGTTTCGTTGAACCGGTCTTCTTCAGACTTCACAACCTTCGCAATGTAGTCGCTGTTTTCCAAAACTTCTGGGTAAAAGGCCTTCATCGCTTCACCGACAACGGGCACTAACTTGTACAAGAACGCCCCGTCAACGCCTAATTTTTGGCCATTGACAACGGCCCGACGGATCAAGCGACGAATAACGTAGCCCCGACCTTCATTTGAAGGCAACGCCCCATCACCAATCGCAAAGGTAATTGCGCGGGCGTGGTCAGCAATGACTTTGAAGGAAACGTCTTCCTTGGCATCTTCACCGTATTTTTTACCATCACTGTAAGTTTCAGTTGCGTGGATCATTGGTAAGAATAAGTCGGTTTCAAAGTTGGTTTTCGCGTGTTGGAACACGGAAACGACCCGTTCAAGGCCCATCCCAGTATCAATATTCTTCCGTGGTAATGGCTTGTATGAGCCATCTGGTTCGTGGTTGAATTGTGAGAACACGATGTTCCAAACTTCAAGGTAACGTTCATTTTCGCCACCAGGATAGTTTTCAGGATCATCATCGGCCAAGTTGTTAAAGGACTGACCACGATCGTAGAAAATTTCACTATCGGGGCCTGAAGGGCCTTCACCAATATCCCAGAAGTTATCTTCGGCTTCAATAATGTGATCTGGAGCAACACCAACCTCTAGCCAACGCTTCTTAGCAGCATCGTCCTTAGGGTAAACCGTCATGTAGAGCTTTTCTGGATCCCAGCCAAACCAGTCGTCTGACGTTAAGAGTTCCCAAGCCCAAGCGATTGCTTCATCCTTAAAGTAATCCCCAACGGAGAAGTTCCCCAACATTTCAAATAACGTGTGGTGGCGCGCAGTCCGGCCAACGTTTTCAATATCGTTCGTCCGAATACTCTTTTGAGAGCTGGTCATCCGGGGGTTCTTAGGTACAACTGACCCGTTAAAATAATTCTTCATCGTGGCAACCCCAGAGTTGATCCAAAGCAATGTTGGGTCATCTACTGGCACTAACGATGCACTTGGCATGATGGTGTGACCCTTACTCTTGAAAAAGTCCAGGTACATCTGCCGAATCTGACTACTACTTAGTTCCTTCATGACAATTCTCCTTTAAAAATAATAAAACACCGCTGCTAGTAAAGACGCCATAGACGCGGTACCACTTTACTTGCAACGATGTTGATCGTTTACCTCTTAAGCTCATTACGCTGAGCAACGGTTATTCTATTAGTCGACGAGGGAGCACCTTAGTTAAGAGTCGTTTTTCACAGCACCCAAAACGTTTCTGAACCTCCAGCCTAAAGCATGTCCTCGCTGATTGCACGATACTTAGTATACTTGGCGGACCGGGGTTAGTCAAGCTGAACTCTGAGTCGACGCACTAAAGTCAAAACGCACTCGTTCCAGCCGAAATGGCCACAAACGAGTGCGTCATTGATGAATCCCTATTTCTCTGTATAACGTTGAGAAGCAGACTTCTTTTGTTTCTTCGCCGTCCGTCGATCTTGCCGTTGCTTGATCCGCCGGTCGTACATTTGTTCCTTTGAAATGGCCTTTTGAATCTGACGTTTATAGCCAGGCTTAACCTTTTTCTTTTTCTTGTGAATCTGACCAGCAAGGGCACCAGAAATTTTAACTGACTTCTTCCCCCGCTTTTGACGCCGGTTACGGTCAAATGAATCCACGATCTCGCCGTTTTTAATTTCCTTCGGTTTGAATTCAATGCCCATCGCTTCCAGCGCTTCGATCTGTTCTTCTTCATCAGGTGAGTAGAAGGTGATTGCCGTTCCTGGCAACCCCTTCCGACCGGTCCGGCCAACCCGGTGAATGAAGTAATCAAGGTCTTCTGGAATGCCATCGTTAATGACATGAGAAACCCCTTCAATGTCAATTCCGCGGGCTGCTAAGTCAGTGGCCACAACGAATTGGAAGTCCAGGTTTTGAACTTCACGCATCACCCGTTTACGTTGCCGAGCAGGCACATCACCGTGAATCACAGCAACTTTGAGGTTTTGATCCTTCAAGTAGTTTGCGATTTCAATGACCCGTTGCTTCGTGTTGGCAAATACTAAGGCGAGGTAAGGTTCACCCATCGTTAATAACTGGTAGATCAACGCATTCTTAGAATGGCCCTTGGTGGCTAACAGCCAGTTATCAATGGTTGGACTGATCACCGACTGAACTGGGATCTCTTCCACAACTGGGTTAACCAGGTATTTTTTCAAAAATGGGCGTAATTTGGTTGGAATCGTTGCTGAAAAGACCATCATCTGGAGCTTTTCTGGCATCCGCGCAGCAATTTGGTCGACGTCTTCCAAGAACCCTAAATCAAAGGTCATGTCGGCTTCATCGACAACAAATTGGCGAGCAGTATGCACATCAAGTGCCCCACTCTTGATCAAATCCCGAATCCGACCTGGTGTCCCGATGACAAGTTGGGGTTGTTCACGTTCGAGTTTTTCAATTTGGCGTTGCTTATCGGTCCCACCCACGTAGTTGCCTAACTTAAGTGGTTCTGGACTGTGCTTAGCGAGTTGCTTGGCATCACCATAAATTTGGTAAGCTAATTCCCGACTAGGTGTGGTAATCACGGCTTGAACCTCATGGTTATCCGCTTCTAACCCGTCAAAAATTGGCAGCAAGAAGGCGTGGGTTTTCCCACTCCCGGTTTGAGATTGGCCAATAACGCTGCGTCCTTCCCGAATTACGGGAATCATCTTCGCTTGCACCGCTGTTGGTTCTTTAAAATCGAGTTCGGTTAGTGCCGTTAGTAAAAATGGCTTTAACCCAAACTCCGTAAAGGATTGACTCATTCTATTCTCCTTGTTCTTGTAATAACGCATCGAGTTCTTTGATGACTTGTTGAATCTCGTCATCATCGTGTGCTAAGGCCCCACTGGCAAGGGCGTGTCCGCCACCACCGTGGTTCTTAGCCAGTTCGTTGATCGATGGGCCTTTTGACCGCAACCGAATTCTGAACGTGTGGTCCTTAGATTCCACAAAAATGGCCCACGCAACGACTTCCTTCAGGCGACCAGGCAATGGCACAATGGCACTTGTGCTCTCGTCACCTAACGCGAATGGTTCCAACACCTCGTCAGATAACTTCAAATAAGCCGCACCGCTTGGTAAAATCGTCAAATTTTCATAAACAAACGCTGACAGTCGGGCTAATGGAATCGAAATTTCATCTTCCTTTTGATTAATATCACTTGCTGAGAAGTTGAAGGTCATCAACTGACCTGCAACCTGCATCGTATGCGATGACGTTGCCGGATACATAAACCGACCCGTGTCACCAACGATGCCGGCGTATAACACGCGGGCAGCTTCATCGGTACAAGTCAGTGCCGGTTTCATCGCCGTGTAAAAATCAAAAATCAATTCCGACGTACTTGATGCTTCTGGCATCACCCACATTGGGTCGCCGAACGCATCATCATTAGGATGGTGATCGATTTTGATCAGCTGATCACCCGTTAGATAACGACTATCATCTACCCGTGGTTGGTTAGCGGTATCCAAGACCATCACTAGGGCGTCCTTGTAAACCTCATCTGCAATCTCATCAGTTTTGCCCAACCAGTCAAATCCGGGGTACTGTTTTCCAACCGTATAAATCTTCTTTTCTGGAAAACTGGCCTTTAAGATCGCCGCCAAGCCCATTTGAGAGCCGATTGCATCTGGATCAGGTCGTTGGTGTCGGTGAATAATCACCGTTTGATGTTGTTTAATTGCTTCTAAAATTGCCGTTTGCGTTTCCTTTAATGTCATCGCTATCGCGTCACCTTTCCAACTGTCTCGTAAGTCGTCATTCCAGTATAACGTTTTCGACCCGGTTATTCAATAGCGCAACAATGGGCGTTGATGTCTCTACTAATCATCAAATAACGCCAATTTGACGTTTTCAAATGCAATTGGTGCTAATCCGGTCAAGGTTATCCCCAAGAGCCGAATTCCTTCTTGATTTTCCGGCAACGAGACCATGATTTGTTTTGCTAAGCGCGCGTACAGTTGTGGATCATTCTCCAAAAAATCGGCTTCAGTAATTCGCTTAGTCTGAGTTTTAAAGTCACCATATCGGACTTTGAGCACTAATGTCCGGCCATGCATCTGTTGCTTGGTCACCGTTCTGGCCACCATCTCAGCTAATTTATCGAGTTGCGTATCGGCTTCGCTTTGCGTCGTCAAAAACGGCCAGTAAGTTCGTTCCTTGCCAATCGACTTGCGATCGCGTTGATACTCAACTGGGCGGTTATCGGCGCCCCGAACCCGTTGATAGAGTACTTCACCAAAGCGACCAAACTTTTGAATCAAGTCTAGTTCGTCCCACTGGTAAAGGTCGGCCCCGTTGTTGATGCCCAACTCGTGCATCTTCGGCACGGTTTTCTTACCAACGCCCCGAAACCGCTCAATTGGCAACTTCATTAAAAAATCATGGGCATCTGCCGCATGGATAATGGTGATGCCCACCGGTTTACGGTAATCGGACGCTTCCTTCGCCAAAAACTTACTGTAGGAGACCCCAATCGAACTCGTCAGGTGAGTTTGATCCCAGATTTCAGCTTGCAATTTAACTGCCAGCTCAACCGGATCGGCAATTCCCGGCTTATTTTTCGTCACGTCAAGGTAGGCTTCATCGAAGGCGACGTATTCAGCAATGTCCGTATAGTGATGAAAATCTCGTGAATCTGTTCCGATATCTCCCGGTAATGCGGAAAATTAGGTGAAATAAACGTTGCCTTTGGACACAGCTTTAGCGCTTGTTGGGACGGCATCGCTGAATGCACCCCATACTGACGAGCAACGTAATTCGCGGTTGTCACAACGCCCCGACCACCCGTGCGCCGCGGATCTTTACTGATCACCAATGGCACCTTCCGGTAAGCCGGCGTATCTCGTTCTTCAATTGACGCGTAAAAAGCGTCCATATCCACGTGCAAAATTTGCCGGTGTGCGTCAATTTGAACCGGATTATCCATTGCTGATCACCTCCAATCACCGTCTGAATCATGCTTTTTCCATTATACCCGAACAAACGTTCATGGGCAATTATGGGGTACTAGTTAACCGCTTGGACCAGTTTTTACTTATCGTTTGTGTCCAGCGTAAGTGCGCGGAGTTTGTGAAACTTGGCTTCGTTGACGCGTTAATCATGGGCGATATTATGGGCACAACCGGTCGGTCAGAAAATTTGGGCTGGAACGCCGTGGGCACGATTCTGAGCCGGAAAAACACGTCTCAGAATTCGGCCTTTCACTAAGCTGGAAGTTCACCGGCTAAGTGAAATTTCACGGCTGAGCCCAATTTTCTGCCCGACCTCTTGTTTGCGGGCTTTCGGCATCGAAAGCGCACTCCCGAAAATTTATCATGAAGGGCCAAACTGTCGCACGCTGACAAATGTAAGCATCTCAACAAATATTGAATGACAACGTAACAACATCGGGTCAGCAGTATGTTCAAGCGAGTTGAGTCAATGTTCAGGCTAGACTTGTTCATCACGGAAATGACGACTGCTGCCCGATAGTGCTGTTTACTGAGTTAACATCAATCGCTGTCATACTGTAGATGACGTCCAGTTAAGCACTTGAGATGGTCTACAATAGTGCCGAATTGCGCCAACGTAAGATTTCGGTAAGCGGCTAGGTGGATGCTGTGTCGCGATAATTGGTGGTTGTTGGTGCTTTTCCCAACAACCGCCAATTATCGGGGACGAATTGAAGACTCGCACGATTTTTGGCGTGGCTTCAATTCGAGGACTGAGACCGCCCTTTGGCTCAGGCCGGCCCCATAGCAGGAACCTAGCCGCTTACCGGAATCGACAGTTTAAGCAAATCATATTTCACAAACTCACATCAATGATGCTTACGCTAGACACAAACGAAAGTAAACAGAGCAGACCATACAAAAAAATCCCCCAAAATGGAGGATTCTCACATTACTTCGTTTCCGAAGCATCTTTGTCAGCATCATCAGCTGGCGTTACGTCTGCTGGTTCAGCATCTGCTGAGTCAGTTTCTGCTTCGTCCTTAGCTGGTGTTGCTTCTTTGTCGTCAGCAACTGGTTCACTGGCTGACGTTGCTGCAACTTCACTAGCTGCGGCTCGTTGTGATACGGTGGCAATTGCGCTCATATCAAAGACCAAGTAGATCCCGTCGCAATCCAAAGTTACCGTTTTGGCTTCCTTGTTGATTTCGTCGATGACCCCGTGTAACCGGCCAATCGTAACAACGTGGTCACCCTTTTTCAGTTGATTCAACGTGTCTTGATGCTTCTTTTGTTGCTTTCTTTGAGGACGAATCATCAAAAAGTACATCGCAACAATCATAACAACGATCAAGAGCATGCTAGAATAACCGCCTGCACCTGCACTTGCTAAAACTACCAATACATTCACCCACCTTTATGTCTAACTAATAATTTAACAAATATTTGACCCGCCGTCCATGACTCTGACAAGAATTCTTAGAAATTTTTGGCATTTGGTAGATTATAGCCGTATTCTTCGAAGAAATCCTGCTTAAAGTCCAACAATGAATCATCCATAATCGCCTGACGAATTTGACGCATTAAGTTTAACAAGAAGTAGAGGTTGTGATAACTCGTTAAGCGCAAGCCAAACGTTTCATCCGCCTTAAACAAATGCCGAATGTAAGCACGAGAATAATGCCGACAAGTATAACAATCACACTTTTCATCAAGTGGTCGAAAATCGCGGGCAAACTTGGCATTTTTAACGGCTAACCGGCCACGACTGGTCATGCACGTGCCGTTCCGGGCGATCCGGGTTGGCAACACGCAGTCAAACATGTCAACGCCGCGCATGACACCATCGATCAGTGAATCCGGTGAACCAACACCCATCAGATAGCGCGGTTTATTGGTTGGCAACATTGGTGTAGTAAAGTCCAGTACCCGGTTCATTTCGGCCTTCGATTCGCCAACGGATAAGCCACCAATTGAATAGCCCGGAAAATCAAGCTAACCAGGTCTTGAGCGGATTGGCGACGAAGGTCTTCATAGCCAGCACCTTGGACGATGCCAAACAGTGCTTGCCAGTCGGGATTTTGATGTGCCTTTAACCCACGTTCCGCCCAACGAGAAGTTCGTTCAACGGAGTGCTTGATGTAGTCGTAACTTTCAAAGAACGGTGGACATTCATCCAAACTCATCATAATGTCTGGACCCAAATCATTTTCGATTTGCATTGCTTTTTCAGGTGACAAGAAAAGCCGATCCCCATTGATGGGATTTTTAAACTTAACCCCTTCTTCGGTAATGTTTCGGTTCTCCGCCAACGAAAAGACCTGGAAACCACCAGAGTCCGTCAAAATTGGCTTTTGCCAGTTCATGAACTTGTGTAGACCACCGGCCTCTTTGATTAAATCTTCTCCCGGTTGTAACCAAAGATGGTAGGTATTGGCTAAAATCACGCCAGCGCCCATCTCATCCAGTTCTTCAGGGGCAATGGCCTTAACCGTTGCTTGCGTGCCAACCGGCATAAACATTGGGGTCGGAAAAGTGCCGTGTGGCGTAATCAGTTCGCCTAACCGCGCGCCCGTGTGCTTTTCCGTCTTAATTAAGCGATATTTGACCGCTGGTTCCATAAGTTGCGTGCCTCCGTTATTTAATAAACATAGCGTCACCGAAACTAAAGAAGCGGTAACGTTCCTCGATAGCGTGTTGGTATGCGTTCAAAATGTTGTCGCGTCCCGTAAAGGCCGCCACTAACATGACCAACGTTGATTTTGGTAAGTGGAAGTTCGTGATAAACGCATCTACGACCTGCCACTGGTACCCAGGTTTGATGAAAATATCAGTCCAACCAGAGTCGGCCTTGATTTCACCATGGAACTTGGTCCCAATCGTTTCCAGCGTCCGGATCGATGTTGTCCCGGTAGCCACGATTCGACCGCCATTGGCACGAACTTCGTTTAACGTTTTAGCGGATTCTTCCGATAATTGGTAGAACTCAGAGTGCATCTTATGGTCTTCGATGTTTTCTTCGTCAACTGGCCGGAAAGTCCCAAGACCCACGTGCAGTGTCAGATAAACGAGCTTGATGCCCTTATCTTCAACCTTCTTAAGCAGTTCCTTCGTCCAGTGCAACCCAGCCGTTGGCGCTGCGGCTGAACCAGCCTGTTTGGCGTACACGGTTTGGTAACGTTCTGGGTCATCAAGCTTTTCCTTGATGTATGGTGGTAATGGTGTCTCACCAAGCTTCTCCAAAATTTCCATAAAAATACCGTCATAGTGGAACTCGATCATCCGACCGCCATGTTCCAGCTCCTTGGTCACCGTTGCAGTCAACGCACCGTCGTCACCAAAGGTAACCGTTTGGCCAACGCGAATCCGCTTAGCAGGTTTCATCAAGGTTTCCCATTCATCACCTTGCGTGTTATGAAGTAATAAAACTTCAACGTGGCCACCGGTTTCTGCTTCACGCCGTAAATTCGAGCAGGCATGACCCGTGAGTCGTTCATTACAACGGCATCACCGGGGTTGAGGTGATCAATGATGTTATAAAAATGTTCATCTTCCAGCTCGCCAGTTTCATGATCCATGACCAATAAGCGAGACGCGTCTCGTTTTTCAATTGGCGTCTGGGCAATTAACTCGTGTGGTAAATCGTAATCAAAATCTTCAGTTGTTAGTGTCATGTTAGTGTGGATCCTTTCCATTATTCATAGGTGTTAGGCCGAGGTGCTCATACGCTAATGGTGTGACCATTCGACCACGAGCAGTTCGTTTAATAAACCCTTTTTGCAACAAGAATGGTTCATACATTTCTGCAACGGTATCGGTTTCTTCACCGATGTTGGCCGCCAGGGTACTCAGGCCAACTGGCCCACCGTTATAGAATCTGATCATCGTTTCCAACAGCTTCACGTCAGTTTGATCAAGGCCCTCATCGTCAACTCGCAGCATCGTTAGCGCGTGTTGCACAATGGCCTTATCAATTGCATCGTGCTCTGGTGAAACCTGTGCAAAATCCCGGATTCGTTTCAGCAACCGGTTTGCAATTCGGGGCGTTCCCCGTGAACGCCGCGCGATTTCGTGTGCACCTTCCGTATCAATCGCAGACTGTAAAATTCGCGCAGAGCGATCAACAATTTGTTCTAGTTCGTCAACATCGTAGTAGGCCATATGACCAACGATGCCAAACCGATCACGCAACGGTGCCGAAAGCAGTCCGGCTCGCGTGGTTGCGCCAATTAAAGTGAATGGCGGTAACGGAAAATGAATCGGGTGTGCAGTTGGTCCCTGCCCCACCACGATATCAACGTAAAAATCTTCCATCGCCGAATAAAGCATTTCTTCCACCACTTTAGGCAATCGGTGAATTTCATCAATAAATAAAACGTCGCCGGGATTCAGCTCGTTTAACAACGCCACCAAATCACCCGTTTTTTCAATGGCCGGGCCACTAGTGGTCTTTAGCCCCACTTGCATCTCAGACGCAATGATCATCGCTAACGTGGTCTTTCCAAGGCCAGGTGGTCCGTATAACAAGACGTGGTCTAACGCTTCTTCACGTTGTTTAGCGGCCTGAATATACACCGTTAACTCCTGCTTGAGCGCCCGTTGCCCAATATACTGACTCAGCGTAGATGGCCGTAACGATTGTTCAATTGAGGCTTCATTTTCATCCTGTGATTCACCAGTCACTAACCGTTCATCATCTGCCATCAACAAGCCTCCATTCTACTTTGTTAATAATGATAACGCTGAACTGAGGTAAACGTCAGTCGTTTCCCCCGGTTGTTCAGCGAGTACTTTTTCAACCTTTTTAACGTCGCGGTCACGGTAACCTAGTGCGGCTAAAGCTGCCATGGCTTCGTTCAGTGCCTTATTTTCACCATCGCCGCCGTTAACAGTCGCCGTCTGGAATAAATCAGTTTCAGCGAAATCTTCCAGTTTATCACGAAGATCCAGCACAATTTGTTGTGCGGTTTTCTTTCCAATCCCGGGGAATTTCGTCAGATAAGTGACATCGTTGCCACTAATCGCGTTCACAATGGCTTGCTGATCGCCATTCGCCAAAATCGCCAACGCACTCTTGGCCCCGATACCCGAAACTGCCAGTAGTTTTTCAAATAACTGTTTTTCTTTTAACGTGTTAAACCCATATAAAATCTGGGCACTATCGCTAATCGATTGGTGGACATATACCCGAACATCGTCTGAGCCAACCTCAAACCGAAACGGATTGCCAACTCGAACTAAATAGCCCACGCCGTGAACGTCCACAACGATGTAGGTCGGTTGAATATCAACGATTTTGCCTTCTAAATACTGATACATGCTGTCGCCACTCCAGTTCTCTAAACGTATGTTTGCCTAAAAATTGTACCACGAATTGGGGCGAAATCACAGAGCGTTTCCCGAAACGGGTTGGGGGCAGTGTGTAAGGTAGGTTGGGTGATGTCCCTGGGCTTGGGGCATTACCCGACCTACCTTACATGCAGCCCCCAGTTTAGGGAAACGCGTTTCGGCGCAGAGGCCATAAGGTACCAAACTGTAATCACTTTATTAGTAAAAGAACCCCGGATGATTAATCCAACTCGCGCCGAAACCCAGTTGCCTCACCCACTCATTCGATAAATTCGCTACCTCAACCACGGATTCAAAAACTCCAAACCAACAAAACGCCCCCCTAACTTCCAAACACAGAAATCTAGGAGGACGCCCAAAATTCAATTATAAAACCCAACTCAATCACTCATCGTCGTGTTCCGGCAGTCGCTTATGCGGCTTCAACTGATCCGGTTTAATCGCCAACGCACCAATCCCGCGAAGATGCCGAAGTAATAGGTTAAGATCCGCCAAAGCAACATCGCAACTACTAACTTACTGGAGTTCGTAATGTAACTGCCAAACAGCACCGTGAAACTATACTCAGCCCCACCGGCACCTCCAGGAATTGGGAAGATTGAAATCACCATGACGATCAACACATGTAAACAAGTAATCATCACAATGTTGGCTTGCGTGTACCCTAACGATAACATGATGAAATACGGTACAAGGTAGTACGCCATCAGTTGTAAGAACGTTACCAGAGCAACTTTCAGCAAGAGCTTTCGTTGACCCAGCAGCTGGACACTTTCCTCATAAAACAAATCGATTTTCGTATCCAAGCGCGTCAGCATGTCGTTCATCCGTTCCGCTTTACCGAACCACCGCATCGGACTCAAAATCACGCGCACAGCCTTTTTCGTAAATTGCGGCCAAAACATGACCAACAGCAACCCGATAATCACGCCAAAGTGAATCAAGAACCCAAACACCACGAATAGTGATAGGTAGCTCATTTTGCTGACCATGTAGTGAAATCCAATGACCAACGCAATGATAAAGTTGATCACGATCATGGCCTGATACACAATGAATTTCATCAACAAGACTGAGCTTGCCCGACCACCATCGATGCCACTTTGAAGCATCGCAATCAATTGAGCCGGTTGCCCGCCGGATGAAAATGGCGTAATCCCGTTAAATAACTGTTCAATTAACGGGATTCGAATCGCACTCTTAAACGAATAATGCCCCATCCGTTCATCAACGAAGATTTTGACGACCAGACCCTCAAGACCAAAGTAGAGGATCATACATAAAACCGCGATCAGCAACCAATCCAAGTGGATCGATGCAAAATCACGAATTAGAATATTAAGTTTAACATCGCGTAACGAATAACCAAAAATCGCCAATCCCAATATGACGATTAAAAATACCGCGACTTTATTTCGTCTCGACATCGTTACCGACCTAACCGTGCCTGTTCAGCATAAAAATCTTGCCAGATTTTAAGCAACCGGTCTTCGGAATAGTAGGCAGCTGCTCGCTGGGATTTGGCCTTCAAGGTCGCGAGTTCTTCGGGTTGTTGTTTGAGCTTTTGAATCCAGTCGTTCATCTCATCAACATCCTTAGCCGCAGCGTAATCCCCATCGATGATTGCCTGATACAGGTCTAAATCCCGGAGTAGGACCGGAGTTTCAGAACTAAAGGCTTCCAGTACTGACATTGGGAATAATTCATTATAGGATGGCAATAAAAACAGATCAGCCATATTGTAGTAATCAACCAAGTGCTCACGGGGCACGATCCCCGGGAAGCTCAAGTTAGCTGGTGGATTATCAACGACTTGCTTCAACTGTTCATACCCATCGGTAATTCGGCCAAATGAGAAACCGCCAGTCCAGATAAACTGCACATCCGGATTCCGTTTTGCTAGTTCGATGAAGTCAAAGACCCCTTTTCGAACCTGAACTTGGCCCGATCCTAACACCGTGAACCGGTCAGGGTACTGATATTTTTGTTGCAATTGCTTCTTTTTAGCAGCGTCTACCGGATGAAACAGGGCTGTACTGACGAAATTCGGAATATACGTGATGTGGTCTTTGGGAATTCCGTAAGCCTCTAATTTTGGAATAAACGCCGGATTCACAACCACGAGTTGGTCCATCCGCTTATAAAAGGCAATCACGTAACGGTAGAAAACCGCCTTCGCAATCTTCGGCAATTTCAAGCTACCTTCTAACGTTTCCGGTAAAAAATGCACAAAGCCAATTTTACGGCCCCGATTAGGCATGAAGGTTGATAAGTAAAACGAAAAGTTAACGGTGTGATAATGACTCACATCAGCTCGACCGTACTTATTGATCTGAACGTTCAGCGTATCAGCCGAGCGCGTTTGAAGCAGTCGGACAAGTTCTAGATACACGCTACCGACACCCTGTCCTGCAACCTTATCCGCTGCTGAAAACATTGTAATAGTTAACATACTCGACTCCTAAATAGTTAGTTACTGATACCGGCTGAATCCTGTGCTTCTTCATAGGTCAGTTGAACGTCTTGGTAAAACTCAACGATCCGTTGACCAAACGACGCCGCAGAAACCCGGTGTAACGTTTCTGCTAAGACTTGCTGGTTTTCAATTTTTGCGTGTTGTAGATAGTAAATTAAATCATCCACCAATTCGGCATACGTTTCAAACGTTGTCCCCAATTCATGGTTAGCGAGTAACGCATCCGTATACGGGCTGGTCTTCACCACGATTTTGACATCCGATGCCAACGCTTCAATATACGTTAACCCCTGCGATTCAGAATCAGACGCCGACACAAATAAATCGGCAGCTTGATAGTAAGCCTGAACCTCGTCGTGATTGATTTCACCCGTAAAGATAACGTGACGGCCAAGGTCAAGTGACTTAGCCTGTTCTTCAAGGTCCTCTCGAGCGGGACCATCACCCACGATCATTAAGACCGCATCGGGAAGTTGAGCCAAAACCTTTGGCATCCCGTTGATCAGTTCTTTGATGTTTTTCTCATACGCTAACCGACTCAACGATAGCATCAATGGTGTATCTGGCGCTAAGTCGTATTTAGCTCGCACGTTGATTTCACTACTGTTTTGATATTGTTCCAGGTTGACCCCGGTCGGAATGACCCGAATCGGAATCTTGACCCCGTAGCCCGTCAGTGTATCGATGACCCGTTGACTTGGCGCAACCACCCCAGAAAGGTGCGTACAAAACGCCAACGTCATTTGCTTAACGTGAACGGGCTTTAAAATCTTACCGTTCGCCACGTAGTGCAGGTAGTCCTCATACATCGTGTGGTAGGTATGGATGCACGGAATCTTCAAATTCTTCGCCACAAACTTACCAATCCACCCCATCGAAAATTCGGTTTGTGTGTGGACAATGTCTAGATTAAGTTCTTTGGCAATCTGATAGGCATGAAATAGCCCTCGAAACGCAACTCGCCGATCGGTAAACGACACGAATGGCACGCTTGGAAAGCGAAAAATATTACGTTCGTAAACATCCTTCTCAATGTGTGGGTCAGTCGTGGTAAAGATGTAAACTTGATGCCCCTGTTTCTCCAACTCTTGTCGAAGCGTCTTGATCGACGTTGCAACCCCACTCACCTGAGGGAAGTATGTGTCCGTAAATATCCCAATGTTCACGTTAATCCCCCCAACAATTTATCGTCCGTTTGCTTCATTTTAATTATAGTCATTATATTGGTTTCCAATTGGCAATGCAACAGATGTCCCATCGCTGGTACACCCTCGCCTAACTGCCTGCTTTACAGCATTCATCATACGCTAACTGATAAGTTAACCCAACCATTATTGAAAAAATCGCACTGAAATTTAATGGTTTCGCTTAAGTTAGCTACTTGACTAACTAACTATATAACAAACCACCAATCGTTGCAACCAAAGTTCTTAGTTTGACCCATTGTTCGGTCTTCTCCGATACTATATCACATATAATATTGTTATTCAAATACCTATTGTAACTCGATTACTAAAGACGTCTTCACATAAAGTAAAGTTTTATTTAATTTCAAAAAAGTTTCTTAATCCTGATGAATTGCGGATTAAGAAACTTCTTAACTTACATGTGTTCTGCTATTCAAGCCATTTAGCAATACTGCCCCAACTATCGCGGTTCACGATCATTCGCGGTGTCAGTTTCAAATTCGACCGCGACGTTACAATCCCGTTATTCAGTATAAATAACTTGCAACCGCCGCTGTGTCAACAAGAAGTTTTCCACCTGTGAGGTGCCACTCCCGTACGGATACGTGAAAATCGGTGATGTCTGGCCAGTTTTAGCCTTCAACACCCGTTGGCTAGTCGCATAATCTTGCTTAAAGGCTAAGTAGTGTTTGCGCAAGTTAAATACTGGGGTGCCCTTCACCAAGTAGTGCATATTATTCGTATGGACGCCCAGTGTCAGCAAGTCACCAACTTGACGCTTCATTCTTAACACTTCAGGCCATGACGCCAACTGTTCACCGCCAATGTAACGACCCGTTGTTCCGGTAATGATTGACGCTGTGAAGGGATACCCGTGCCGCTTAAGCACCGGGGCGGCATTTTCGGTAAGGGTGCGATCCACGTCGTCAAAGGTGATGACTGCGTATTTACCGTGAACGGTGCGGTGTTTTTTGAGCATCGTCACCATTTGGGCCGTTGAAATGACCCGAACATGGTGCCGTTGGAGAAAGGTCATTTGTTGCTTAAATTCGGATAAATTCACGTTATAGGCGTGTAACTGGTTGTTTGGCGTTAAGTGTTCCATTGTTGAGACCGCCGCCGTATCGTTTAAAATTCGGTGGTAACACAGCACCATAATCCCGTTTTTGATTTGCTGATCCGCCGACGCTAAGGCAAAGTTTTCGTGAATGCCGCGCTCAAAGGTCACTTTCTTGTACACGTTTACCGATAAGACACTCACAAAAAGGACTAGAAAAATCCCTAACAGCCATTTTCGATTAGTTTTGGTCATGTTGTACCGCCTTTCGCTTTAACCGTCTAAGGTGGCACACACCGTAAACCGCAACTAGCCCACCAACCAAGACGATGGTCAGGCCTAAAACTTTATACATCCGAAACGAGAGGTTGAACAACGCATAGTTGACCACTAACGCATCAGTGTAGATTCCCAGCATAAAACAAACGTTTACGGTCAGTACACCTAAAGCAATCGCCCAGAGCACGACTAGTAGCACCAGTCGACGTAAGCGAGCACCCAATGACGTCTTTTTACGAATGACTAATTGTTGTTTATCCACACCTACACCCCCCGATCAGGACTGGACCAGACACCTTTACGTTGCGGATCCAAAAAGAATGACCCCAATGCCGTGATGCAGCTAATGAGGTTGACCGCCCAGTAGAAAATAAAGTACATCGGTAAGAGCAACAAATCTTGCCAGTCCACGTAACCTTGGCGTTGTGAACTAGTAAAGCCAATAATGAACTGAACGATACTGATCAACGTCAACACGAATAAAATGCCACCGTCTAAAATCAACGATTGCGAAAACAGCATCGTTAAGAAGTAGGTCAGGACACTAAAGGCACAGCATAACGCCCAAACATTACTAATGATCATATCTAGCAATAACCACTGTTCCGCTAGCCGCCCAGTAAAAATCAACTGACGATTGCGGACCAACACTTCCAAACCACCACGGGCCCATCGCCGCCGTTGTCGGATCAGTGCCCGAATGTGTTCCGGAACCAAGATCCAGGATACCGCTTGCGGGCAGTACACCACATGCCAATGTTGACGGTAGAGTTTCCAAGTCATATCAATGTCTTCGGTCAACGCTTCCGTCGTCCAACCAGACACTGCTTCAACCGCGGCTTTTCGGTAAACCACGATCACCCCAGATACAGTAGTGATATGCCCCGTAATGAAGGCTTGTCCGCGTTTAATAATATCGATGATCCCAATATATTCTAATAATTGCAACCGCCCCAGCAACGTCGTTCGATTTCGAACCACTGGCCGACCCGCCACTGCCCCGTTTTTGGGGTCAGCTAGCATCGACCGCATCATATGCGTTAAGGCCTGTTCATCTAGATAAGAATCTGAATCTAAACACAATAAATGCTCACCATTCGCGTAGCTCAACCCAACGTTTAAGGCGTTCGCTTTTCCGGCGTTTTGTTGAATCGGAACCACTTGAATCGGAAATTGATCTTGATACTGCGCCTGTAAGTCGCGCATCACGGTCAACGTATCATCCGTGCTACCATCATCCACTAAAATTAATTCGAGATGCTGATAGGTCAACCCCGCCACCGATGCAACGACCTCGTGCAGGGTATCAGCTTCGTTATGACCGGGAATCAGGACGGACACTAACGGTTGTTCACCACTAAGCGCGGGCTTCTGGATCAGTCGTTGTTGAAGACCAAAAAACAAGGCTCCCACAATCCAAATCACCGACACAATCAGCGGATAAAAAATGACAAAACCACTAAAAATAAACATGTAACGCTCCTTTTCAACCTCAATTCGAGGCGGCTAGGCAACCACCTATCGTTTAAAGCACAATCTTGAATAGTCTAACGAAATCAAGTTAACGGGTCAAGGCAACGCCGACAAATCGAATGTGAATCCGTTTTCGTCATGACAATCTTATGGCTTTCTTAATGGTCGAACAAAGTTGCTATAATGTGCGTTGCCATGGTCCTGCTATCGATTGTGTCCAGCGTAAGTGTTGGGTGCAATTTGGGTGAAGGCTGTTTGTCGTCGCTTCGCTCGCCAAAGCCGCGCGAAAACCGGCGCTCTCAGGCTACAAAATTCGGCGCCACTTAAACTGTTATTTCCAGGGTTCCTGAAGTTACAAGAAGTTGTCAACCACGCGCTTTCTGGCCACCGCGCCGG
>NZ_BBAD01000038.1 GCF_001311075.1 Secundilactobacillus similis DSM 23365 = JCM 2765
CGATAATAAAAACGGCTTACCCGTTCTGTTGATCAGAGCAGGTAAGCGTTTTGGCATTACAGATTATTTTTAAGCAACCGAGCGCGGTACACCGCGTCAATCTTGCTGAGGCGTTCGCGGAGGTCGGTGTCTTGTTCGTGTTGGAGGTGGTTGACATCGATGATGGTGTAGGCAACGTCACCCTTGGCGGCGTTGCTCATGCTTTCGATGTTGATATTGGCATTGGCTAACACGGTTGCAATTTGACCAACCATGTTTGGGATGTTTTTGTGCATGATGGTGATACGGTAAGGTGATACGAATGGTACTTGGAGGTTAGGTAAGTTCACACTGTTGAGGACGTTCCCGGTTTCCAAGAAGGTCATGATCGTTTCAGCACCTTGGACGGCGCCGTTGGTTTCGGCCTCACCAGTTGAACCACCAATGTGTGGGGTAACGACGACATCATCGCGGTTAAGGATTTCATCACTCCCAAAGTCAGTGTAGTAGCCAACTGCTTGGTGATTATCCAGCGCTTTGATCATTTCGGTATTGTTGACAATCCCGCCGCGAGCGAAGTTGAAGACCGTCACACCCGGCTTCATGGCCGCAAACTGTTCGGCGCCAATCATGCCGGTCGTTTCCTCGTTCTTAGGGACGTGAACGGTAACGTAATCGGCATTTTTCAACGCTTCTTCTAGCGTTGCCGCCCGTTCGATCGAGGTTGAGATCCGCCATGCAGCGTCTGCTGAGAGGTAAGGGTCGTAACCGATGACCTTCATGCCGAGATTGCTGGCGGCGTTAGCGACGAGTGAGCCGACGTGGCCGACACCGATAACGGCGAGGGTTTTGCCGAGAAGTTCTTGACCGTTAAACTTGGTCTTATCGCGTTCAGTCCGCTTTGAAATATCAGCACCGCTGTTTTGAGCAGCGTAGTCGGCGGCCGCAAACAGGTTGCGAGAAGCGGCGATGAACATGGCAATCATCAGTTCCTTGACGGCGTTCGCGTTACTGCCTGGTGTGGTGAAAACGGCAGTCCCGTTAGCCGTGGCTTTATCGAGGGGAATGTTGTTGAAACCAGCACCGGCTCTGGCAATGACCTTAAGGTGTTTTGGAAAGTCGTGATCGTGTAAATCGACTGACCGAATGAGGTAGGCATCGGCATCATCGGTTTGGTTGATGGTGTACTGGTCAGCAAAGCGGTCTAAACCGGCTTGAACGATAGCGTTGTAAGTTTTGACGTTGTAGGGTTTAATTTGGGGCATGGGAAATTCCTCCTGATGAATTTAGTGATTTTTTTCGAATTTGTAGAGTTCGTTAACGAGGGCCTGAACGCCTTCAAATGGCATGGCGTTGTAAAGACTGGCGCGAAGACCACCAACGCTTCGGTGTCCCTTTAAGTTAAGCAGACCGTTGTCAGTTAAGTCGGCGATAACGGCTTTGTCTAGTTCAGGATCGCCAGTCACGAATGGCACGTTGGTGAGTGACCGGTCAGGCGCGATAACTGTGCTTCTGAAGAGTTTTGAGTTATCTAAGAAGTCATAGAGTAGGCTGGCTTTCTTTTCGTTACGTTGTTGCATTTCGTCAACACCGCCCTGTTTCTTAAGCCACTTAAGGGTTAAGCCAGTAGCGTAGATGGCGAAAACTGGTGGGGTGTTTGGCATCGAATTCTTTTTGGCAAACAGGCTGTAGTTGAGGATGTTTGGAATGTGTTCAACTGGTTTAATGAGGTCCTTTTTGACGATGACCAACGTCACCCCAGCTGGGCCAAGGTTCTTTTGAACGCCAGCGAAAATGAGGTCGAAGTCGGCAACGTTATAGCGTTGGGCCATGATGTTGGAAGACATGTCACCAATCAGCTTAGTACCGTTAGTTTGTGGCAGGTCACGGTAGGCCGTTCCTTCGATGGTGTTGTTGGTGGTGATGTGCAGGTAATCGTAGGTGTCGGTTGGTAGTGAGGCTGTCAGTTGTGGTAACCGATCGTAGTGGGTGTCCTTCGTGGAAGCCAGTGTATCAACGGTTAAACCAAGGTTGGCAGCTTCATCGCTGGCGCGGGCAGCCCAGTGACCACTATCTAGCAAGGCAATCCGGTGGTGCTCAGTTGCCAAGTTAAGTGGGACCGCCGCAAACTGACCGGTACCGCCGCCCTGAAAGAACATGATTTCGTAATTATCAGGAATGGCAAGCAAATCACGGAGGTCTTGCTTGGCCGTGTTAATGATATCGTCAAACATGGGAGTTCGATGAGAGATTTCCAAAATACTCATACCACTTCCGTTGATGGAAGGGAGTTCTTGTTGGATCTGAGTGATTACTTCATTGGGTAACGTTGCCGGACCAGCGGCGAAATTATAAACGGGCATAACCTGATTCCTCCAATTAAGTTCAAAATAAAAGCCCCCACAGTCAGTCCTGTGAGGGCGCTAGTTTACAAGCGTTTAGCGGTCTCACAGAGAAAATGTTTCATCCATGTGAGACCTTTCTAAGGCGTTACAAAAGGGGTCTACACGGATTCTGCTGTAGACCAGGAGGAGGATGTTGTCATGTTTAAGTTAAATGTTGTCATCGTAAATAGCCTCCTTAATTTCTTTAATTAAAATTTAACAGAAGCAAACGGGAAAGTCAAGCGTGTTAGGAAAAAGGGTTTCAGAATGGTGCGGCGATAAGGTAGGAAAAACGATAAGTAACGTTAAAGACCACCAAAGTTTTTAGGCGACGTCCCGTAAATTCGGCCACCAAGGTGAAAACATGCTAAACTAAACGCAACTAGACAACTCACACGAGGAGGCGTTAACCATGCAGCGTGGCGAAGACGATGACTGGATCTTAAAACAAATCAAGCAGATTGCTTACGGCATTGGGTACGTGCTTTCAGGTGGCAAAGGCAACGACCCGCAGTTTGAAGTGGTGTTTCCGCAACCAGATACCAAGGCCTTGCCGTACCAAAAGGAAATCCAGCTGTTGATTGATCAGCACCAGTACGCCAAGGCGGCGGATCGGTTGTTATCGGTTCAGTACGCGATGGCCGATGCGGATTTTATGAAGTTAGGTGTTTGGTTTTATGATACGGTGAATGGGATTCCTGAAGCGCAACTTGAAGCCGGTGGGTATTCGAAGGCGGCCATTGTTGCCGGGTTAAAGCAGTTGGCTGAACTACGTGAGTCGTAGCGGTTGAGTTCAATTTTAAATTTTTGACCCGAAATATCGCAACCTGTGCGATAATGATTAAAAATGAGAAGACGAGGAGACGCACATGACTGACTTTTACTTTATTCGCCATGGCCAGACCAAGGCAAACGCACTGGGATTGAAACAGGGAACGATCAACACCGAACTCACGTATTTGAACGAGGTTGGTGAACAACAAGCGCAGCACTTGCACGATAACTTTGATATCAGCTTTGCTGACCGGGTGATCGTAAGTCCCTTAACGCGAACGAAGCGCACTGCTGAGGTGTTAAACCAGACGGCGCAATTACCAGTGACGGAAGATATTCGCTTGCTAGAGATCTCGTATGGCGATTGGGATGGTCAAAAGAATGCGGATCTGGAAGCCGACCACGGTGAAGTATTTGATCCCGTGCTGCACGATGTGTTGCCAACGTACGTTGATTTGACAGAAAATGGTGAAAGTTTCAAACACGTGGAAGAACGCGCGGATGCTGTGATGCAGGATTATGCCAAGCAAGATCCGGATGGCAAATTCATCGTGGTGACGCACGGTTTTACGGTCAAGGCAGCGGTGTTAGCAGCCTTGAAGCCAGAATCAGTGATGGCGTTGCCGGAGCCGGAAAATACTAGTCTAACGAAGATCAGTTTGATCGATGGGCGGTATTATGTTTGGTATTATAATCGGGTGAAGTAGAGAGTGGAACGAAGCGCTTAGAAGGTGGCGTATAAGGAGAAGCCAGTGAAGCTACCGGTTTTTGGTAGGTTTACTGGCTTCTCCTTATATGCAACCTTCTGCTTCGTGGAACTCGTTTCGGCGCGGTGGCCTGAGAGTGGGGTCGTTGGTCGGCTTCACTAGGTAACCGATTTGTGGACGCTAAAGCTTTAATGGCGCCGAAAATGAAGTTGCCGGAATGAGCGTCGCCAGAAGTGTTGAGTAAGCTTAGTGAGAATTATTGAATAGAATAAAAAACAAACCACGGCAAGAACGTCGTGGTTTGTTTTTTATGGTGTTAATAGTTACTGTATCGCGCGTTAATGTCCTCAAGCCGAAACGTGTTCCACAAGGCAGAGAGCTGCACGTAAGCTACTTCCACCACAAGCTCCAAAAACCGGAGCTTCTGGCGAAAGTAACTTACGCTCCGCTCTCTAACCGCCTTGTTCCACACTCTGCCCTAATGCGTATACAACCAAACCCGCAACGTCAACAAATAATCCTCAACAACGGGTAAATCGTGATCCTTTGGTAAATCACTTTCAATCCGTTCAACGGTTTTTTGTGACCAATGGTGGGTTTTGGTTTCAGCGGCAATTAAAGCAAGCTGTTCCGGTGTGAACAGGGTGGCTAATGCTGGGCGCTTGACAATGCCATATTGGTAGCGCATGGCTAACGTCCACAGGTATAGGTAGAGTGCCTGCATGCCGCTTTCATTGATTGAGTCGATCAAACTTAAATTATCGAGTTGTTCCGTAAGTTGTTGTTCGATACGCGTATCTTTTACTGGGAAGTTGTTGTGAATTTCCCCGGTTTGGTTTGCGTGCTGAGTAATTCGATGGTTGCTCTAAATAGGTTGTTCTCCCGACCGTAAACCGCAACTGTTTGGTCTTCAGCGGGTTCTACAACGAGGTCGAATTGTGACAGATAACTTGATATCCAGTTAATATCATGACGCAGGGTCTCAGAATCAGTCGCTAGAGTGGCAATCAACTCATCCATAGCAAGGTGCTGTGGTGCATGAATGAGGAGCCAAAGCGTTAATTGAACCTGACGGGCAACGGTTTTTGGGTCATTATCTTTAATCATGTCTATCCCTCCCATGGGGTTGAATGAGCTGTGATTCAGTTCACGCTCCACCCTAATTTTCGCAGGTTATGAAATCGTTGTCAATATAGAACACTTAGCTCGAAATGTCATACTATATCTGAATTTAGTCGTTATTTGACGTGATAAATTCTCGCACTGAGGGTTCAATTAGTTCTATTGACGAGTCGACAACAGTGTTACAAAAATGTAATCGGAATGAGTGGGTATTTGTGATGCTTACAAGGTATAATAACCCTTAACATAACACGAGGGGATGTTTTTTGATGCATCATCTGAAACGCTGGCAATTCGCACTCATGGCAGGCCTGTTGGGGCTGACGCTTGCGGGGTGTGGGACTTCAGCTACCAAAGAAATGAACAACCAAAAAACGGTTAATTTTGCGCAAGACGCACAATCCAAGACGCCACGAATCTGGTATGAAACGACCGGATCAAACGTGACGAGTGATAGTAAAGTTGCCTACATTATCGTGACCCAAAACGGTAAGGGAACCGTTTATCGGACGAGCAATTATACGTTGCCAAACTTCTACCACAAAAGTGATAGTCAGATTATCGCGCTTGCGAAACGCTTAGATAAGCGTTCCTACACCTTGAAACGGGATGCAGCCTATGCGGCAAATACATCAACTTATGATGAACTTGCCCAGACGCTACATCCAACGACGACGCGGGTTCCGGATCCGGCGGTGGGGGACGACTCTTCGTCGAGCGAGTCCGTTACAATGAAACCCCTCACAACTACGGAAAAAAAGGCCACCAAGTTTGTGATGAGCGCGTTAAAAGATCGCCGACTCAAAATTGAATCAGCCCAGTACCAGAAACCGACGCCACAACCCCTAAAAATCACGGTAACGAAGAAACATGGCCAAGTGGTGGGGGAACAGATGGTTTATCGGCACCACGATTACGATAGCTATTTTGCGCAGTTGGCGGATAGTTCAGCTTGGGCAAAGCAGTATTTGAAATCGGGGCAACTTGCAACCATCAAACCGATGTCGGATTATTTTGTAACAACGGAAGGTTCGCCGGTGGTTTACAAACACCTGACGAAGAAGCCGTTATCGATCGTGGATCAGTACGTTGGCTACTTGGAGAAGAAGCAAACGGATGATGACGATGACGCTAAGGATGCGGGGGCATTGCTGACACGAACGAGTAATGATCAGTCGGTCATGGCGTTTGATCAGGCCAATACGACCGGTGTAACAGTTAAAAAGTAACTAAAAAAGCGTTAGCTAACGCCCAATCTGGGAGTTGGCTAACGCTTTTATTGTGTGATCACCACTTTACCAGTAGCGTGACCGCTCGCAACGTAATCGAGTGCGGCTTGTGTTTGATCAAAAGTAAAGGTTTGGTCAATGGTTGGCAAAACGTGGTTGGTTGTCAGGAGATCGGTCAATTCAGCAAGTTGTGCGCCGCTGGATTTAACCAACATGAAACGGTAATCAATGTTGCGTTGTTTGGCTTTTTTATCAAGACGGCCTGAGAGTAGTTTCAGCAGGAACCGCATTGGCGCTTTGAGTTGGTAGTAATCGCTTGATCTTTTAGAAAGGCGCGGTTAGGAAAGCCGTTAACCGTAACAATGCGACCACCCGGTTTAACGTGGTCAAAGGTTGCCGTAAGTTCTTGACCACCGCGAAGGTCGAAGGCAGCGTCAAAGGTACCCAGCTGTGTTAAGAAATTAGGCTGGTGATAATCAACGACGGTTGTTGCCCCAAGCGCCTTTAAACGATCAACGCTTTTGGGACTGGCAGTCGTCGTCACTTCAGCACCGAGTACGGCAGCAATCGGAATCGCTAAACTGCCTAGTCCGCCAGAACCAGCCGGAATGTAGACGCGTTGTCCGGGTTGAACGTTGAGGTAATTATGGAGTGCTTGATAGGCGGTCAGGCCAACTAATGGGATCGCAGCCGCTTGAACGTCACTAAGTTCAGCTGGAATTCGCGCAATATTAACGGCTTCAACAGTCACGTATTCAGCAAAACTACCAATGTGGTCATCGGGAAGTTTGCCAAATACCCGGTCGCCAACCTTAAAACGGTGAACGTCTGAACCGGTTTGGATGACTTCACCCGCAAAATCGTGGCCAAGCGTTAACGGAAACTCAGTCGCCATAATTGTGCGAAGGTCGCCGTGTTTGCGTTTCAGGTCAATTGGATTGACGCTGGCCGCGTTGATTTTGACGAGTACCTGAGTATCGGTTGGGACGGGAATTGGTAGTTCACTTAGGGTTAACGGCTGTTTACCGTATTTTGAAATGGTGTAAGCTTTCAATGCTTTAGGGCCTCCTTGAGGGTGGCGAGTAGTTGGGTCATATCATCGAGTTTGTCTGCCATAGTGAGGTAGTAGTAATGTTTCGTGCCAACCTTTTCAAGGCGGACCATGCCGGCTTCACGCAGTAGTTTGATGTGATGCGACACGGTTGGTCGAGAAAGGTTAACGGCTTTCGTTAAATCGCCAACCCGTTGACCGTTATGGCAGCCAGCAGCGGTCATAGCGGCAATGATTGCCTGACGACTGGGATCACCAATCGCGGTCAGGGCAGATCGACTATGGTTAAATGCTTCAAGTAATTGGTTCAAAATATCAACTCCGTTCATCAACTTGAACCGAGTATAGCTGATTTGGTAGAAGAAAGCTATATTGGGAAAGAAAGTCGAGATGTATGTAAGAGAGTGTGGAACAAAGCGGTTAGAGACTGGAGCCTAAGCCACTCCGACCAGAAACCCCGGTTTTTGGGGTTTCTGGTCGGAGTGGCTTAGGTGCAAGTCTCTGCTTTGTGGAACACGTTTAGGCTAGGTGACAGCAACGAGCAGAGAGAATATGGAACACGTTTAGGTTCGAGAACAATAATGAGCAAACCCTGTAGCGCACATTTAAACACAAAGGTAGCAACGCCTCCTCAAAAAGCCTCTTTCAAACCTCAAACCACAAACAAACAGACCATCCAGCCAACCCCAAAAGGGTCAATCAGATGGTCTGTTTTCTATTCCTAGTTAACTAACTAATATCAATTTAAGCCCGTTCCACACTAGGCACAGTTGCCAAAGCGGCCGCCGTATCCTGCGCAGTAAACAAGGTCACTTCATGACTCAAAGCCCGAGTCGTTAATTGTTTAGCCAAGTCAGATTCGTCTTCAGTTGCAAGGACGAAGGCGAGGTCGTCTGGCCAAGCTTGATCAAGTTCGTAAACGGTGTGCGGGTAACCAGCAGAAGCCAAAGCATCCATTAACTCGGTATTCTTAGCATCCGTTGGCGTCACCATGATTGGGCCGGTGACGTGGCTATCAAAGTGGTAGCTATCGAAGAAGGCCCGGTGGAGCGCTTCTCCAAGGGTCTTGCCATGACCGAGGTCTTCACCAGTTGACTTCATTTCAGGACTCAGTGCAGTTGGGGCGCCAGGTAACTTCGCAAATGAGAAGACTGGTGCTTTCACGTAAACGCTGTCTGGTTCTGGGAATAAGCCGGGTTCAAGACCAATTTCAGCAAGTGATTTGCCGATGATCATTTGGGTCGCCAGTTGTGCTAAGTGCTTATGAGTGATTTTACTCATAAATGGCACCGTCCGGGAAGCCCGTGGGTTCACTTCGATGACGTAAACTTGGTCTGCCACGATGAATTGAATGTTCATCATGCCGACACAGTGAACGGATTCACCGATTTGAGTGGCAATTTTTACGATTTCAGCTTTTTGAGCATCGGTTAAATGCTGTGGTGGGTACATGGCGATTGAATCACCTGAATGGACCCAGCGCCTTCCAAATGTTCCATGATGCCTGGAATGAAGACTTGATCGCCGTCACTCAGGATATCAACTTCACATTCAGTCCCATGGATGTATTTATCAACCAAGATTGGTTGGCCACCACTGTTCTTCAAGGCTGGAATCAGATAGTCGTTTAATTCGTCTTGGTTATGAACGATGGCCATCCCTTTACCACCAAGCACGAAACTTGGCCGAACGAGAACTGGGTAGCCTAAAGCAGTTGCGATGTGGTGCGCTTCTTCCATGTTCATTGCGGTATCGCCCTTTGGATGAGCGATGCCTTTAGCAATCAACAGTTCTTCGAAGTCGTGCCGGTTTTCGGTTTGTTCGATGCCGTCCATTGACGTTCCTAAGATGTGAACACCACGGTCGGTCAGTTCTTGGGTCAAGTTGATAGCCGTTTGACCACCGAATTGCACAATGACACCGATTGGTTGTTCCAGGTTGATGATGTTCATCACACTGTCGATCGTCAGTGGTTCGAAGTAAAGCTTATCTGAAATTGAGAAGTCGGTAGACACGGTTTCAGGATTGTTGTTGATGATGATGGCGTTGTAACCAGCAGATTGAATGGCTTTAACTGAGTGAACAGTGGTGTAGTCAAATTCAACCCCTTGGCCGATCCGGATTGGACCAGCACCGATAACAACGATGCTGTTACCGAGTGGCTTGCTTTCGTTTTCAGTCCCCACTGTGCTGTAGAAGTAGGGGGTGAAGCTTTCAAATTCAGCGGCGCAGGTATCAACCATCTTGTAGACGAGTTGTTGATCAGCATTTCATGGAGTTGCTTGAGTTCGTGGTCGTTGACGGGGTTAACCGCCTTGATCATGGCGTCATCGAAGCCGAGCTTTTGCGCTTGAAGCACAAGGTCAGCGGTCAACATGCCAGTCACCAGTTGCTTTTGCATGTCCATGATGTTGAACAACTTGATGAGGAAGAATTCATCGATCTTGGTGGCATCGTGAAGTTGTTCGAGGGTCGCACCTTTAGCGATGGCGGCAAATAATTCGAACAACCGAATGTCAGTATCGACCGGAATCTTTGCCAGTAGTTCGTCTAAGGACTTGCCTTCAGCATCTTCTGGCAACAGGGTGTTTTGCATCTTAGTATCCAATTCAAGTGATTGAACAGCTTTGAGCAGTGATTCTTCAATGTTGCTCCCAATCGCCATGACTTCACCGGTGGCCTTCATTTGGGTCCCTAAGTCCGATCAGCATTGTAGAATTTGTCAAATGCAAAGCGGGGGATCTTAGCAACCACATAGTCCAAAGCGGGTTCAAACATCGCGTAAGTCGTTTGGGTGATTGGGTTGATGATTTCATCAAGGTTCAAGCCCACTGCGATTTTAGCCGCGATTTTGGCGATTGGGTAACCAGTTGCTTTGGAAGCCAAAGCAGATGACCGGCTGACCCGCGGGTTAACTTCAATGACGTAGTAAGCTTCGCTATAAGGATCTTGGGCCAGTTGCACGTTGCAGCCGCCTTCGATCTTCAAGGCGTTCACGATGGTCAAGGAAGCGTCCCGGAGCCGTTGATATTCTTTATCAGTCAGCGTTTGGGTTGGGGCAAACACGATGGAATCACCGGTATGCACACCCACGGGATCAAAGTTTTCCATCCCAGTCACAATGATGGAACTCCCATTGTGGTCACGCATGACTTCAAATTCAATTTCCTTGTAGCCGGCGATGCTCTTTTCAATCAAGCATTCCGTTTCAGGTGACATGGTCAAACCACGGCTAAGCACCGTAGTCATTTCGGCATCGTTGTTGGCGAAGCCGCCACCAGTACCGCCCAAGGTGTAGGCTGGCCGAATGATAACGGGGTAGCCAATTTCATGAGCAAAGTCTAAGCCGGCTTGTAAGTCGTAAACCGTCAACGAAGGTGGAATCGGTTGATCCAGTTCATGCATCAACGCTTTGAATTCTTCCCGGTCTTCGGCTTGGTTAATGGTGTGTAAGTTGGTGCCAAGGAGTTCGATGTTGAGTTCCTTTAAGACACCGGTTTTAGCCAGTTTAACGGCCAAGTTTAAACCAGTTTGGCCACCCAAAGTTGGTAAGATGGCGTCTGGTTGTTCTTTTTTCAAAATTTCAGTGACACTCTCAACCGTCAGTGGTTCGAGGTAGACCTTATCGGCGATTTCGTCGTCGGTCATGATCGTGGCGGGGTTAGAGTTGATGAGGATGGTTTCGTAGCCTTCCTCCTTCAAGCTTAAGCACGCTTGGCTACCAGCGTAGTCAAATTCAGCGGCTTGGCCGATCACGATTGGACCGGAACCAATGATGACGATTTTGTTAATATCTGTTCTTTTAGGCATTTTCTACTCCCCCGTTCGCGTGCATTAAATCGATAAATTGACTGAATAGCCGAGTGGCTTCGTGTGGGCCAGGTGCGGCTTCTGGATGGTACTGCACTGAAAAGACGGGTCGTCCCGGATAGCGCAGGCCTTCGCAGGTCTTATCATTGATTTCAAGCGCGGTCACTTCGAGTGGGGTATCTTCAACTGAATCAACGTCAACGGCATAACCATGGTTTTGAGAAGTGATGACCACTTCGCCAGTTAACAGGTTCTTAACGGGATGGTTGATGCCACGGTGACCAAAGACCATTTTGTAGGTCCGGGCGCCGTTAGCCAAGGCTAATAGTTGATGACCAAGGCAGATACCGAACAGTGGGTAGGTGTCTTGAAGTTGACGGATGACGGGTAAGGCGTCCGCAAAATCCTCAGGGTTGCCTGGCCCGTTAGAGAGTAAGATCCATCTGGGTGCAGGGCTGAAATGGATTCAAAACTAGCATCCGGCGTTACAACGGTCACGTTGGCGCCAAAGTTCTTAAGTGATTCCACGATGTTGGTTTTAACGCCAAAGTCCATCAGGACCACGTGGTCAGGCTTTTCGGCCTGAGGGGTTGAGAAGGTTGCGGATTTGACAACCGATTCAACGGATTGAGTGGTGTTAAAGCTGCTAGCGGCCAAAGGTTGATTGGTTAAGCTGGCTTTCATCGTCCCATGCTTCCGAATGATCTTCGTCAATTGACGCGTATCGATACCTGCAATCCCAGGAACGCCGGCCTTTTTCAAGAATTCATCCAAAGTCATGACACTTTGGTAATGAAAAACCGTTGATGCAAGTTCTTGCATAACAACGGCCGACGCAGCAACGGTCGGCGATTGATTTGCGTGAAGCGAAATGCCGTAGTTGCCGATAAGGGGATAGGTAAATGTAATAATCTGGTTGGTGTATGAGGGGTCAGTGAGGGTTTCTTGGTACCCGACCATGCTGGTTGTGAAGACAAGTTCACCTTTAATTTCTTTGCTTAAATCACCACAGGCAGTTCCAATGAACTGATCACCGTTCTCAAGTGTTAAATATTTTTTCATGTTTGAATAACCTCCTCAATTTCCGCCTCACGGGACGGTGTTAATTGCTTTTTGTATAAGATAAGAGAATTATGAGAATATGTCAAGCGTGTTTATGCATTAAAACTGTAAAAATCAGTTATTTATAAGTTTTTAACTAAATATATGCATTGTTATAAACTTAATTGATTAACTAATTCCAACATAACTTTAACTGTGAACAACGAGTGACAACGTTCTCAAACCTTGATACAATAGCATTTTTTACAAACAATGGAAAAATCAGTTATTTCAACCGCGTTTTAATTTATGCAAAAAACTGCATATGCAATAATTTTTTTGTGAATATTGCTAATTTAGCGCGAATTGAATTCCAGATTTGAATTGATTTTATAACAAAACTGCGAATAATACTAGCGGTGAATTGCAATTTAATTCGGCTTTAATTTAAAAAGAAAGTTGATTCCAACCTAAACAGTCGGTAGATAAGCAAAAAGGGCAACGATACCGACGTCAATTTTTTTCGAATTTGATACTTGATGAGAACAACTAAATATTTGCGACAATGACTATAAAATGGGCGTTAAGTGACAGTTATCTGAAGCTGCATTTGAGTTGGAAAACGACATTATTGTTGTTTATTCTACAAAGTTAATGAACATTTCGTTAAGCCAGCCATATATTTTTAACAAATCTCGAAAAAAGTGCTACCATAAGAACTGTTAGGAAGCCCTAACAGTTTTGAAATAGTAAGGGAGCGCGATTTAAATGGCTAACAAGTTAAGTAAGGAACAACGTAAGGCATTGATCGAAAAAGCGGAAGAAGAGCGCGCAAAGCACCCAAAGCCAAAGAGCACCAAGTCTGGCTTCGCAACTATTGACGAAGATGCTGAAAAGCTTGAAAACGAAAAGTAACGTGAGTCGTTTCAAGATATAACTAAAAATCCGGTGGTTACCTGATAGGTAGTCACCGGATTTTTGTGTGATTTTAGTTGCGTTGTGACAAAAAAGTCCGCCGATTTTGAAAAATGGCGAACTCGTTTTGATTTGACTAACACTAGTTTTAGGGTTAGGCGCTTTGCACTTCCACCAACCAGTTATCCTTCATTGCCCGATTACCCAGTTGATCAGTTTGTTGTAACAGGTCATTATTACGCGCAATGATCGTGCCACTGATGGGTGACTTTAAAGTTTCAACGGCTTTGGCGCCCTCTAACTCAAGCAGGTCATCGCCAGTTTCGAGTTTGTTATCTGGTGAGGAGAAGTCCATAAATGAAATATCGCCTAAGTCTTGGTAGGCGTCCGCAGTGATTCCCATCCGAATAACGCCAGGTTTAACCTGTTGGTACCAAACGCCATCTTTTTCAGTTGGTTTAAATTCCGGTTGGCCACCGAAAAGTCGTTTAATGCTTTGGACCAATTTTGTCCAGAATGATGGTTGTGTTGCCATAATGATCGTCTCCCTCTAAATGTTCTATTACCATCAGTATACCGAGATTTCACAAATTAAGAAAGCGGTTGACATTAATCATGGCATAATCACGCGAAAAACTTTAGAATAGAGCTAGATACCTGAAAATACAGGAGGAATCCGCGCATGTTTTTAATCGATACTAGCCGAAATGGCCAACCAGTTTACGATCCGATTGTGAACCAATCGTTGGATAATTACTTGATCAATGACTTAAAACTTCCCGGACACGGGCTAATCATGTATATTAACGCGCCATCAGTGATCGTTGGTGTTAACCAAAATGTATTTGCCGAGGTAAATGTCCCATACCTTCGAGAGAACGATATTGAACTAGTTCGCCGCTCATCTGGTGGTGGGGCAGTTTATCATGATATGGGCAATCTGATTTTTGAAAACATCGTTGTTGGCGATCCTGATGACGGTTCTAAGTGGGGCGATTACAGTAGTTTTGCGATGCCTGTCTTGGACGCGTTGCATGAATTAGGTGCGACGGATGCTGAACTGCGGGGTCGCAGTGACCTCGTTGTCAATAACCATAAGTTCACAGGGATGACAATGGTGAAAGCGGGTGACGCTTACGCTGCTGGTGGGACGTTGATGTTTGATATGGACATTGCGGCCGCAAGCGAAGCCCTGCATCCGGTTGAAGATCGCATCAACGGCAAGTGGGTCAAATCAAACCGCAGTGATATCGAAAATATCAAGTCGCATTTGGCACCTAAATATCAACAACTCGACAGCGAAGGCTTCAAGGAGCAATTGTTGCTGAAGTTGTTCCACGTTGACCAACTCAGCGATATCGAAACCTATCACCTAACGGATAACGACTGGAAAGTCATTGATGCCCGTTTAGCCGAAAAATACCGCACAGCAGACTGGAATTACGGCGAAAATCCGGGCTTCAACCGCTACCGTTTCAAGCAGTTTGCGGCTGGTAACTTGACCCTTAACTTGATGGTCACGGACCAAACGATTACGAAGGTTGCCGTTTATGGTGATTTGTTGGATGCAAAATTGGCGCATAAACTTGAAACCCAACTAACGGATGCCCCGTTGACAAGCGCTGATTTAACGGCTAAGCTCAATAAACGGTGGTTACGTAAGTTGTTGAGCGACGATGAGTTAAGCGACTTAGTAGCCGAAATTTTAATTGATAAACAGTAGGTGACATTGTGGCAAAAGCAAAGTATCCCGTTAGTGAGTACGTGGGCGTTCCGGTTGAACAGGACCAGAGTGGCCAGTACGTCATTAAGGATCAAACCGACTTTCAGTTACATTCGTGGCGAACAGGCCGGCATACCAAGGGCAAGTTCAAGCAATTGGGGCAGGTTTTCCTGACCGAAAACGGCTTGAGCGTCGCCGTAGTTGCGACCCATCCGTGGCATACAAGGATCGTCATGGCATCACGCCGATGCAGCGGTTTACGAGTGAAACTGTGGCGGATGCAGTGCTGAAACTGGCACAGAGTAAGTTGGCATAGGTTAGTTGATGAAAGCGTTAGTGATTATTGTAATCGCTGACGCTTTTTGTTGTCACTTGTGTCCAGCGTAAGCATGTTTAGTTTGTGAAATGATTCTGGTTTTATATAGTGGGAAGATGCCGCGGGAGGCTCCGGCGCTATGCGGGGACTGGAACGCAATGGCCAGATAGGCTTCCAAGCTTTGCTGGGTCGCGGGCCTACGAGCTAGGAATGGCTGAGGACCGCCATGCCGGATCTCTCCGGACCCGCGTATGACTAAGGCACTCGCACCCCGAACCCCACGGGGCACGACTGCCTAAGTCATACCGACACTGCTGAGCCCCGCGCGCCTCCGCCTCCCGCTACATAGTGCGTTGATGGCCACCAGAAATGCTGATTGTTACATTCTGAAGTTCACGAAACTGCGTGACGGCAACGTTGGTTTGTAACTCAGCAACTGTGAAAACAATCGTGGTCAATGTTCAGTAGTCACAACGAATCAACGAGTGCGTAATACTAAAACTGCCAGTTGCGCATCACGTTTGCGTGGACTTAACGTCGTTGCGTTGACATTCAGAAGTGGCCAGTGCGAATATGGAACGGCGACTACTGGTCAATTCAGGCGTTTGTTGAATCAACGTTAGTGTTATTGTGATACCGCCGCAAGTTGACTAATTAAGCACCTGAGATGGTCTACAATAGTGCCTACCTGTGCAATGTGAGATGCAGGTAAGCGGATAGGTGTATGCTGTGTCGCGATAATTGGCGGTTGTTGACGCTTTTCCAACAACCGCCAATTATCGGGGACGAATCTAAGACTCGCACGAATTTTGGCGAGGCTTAGATTCGAGGTCTGAGACCGCTCTTCGGCTCAGGCCGGCCCCACAGCAGGAACCTAGTCGCTTACCGGAATCGACAGTTTACGCAAATCATCGTACTTCACAAACTGAATAGCAACACACTTACGCTGGACACAAGCGACAGCACATAACAGCAAAAAAGCACGTTACCGAACAATGCATTCGGTAACGTGTTTTGCATATCTATTCAAAATTACTTCTTAACCGCGATGCTAGAAACCTTTGGCAATGAGTCCACAAACTTCAAGTAAGCTGCTTCTTCAGTGGTTTCGGTGACGTCGGTCGTTGCATCAGTGACGTTAGCGGCGTGGAGTTCGGCTTCGTCAACGTCGATGAAGTGTGTTTCAGTAGCGTTACCGATCAAGTCGATCCAGTAACGATCTTCGGTTTGGTGAACACGAGTCTTGACCATCCCACCTGGGTTGTAAACGGTAATTAATTGGTCAAAGTCGGCGAGGTTGGCGTGCGTCATGGCGAAAGCTAAACTTGTTGCTGACATGCCAGTACCACAAGCATTTGTGAAACCAACGCCCCGTTCGAAGGTGCGGACGAAGAGTTGGTTCTTGCCTAGAATTTGGGCGAAGCTAACGTTAACACCATCCGGGAAGTACTCGTTTGGCTGGTTTAACTTAGTGCCCAAGTTGCCTAAATCATCGTTATTAATGCCATCTTCGGTCACAAAACTGATCAAGTGCGGGTTCGGAACGGCAATTGCGGTGAAGTTTAAGCCACTAACGAAGGCGGGCACCGGTGTGTCGATTAAAGCGCCATCACCAAGGTTTTGGAACGGAAAGGCTTCAGGATTGAAGCGGACGGGGGAAATCTCAACGCTAAAGGCAGGGACTTGTGCG
Source organism: Secundilactobacillus similis DSM 23365 = JCM 2765 (assembly GCF_001311075.1). Taxonomy (GTDB): domain Bacteria; phylum Bacillota; class Bacilli; order Lactobacillales; family Lactobacillaceae; genus Secundilactobacillus; species Secundilactobacillus similis. The sequence goes on from NZ_BBAD01000038.1 coordinate 16,742, forward strand.
GCCAAGTCGCTTTGGCGGCTAACTTGAAGGTCAGCAGTTAAGGTCTGAACCTTGAACTGGTTCGTGTGGTATTTCTCTGACAAATACCGGGAAACCGTCCGCAGACCGTTACCACACATTGAGGCTTCGCTACCATCAGCGTTGATGACCCGCATTTGGCCTAAAACGTTGTCGTGTTCGGAATCATCGACAACTAAGATACCATCGGCGCCGTCTAAGATCCCGGTCGCTGGGTTAGTAAGTTGTTGGGCCAAAGCGACCAGTTCGGGGTCGGTTAGCTTTTGAGCCAACGTGGTTTGGTCGAGTAAGAAAAAGTGGTTTTCGGAACCATGAACCTTGCGTAATTGCACCATTGTGAGCGCTCCTTATCGGGTAATTAATAATGTTGCTTATTCTAGCAGGTTAACCTGTCATTGTCGTGTGTTTAGCTTATTATTTGTTGAAAAATTCGTTATAAATGCCTTTGACGGCTTCGTCCGCATCCGCCTGGCGAGTCCCCAACATGATTGAAATTCGGGAAGCGCCTTGGTTGATCATGTGAACGCCAATCTCACGTTGAACCAGTGGGGCCACGATGTGTTCAATGGCACCGACCTTGTTGCGCATGCCTTCGCCGACCACCATGATGATGGCGTAATCGTCGATCCATTCGAGGGTATCGGGGTGAAGGGCGTCTTCGATATCACTGCACATAGCGTGAATGGTGTCGTCATTGAGTTGTGATTTGTCAAAAATAATCGTTAAATCATCGATCCCAGAAGGCATGTGTTCGTAGGAAACGCCGTATGCGTAGAGCACTTGGAGCAGTTTCAGCGTGAAGCCAACTTCCTTGTTCAACAGGTAGCGGTGCAGGTAAAGTGCTGCGAACCGGTTGGAACTGGCAACCCCGGTGATGGTTTGGGTGGGGTGGACCTGTGTTTCGGGAACGATTAACGTCCCGGGAAGTTCAGGCCGGTTGGTGTTTTTAACGTTGATTGGAATCTGACCTTCAATGGCGGGAATGATGGCTTCATCGTGAAAGACTGAGAAACCAGCGTAGGAAAGTTCCCGCATCTCCCGGTACGTCATCTTTGGGATGGCCAGTGGGTGGTCAACGATTTTAGGATTGGCGGCGTAAATGGCGTCAACGTCGGTGAAGTTTTCGTAGAGGTCGGCTTTCAACCCACGAACGACGATGGCGCCGGTAATGTCAGAGCCACCACGAGAAAAGGTCGCAATTTGACCGGCTTCAGTGAAGCCAAAGAAACCTGGGAAGATAAGTTTTTCATCACCATAGGTAAACTTAGCGAAGTTATCGTAGGTTTCGGGAAGGACGCTGGCGTTGTTGGGTTCATCACTGACCACGAGGCCGATTTCTTTTGGATCCACAAAGCGGGCGTTAATGCCAAGTTTGTTTAAAACAATTGCCATTAAACGGGCGTTCAAGCGTTCGCCGTGGGCCTTGAAAGCAGCCATCAGGTAGTTATCATCAGGATAATCCTGAGTGGGCAGTTCGTTTAACGTCATCCAAATGGGGGCGAGGTCGTCTTCGGTTAAGTTGAAGAAGTCACCAATGGCTTCGTAACGGGCAAAAATTTGATCGAAAACGTCAGCCGTATCTGAATTTTTAATCGTTACTTCTGCATATTTAATTAAAAGATCGGTGACCTTAATATCATCATCGAACCGTTTACCGGGAGCTGAAGTGATCATCACTTGACGATCTGCATCCGCGGTCATAATATCAATTACCTTTTGAAACTGAGGGCCATCAGCTAATGAGCTGCCCCCGAACTTAACGACTTTCACTATCGAGTCACTCCTTGTCCGTTAACGTGCCAGTCGAAACTATCACGAACGGTTAATAATTAAATTGAATTCTAACATTTTCCAAACGTTTCGCAACTTTTATTTGAGGATTGTAGGGCGGGTTTTGGTGGGGGTAAGTAGTAATAATGTTTTTTTGAGAGTGTGTGAAAAAAGCGGTTGGCAGGTGGTGGGTAAGTTGGATGAAGTGAAGCTGCTGGGTTTGGCAGTGTTGCTTGGCCCGGCTTACATGCAACTTGTTACTTTTCTTTCGTACGTTTCGGCATGGTAGTTGGAATGAGACTGTGTTAGTAAACGTGCAAACCGAGGCAGGAGGTTGCAGATAAGGGCGTCACAAGTAAAACTGTCAAAAATCGATTGACGTTTTTTCTCACGAGACAGTTACTGGCGACGAGCGCTACTGTTATGTAATTTCGGCGCCACTGGGGCTTTTAATTTTTGCAGGTCAATTACGTGGTGAAGCTTGTTGAACTTGGTTCGTTCTGGCCACCACGCCAAAACGCGCAAACCGAGGCAGAAGGTTACGGGTAAAGCAGGATAAGCAAAACTGGCCAAAGTTCAGCCAGTTTCGCTTATCCTGCCTTACCCACCACCTTCTAACCGCCTCGGTTTGCGCTCTAAATTAAAATTACCCTTGACTATCTAAGAAAACCATTATAAACTCTTAAGTAAATCGAAGAGGTTGCGACCCACATGAGTCCATCAGCTGAGTTTCTGTAAGAACGTTGAAGCTGGTCAAAAGGGGCGGTCGCCGAAGCGCTTGCTGTTACAGCGGTAAGTTAGCTGGGACGTGGTTTAAGAAATCACGGACTGTCGCGGGGCATATCCCCGCGGGGCGCTATCGAAAATGATACTACCGAATAATGATGTGATCATAATATTTGGGGATCCTTTTGTTTAGTGCAAACAAAAGGATCCCTTTTTGACGTCTTAGGCAGCATTTAGCGTGAAAAACAACAATTAGCGGAGGTCACAACATGAGTGAACAATTGACGAACCAACAGATTAACGAAGCAGGGCATTTAACCATTGGCGGTGTAGATGCAACGAAACTTGCTGCCCAGTACCAAACGCCACTGGCCGTATACGATGTCTCGAAGATTCGTAATCAGATTCGGCGATTCAAATCCGTTTTTGAAGATAACGGCGTTGATTACGCCGTCAGCTATGCCAGCAAGGCCTTTGCAACGATTGCGATGTACCAAGTGATCGACCAAGAAGACGCCCACATCGACGTGGTTTCCGGTGGCGAGTTATACACCGCCATTCAAGCCGGTTTCCCAATGGCTCACGTGAGTTTCCACGGTAACAACAAGTTCCAAGCAGAATTAGAGATGGCCGTCAGCAACCACGTTGGCGTGATCGTGTTGGATAACTTCCATGAAATCGAGCTCTTAAACGATGTTCTGGAAGCTCACGATACCAGCGCCGCTGTAATGATGCGCATCACCCCCGGAGTTTCAGCCCACACTCACGAGTACATTTCAACCGGGCAAGAAGATAGTAAGTTTGGCTTCGATTTAAACTCTGGCCAAGCTGCCAAGCTCTTCAACAAGTGCTAGCGAACCCTCGGATGAACATGCTTGGGATTCACGCCCACATCGGTTCCCAAATTTTTGAACTGAACGGGTTTCAAATGGCCGCCGATAAATTAGTAGAGATTGCGGCCGACTGGCACGCCCAATTCGGTTACCAACCAGAAGTCATCAACGTTGGTGGCGGCTTCGGGATTCAATATACGAAGGATGATCACCCACTGGCCCCTGAAGCATTCGTGGACGCCATCGTGAAGACCATCAAGCAAAGTGCCAGTGACCGCGGCTTAGACATGCCGGCCGTTTGGATCGAACCAGGTCGCTCAATTGCCGGTCCTGCTGGTTACAGCCTGTACACGGTGGGGTCCCGCAAAGACGTTCCTGGCCTGCAAAGTTACCTCACCGTTGACGGCGGGATGGGTGACAATATTCGGCCAGCCTTGTATCAAGCCGAATATGAAGCCGTGCTCGCTAACGACCCAGCCGCCAAGCCAACCGAAACGGTGCATTTGGCTGGGAAATACTGTGAATCCGGCGACATCCTGATCGACAACGCCAAGTTACCAGCAACGAAGCCCGGCGACGTGGTGGCCATCTTGGACACCGGCGCTTACGGTTACTCAATGGCTTCTAACTACAACCGCAATCCCCGGCCCGCAGTGGTCTTCGTGGAAAACGGTGAATCAGCGTTAGTTGTTGAACGCGAATCATACGCCGACCTGACGCGGTTAGATCGACCTTACCAAGCAAAATAACAATAAAAAACTACCTATTATATTTAAACGAGAGAGACGAGGAGAACTAAATGGCTGAATTAGACGCACAAGCAATTATTGATTTTATTGGCAACGCCCCAAAGAAGACGCCGGTGAAGGTTTACATCAAGGGCGACCTTGCGAACCTGGACGTCCCTGAAAGTATCAAAGCCTTCATTGAAACAAAGACTGGCGTGCTGTTTGGTGACTGGGCGGATGTCAGTCCGTTCTTGGCAGCCCATAAGGCTGAAATCACCGAAACCGAAGTTGAAAACCAAACCCGTAACTCCGCTGTTCCATTATTAGATATGAAGGGCATCAACGCCCGGATCGAACCCGGTGCCTTGATTCGCGACCAAGTGTTGATTGGCGACAACGCCGTCATCATGATGGGGGCCGTGATCAACATTGGTGCTGAAATCGGCGCTGATACCATGATCGACATGGGTGCTATCTTAGGTGGTCGGGCCATCGTTGGTAAACACGCCCACATCGGTGCCGGGACCGTGTTAGCTGGGGTGGTTGAACCCGCTTCAGCTCAACCAGTTCGGGTTGACGATAACGTGTTGATTGGTGCCAACGCCGTTGTGATCGAAGGCGTTCACGTTGGCGAAGGGGCCGTTGTTGCGGCCGGCGCCATTGTGACTAAAGACGTTGCGCCACACACGATGGTGGCCGGAGTACCTGCCCGGTTCGTTAAGAATGTTGATGACCAAACTGAGTCGAAGACCGGTTTGGAAGACGATTTAAGAAAGTTGTGATGACATGGCCGTACTAACAGAGAAAAACCTCATTCAGATTCGGCGTGATTTACACGCCATGCCAGAGTTGGCGCTCAACGAATTTCGGACAGCAGCCTACTTGGAAAAGGTGATTACTGGTTTCAACCAGCAGTATTTAACCATTAAACACGTGCCGGATCTGCCGACAGCCCTGTTAGTACGGGTTGCTGGTAGCGCACCACAGCGAACGCTGGGTTACCGGACGGATATCGATGCTTTACCGGTGAGCGAAAAGACCGGCTTACCGTTTGCTTCTAAAAACCTGGCGTGATGCATGCTTGTGGTCACGATATTCACATGACGGTTGCCTTGGGCGTTTTGAGTTACTTCTCAGAACACCAACCAACCGATAACCTGATTTTCTTCTTCCAACCAGCTGAGGAAAGTCAAAATGGTGGTAAGCTCGCCTATGAACTGGGCGTGTTTGAAGGGGAATGGCGGCCGGATGAATTTTACGGCCTACACGACAATCCCGATTTACCTGCCGGTGCGATTGGTTGTCGACTGGGCACGCTGTTTGCCGGGACGACCGAAGTTAACATTGACCTTGAAGGCAAGGGCGGTCACGCTGCTTACCCGCAAGACGCCAACGACATGGTGGTGGCTGCAGCGCATCTGATCAGCCAAGTCCAAACGATTATTTCTCGGAGCATCGATCCAATCGAAGGTGGCGTCATCACCTTAGGCAAGCTTGAAGCCGGAACGATTCGGAACGTGATTGCCGGCCACGCCCACATTGAAGGCACGATTCGGGGCCTGACTCAGGTGATGATCGAAAAAATCGACCAACGCCTGCAAGAAGTCGGTGATGGCATCGCCAAGAGTTTCAACGCGGATGTCACGGTGACCTTAAACCAGGGTGGTTACCTGCCAGTGGAAAATGATCCTGAACTGACCCAACCCTTTATTGATTACATGGAAAACGCCTCAGACGTTAACTACATCGAAACGAAGCCAGCAATGACCGGCGAAGACTTCGGGTACCTACTCTCCAAGATTCCCGGGACTATGTTTTGGTTGGGGGTCGAAGACGACTCGCAACTCCATTCAGCCACGTTGAACCCTAACGAAGCCGCAATCATGGCAGGTATCAACGCCATTACCGGCTTTATGACGGATCGCATGGCGCGCTAATTAAAAAAATCTACGGCTCGTAACCGCCAACTAAAAAAGGAAGTAATTCAAATGACTACATTAGAAAACGTTGATTTAATGACCGCAATTATTACCCCATTTGATGACAATGACCAAATTAACTACGACGCCCTTGAACGCCTGACCAACCACTTATTGGAAACAGGGAGTCGCGGTTTCGTGATTGGCGGGACGACTGGTGAAACCCCAACGTTGAGCATGATGAAAAGATCGAACTTTACACTCGCTTTGCCCAAATCATTAACGGTCGGGTACCAGTAATTGCCGGTACCGGGAGCAACAACACCCGCGAAACCGCTGAATTGACGCAAGAAGTCACCCACATTGACGGCATCGATTACGCCTTAGTGGTTGTGCCATACTACAACAAGCCTAACCAACGTGGCATGATCGCGCACTTCAATGCCGTTGCGGCCGCTGCTGAAAAGCCACTGATCATGTACAACATTCCTGGTCGGACTGGCGTGACGATGAGCAACGACACGATCGTTACCTTATCCGAAAACCCAATGATTGCGGGTGTTAAGCAGTGTACCTCAATTGAAGATATTGAGTATTTGGTTGAAAATACCGCTGAAGGCTTCTACGTTTACAGTGGTGAAGATGCCCAAGCCTTATCTGCCCGTGTTGTTGGCGGTGCTGGGGTGATCTCAGTGGCTTCACACATCTACGGCACTCAAATTCGGGCGATGTACGATGCCTTGTACGCTGGTGACCTAGCCAAGGCTGGTCAGTTGAAGCGTCAATTGACCCCTAAGATGGCAGCTTGCTTCATGTTCCCATCTCCATCACCAATCAAGCCGTTTTGAACGCCCAAGCTTTGGCGTTGGCGACTGCCGCTTACCAATTGCCTCATTGAACGATGCTGAAAAGTCACAATTAGCCGTAGCGTTGGACTTAGATGCTGATGCGTTGACCCACCAAGTTGCCGTAGAGTTGGAGGCTTAATTTAGATGACGAAAGTATTAATTGCCGGCTTTACCGGTGCGATGGGCCAAAAGGCGGTTCGGTTAGTGCAACGGACAGCTGGTTACGAATTGGTTGCTGGGTTTGCGGCTGGGTTGACGTCAACCACCCCTGCAGACTACGACCTGCCCGCTAACGTTCAGATTTTTGGTGCGTTAGATGACATTCAAACGGATGCTGATATCTGGATCGACTTTACGTTACCAAGCGTGGTTTATCCCAACGTTAAATTTGCAATCGAACATGGCATTCACCCCGTTGTGGGGACCACCGGTTTGACTGACGAACAAGTGACCGAATTACAGGCGCTAGCTGCTAAGCAACAACTTGGCGGGTTGATTGCACCAAACTTCGGCATGTCCGCTGTGTTGTTAATGAAGTTTGCCAAGGAAGCCGCTGCCTACTTCCCAGACGTTGAAATTATTGAAATGCATCACGACAACAAGGCGGATGCGCCTTCTGGAACGGCGTTGAGCACCGCTAAGTTGATCGATGAGGTTCGTCCAAAGCACAAGCAGGGCAACCCAGCCGAAACAGAATCACTCGCGGGTGTTCGTGGTGGCGACTACAACGGGATCCGGATCCACGCGGTTCGCTTACCAGGTTACGTTGCTCACGAACAAGTCCTCTTTGGCGGCCCGGGGGAAGCCTTGACGATTCGCCAAGATTCCTTTGATCGCGAATCCTTCATGACCGGCGTCAAAGTGGCGATGGATAACGTGCTTGATTTGAACGAATTAGTTGTGGGACTCGAAAACGTCCTCTAATTGTTTTATAATGTGAATATTAAACTTATTCGGTGAGGTCCAATGGGCTTCACGAACTACGTTGGTCGCCAGTGGCAATTAAGCTGACGGCAGTAACGTGATTATTCGAAATGACGCTAACGAAATCGTCAGCGGATTTTAATTAAGGAGTGACAACGGTGCCAAAATTAGCGAGTGAACTTTCCAGCCAGGTCAATGACCGTTTGAACCAGGTGGGACCTTCCGGAATCCGGGAGTTTGATCAAAAGATTTCTGCAATTCCCGGAATCGTCAAATTAACGTTAGGGGAACCGGACATGAACACCCCCGAACACGTTAAGGAAGCCGCTATCCAAAGTATTAAGGATAACGATTCCCACTACTCAGCGCAAAAGGGGACCATTGAACTGCGGCGCGCCATCAGTCACTATTTGCAAGTGAGCCAAGGATTAGATTACGATCCTGAAACTGAAATTATTACAACGGTTGGGGCAACGGAAGCGGTTTGTGCAAGCTTCTTAGCGATGTTGAACCCTGGTGATAAGGTGATTATCCCAACACCAGCCTTCGCCCTGTATTTCCCACTGGTCACCATTGCCGGGGCTGAAGTGATTCAATTGGATACGTCAGCGGACGACTTTGTGTTGACTCCAGAACGGTTGGAAGCGACCTTGGCCAAGGAGGGTCCCGCTGTTAAGGCGATCCTCTTAAACTACCCAGGCAACCCAACTGGTGTGGAATATAGCCAAGCTGATATTGAAGCGTTGGCCGAAGTTATCAAAGCCCACCACCTCTTCGTGATTGCGGATGAAATCTACAGCGAATTAGTCTACGGCGTGGAACACTTCTCCATCGCCAAGTTACTACCAGAACGGACTGTGTTGATCAACGGATTATCCAAATCTCATGCAATGACTGGCTGGCGGATCGGTTACATCGCTGCACCCGCAGAATTTGCGGCCAGTGCCACCAAGATGCACGCCTTCATGGTGACCTCACCATCGAACCCGGCGCAAGCGGGTGCGCGTGAAGCCTTAGAAAACGGGTTACAAGACCCCGTTGAGATGCGCGCAGTTTACCAAAAACGACGCGATTTCGTTGAACAAGCCATCAATGGGATGGGCCTTGAAATGCCGACCCCATCAGGAGCATTCTATGCTTTCGTTAAGATTCCAGCCGCTTACGGCAAGGATGACGTGAAGTTTGCGAAGGACTTAGCTGAAAAGGCTAAAGTCGGCGGCGTTCCCGGTAGTGCCTTTGGTGCTGGTGGTGAGGGCTACATTCGTTTCTCTTACGCGGCTTCGGATGAGAATCTGAAAGTGGCGATGGACCGGATGACGACTTTCGTTAAATGCTTATAAAAACGAGACAATTTTAATAAATTAACCTGTCTTTAATAAATTGTGGTCAATTCAATTGACATTGAAGCCATAATCATGTATTAAATGATATAACAACTCACCGGGCAGTTTGTCAGCTTTTGGCAGGCGACGACTCAGTGCTAAAAATGAACTGAAATCGAGGTACGTAAAATGAGTGATAAGTTAAGAGTTGGTGTGATTGGGGCAACGGGGATGGTCGGTCAACGATTCGTCACCTTACTCGACAATCACCCATGGTTTGAAGTCGTGTTAGTTGCAGCGAGTGCCCACAGCGCTGGCAAGACCTACGAAGCTGCCGTTGATGGTCGCTGGAAGATGGATGTGCCAGTACCAGAAGCCGTTAAGCAATTGGTTTTACAAGATGCCGCTAACGTTGACGACATTGCCAGCCAAGTCGATTTTGTCTTCTCTGCCATTAGCTTGGACAAGGCTGATACCCGGAAGTTGGAAGAAGCCTACGCTAAGGCTGAAACACCAGTTGTCTCAAATAACAGCGCCCACCGTTGGACCGCTGATGTGCCAATGGTGATTCCAGAAATCAACCCAGAACACACGGATGTCATCAAGTACCAACGCGAACGCTTAGGTACGAAGCGCGGCTTCATCGCCGTTAAGCCAAACTGTTCGATTCAAAGTTATACGCCAGCACTATCCGCTTGGCGCCAATTTGAACCTTACGAAGTCGTTGCAACGACTTACCAAGCCATTTCAGGTGCTGGTAAGACCTTCAAAGACTGGCCAGAAATGGTGGGCAACGTGATTCCGTTCATCAGCGGTGAAGAAGAAAAGTCTGAACGCGAACCATTGAAGATCTGGGGCCACGTTGACGATGAACAAAAGGCCATCGTCCCAACGGATAACCCAGTGATCACCACCCAATGTATCCGAGTACCAGTCTTGTACGGGCACACGGCTGCTGCTTTCGTGAAGTTCCACAAGAACCCAACGAAGCAAGAATTGATCGATGCCCTTGAAAACTACTCTGGCGAACCACAACGGTTGGGCTTACCAAGTGCACCAAAGCAGTTTATTCAGTACATGACGGAAGACGACCGGCCACAAGTCACCCAAGACGTGAACTTCGAAAACGGCATGGGCGTTTCCATCGGTCGGTTACGTGAAGACAAGGTCTACGACTGGAAGTTTGTCGGTCTTTCTCACAACACGGCCCGTGGCGCCGCTGGTGGTGCGGTTCTCTGTGCCGAACTGTTGAAGGCTCAGGGTTACATTACGGCAAAATAACGTTGAATTTTGAAGCACTGACTCGATTGAGAGTTGGTGCTTTTTTGTGCTGTTGATTGTGTCCAGCGTTAGTGTTGGGTGCGATTTGGTTGTAGGCTGTTTGTCATAGCTTCGCTCGCCAAAGCCGCATCAAAAAGCGCTCGTTCAGGCTACAAGATTCGGCGCCATTTAAACTGTTATTCCCAGGGTTCCTGAAGTTGTAGAAACTTGTCAACCACGCGCTTTCTGGCTACCGCGTCGAATGGTGCTGCGCGAGACTGAGAGCTGCATGCAAGGCAACATCGGTAAACCCGCCAGGCCCGGGCGCCTTCACCGATGTTACCTTGCACACTGCTCTCAACCCGTCTCGCTCCGCACACTTACGCTGGACATAAGCGTAACCCGTAGACTTGTCAATGAAATCGGCTAACAGTGGCTAATGTTACACAAATTCGAATATTTGTAATGTCGATATCGGGGAAGTTATTGTATACTTTTACTTATAAGTAATGGATTAGGTAGGGTGATTAAAAGGCGAGTTATCGTGGTCAGATAGCTCGGAATGATTGAGGGAAGATAGATGTCACATACGATATTAGGGATTCATTTGAATATGGTGTTACATTTAACAGTCTTGTCGCTGCCGATGCTGTTGGCGCAGTTGATTATTGCGACGTTTTTTGCCTCTGGGTTTGTGAGTTACTATCAAAAACTGTATGTGTATAGCTTTCGAACTGCTGATGTTCAACGTTGGCGTCAAATTGGTGGCCGAATGCTGTTAATGGTGATGTCGATCGGCACGGGCATGATTTTTCATTTGATGGGGTACGTTAAGGGCCCCGATTCGATGATGTTTCACAACGTGGGGTTGTTTTTGCTGATTTTTCCGTTACTCGATACCGGAATTAATAAGTCAGAGGTTGCGCTACGAATCATTGGCATGCTTAGTGTTTGGCTGATGCATTATATGGGGACTTACGAAACAACCCGTTTTTGGATTGCCGTTGCCTTTTTAGTGGTTGGGGTCGTTGTGATGCGCCGTTTTCGGTCACGAATTCGAGAGAGTTTCGTAGAGAGTGTGATTTTGTTTACCGCACTAGCCGTTGTGTTCTGGTCGTTCCTACCACCGTTTTCAGCGCCGGGAGATCGAGCGATGATTGCCATTCAGGCGATTTTTATGTTTGGTTGCATGGCCGGCATCTCCGCCCTATTGTGGATTCGGCAGCACCACGAATCGGTTAAGAATATTAAAATGCAACAGTTGGCGAACTACGATCAATTAACCAACGCCAAGACGTATTCACTGTATCAACACGATATCACCGAAATGTTTGATGAGGCTCGCGAAAACGGGGAACCTTTGACGTTGATTGGTTTAGATATCGATCACTTCAAACAGATCAACGACCACTACGGGCATTTGGCCGGTAACGCGATTTTAATTGGCGTGGCGACATCGTTGAGTGAGGTGTTGGGCAAATACGGTGATGCTCATCGGATTTACCGAACTGGTGGGGAAGAGTTTAACATTACCTTTCCTAATCAGACGCCTGAAGAGGTCTTGCCGGTTGCTAAGGAGTGCTGGGAGACGATTCGTAAGCAGCACTTTTCCTACGGTGATTACGATGTGGCCATTACAATTTCAATTGGGATGACGGCAATGCGTGATACTGACCGGACGATTGAAGACACGTATAAACGGGCCGATGATAATTTATATCTGAGCAAGCGGGCTGGTCGGGATACGATCACGGTGGAAGGTGAGACGTTGCACCAACGGTCGAACCACGATTTGTTGGCAACGTACGCCTTCTTCACGCAGGGAATTACGGACGTCTCTACGCCGGAATATGATCGCTATCGAAACGAGCTATTATTGCGAATGTTTGACCATGAACACGACCGCTGGATCCTACCGGCGCTGTTTGATATTTCGGTCGATACCCAAATCGATTTGATGAAAAAGGCGTTGGCTAGCAGTCATATCAACAAACTCTCAATCAACTTGACCCAGGGCCAGTTTGAAGATGAAGCCGTGGCTAAATCCCTGACGAACTTCCAAGCAAGCGGTGAAGGGCCGGCAGAGCTGACGGTAGAAATCACGGATGTTCCCGATATCGTCACGATGCGCCGAATTACTGCCATTTATCGGTTAGGTGGCATTCGAGTTGAAATCGATGACGTGGGAAGCGACAACAGTTTCGAAGTCGTTCGCGGTTTACTGCCGTACGTGAACGGGGTTAAATTTGCGATGCAAAATCTACGCAAAGGTAACGATGCTGATCAGATGCAAGAACGCGTTCGATTCTGGTTAAACATTGCTAAGGAAAACAACTTGATGTTTATTCTAGAAGGCGTTGAAAATGCCGATGAAGTTGCTTGGGCGCATGACGAACTTGGCATTAATTTGTTACAGGGCTATTATTTCAACAAACCGGAGTTACCGGTGTTGTGAGTTCTATTGATGGAAGCTGGCGTTTTATTGACGTTGGCCTTTTTTGTTTAC
>NZ_BBAD01000039.1 GCF_001311075.1 Secundilactobacillus similis DSM 23365 = JCM 2765
AGAATCACTTCACAAACTAAACATGCTTACGCTGGACACAAACGACAACAAAAAAAGCCACCGTTACATACAGCAACGACGGCTTCATCATCTCTTGTTTAGTTAACGCTTTGCTTATCAGCCAAAGCTTCGATGTACTTAAACACTTGTTGTCCAGCAATGCCACCATCGCCGACTGCAGTGGTGATTTGGCGAAGGTCCTTCGCGCGAACGTCACCGATCGCGTAGATACCAGGAACCTTAGTTGCCATTTCGCCATCGGTTGGAATCCAGCCGATTTCGTCAGTAATGCCGAGGTCGCCGAATTCATCAGTCTTAGGTAAAATACCGACGTAAATGAAGACGCCACTAGCATCAATGGTTGATTCTTCGCCAGTTTGGTTGTTCTTGATTTTAACACCGGTCACCTTGTCATCGTCACCTAAAACTTCAGTAACGTTGGTGTTCCAAACAAAGTTCATCTTGTCGTTAGCAAATGCGCGGTCTTGTAAAATCTTTTGCGCGCGTAATTGATCGCGACGGTGAATAACCGTTACCTTGGAAGCAAGTTGAGTGAGGTAAAGGCCTTCTTCAATGGCTGAGTCGCCGCCACCAACGACGATGACTTCACGACCCTTAAAGAAGTTACCATCACAAACGGCACAGTACGACACACCCCGGCCACCATAGGCTTCTTCACCAGGAACACCGAGTTTACGGTATTCAGAACCAGTTGCAATCACAACGGCTTTGGCTTCAAACGTGTCGGAATCAGTTTTCACGATCTTAACGTCACCTTGATCAGTCACGCCTTCAACGTTGCCATAAGCATATTCAGCCCCAAACTGGGTTGCCCCTTGGTACATGTTTTGCGCCAAATCTGGCCCTAACACTGAGGAGAAACCGGGATAGTTCTCGATTGCCGCCGTGTTGTTCATTTGACCACCGTAAATACCGCGGTCAAGCATCAAAACGGACAAGTTCGCCCGAGAAGCGTATAAGGCTGCGGTCATCCCACCGGGACCCGCACCAATCACAATAACGTCGTACTGTTTTGCCATCTTTGTTCCCCTTTCACAACCCAATCCGTTGATTGAGTGCTTAATTTAATGATGTTTACTTTACTATCTTTTTGTAAGTTTGTCTATTACTTTGACTAGCCAACTGATTCAATTTGACTATCAGCTACTTGCGTTGGTCCTCTGCCAGTAACTGCTGGCCAATCTGTTCAAGGTATTGCCGCAATTCATCCTTCACTTCAGGATGTTGCAGGCCGTATTCGATATTCGTCTTCAACCAGCCAAACTTGTTGCCAACATCGTGCCGCTCGCCCTTGAATTCGTGGGCAAACACCCGCTGTGTCCGGTTTAACAAGTCAATTGCATCCGTTAACTGCACCTCGCCGCCCTTACCAGGGGCCGTGTGTTCCAGCGCGTCGAAAATTTCCGGATTGAACAAGTACCGACCGATAATTGCTAAATCAGAAGGGGCCTGTTCTGGGGTTGGCTTTTCGACAAAGTTCTTCACGTTGAAGAGTCCCGGCTTAACTTCTGCGGTTGGGTCGATCACGCCGTATTTGGCAGTATCTTCGTGCGGTACGCGCATAACGGCTAAGGTCGAGGCGCCCGTTTCCTGATAGCTATCGATCAACTGTTGGGTCAGTGGCACTTGATCATGCATCATGTCATCACCCAACATCACGACAAACGGTTCATTGCCAATAAAGGCCTTCGCCGTCAACACGGCGTCCCCTAACCCACGTGGGTGGGATTGGCGGATAAAATACAGGTTGATGTCCGTCGTCTCTTGAACCAGTTTCAGCATCTCGGTCTTGTGCTTCGCAATCAAGTTATCTTCCAATTCTGGATTGGAATCAAAGTGGTCTTCAATCGAGCGCTTACTCTTCCCGCTAACGATCACAATATCTTCAATGCCAGATTGGCGGGCCTCTTCAACGATAAACTGAATCGTTGGTTTGTCCACGATTGGGAGCATTTCCTTTGCCAATGCTTTAGTTGCCGGCAAGAAACGGGTGCCCAAACCAGCAGCTGGAATCACCGCTTTACGTACTTTCTTCATGCGTTTTGTCTCCTGAATCCTAAAATTCGGACCGGCCTTCACGTTGCATAAGGTCGGAGATGGCTTTACGAATATCCTTACCTTCGTAGAGCACTTGGTAAATGGCTTCGGTAATTGGCATATCAACGCCACGTTGTTGGGCAAGTTCGTAAGCGGACTTCGTGGTTGCCACCCCTTCGATCACCATGCCCATGTGGTTGATAACGTCATCCAATGATTCACCGCGACCGAGTTCATCACCCGCCCGGTAGTTCCGTGAGTTTTGACTCGTCCCAGTGACGATAATGTCACCAACACCGGCTAAGCCAATGAAGGTTTGTGGGTTCGCACCAAACGAAGCACCCAAACGGGAAATTTCAGCTAAACCACGGGTCATCAAAGCGGCCTTGGCGTTGTCGCCGTAACCTAATCCGTTCAATGCCCCAGTGCCAAGCGCAATGATGTTCTTCAAAGCCGCCGCAATTTCGACGCCAATCACGTCACTGTTGGTGTAAACCCGGAAGTAGTTGTTCATGAATAAGTCTTGAACGTGCTTAGCGGCATTCAAGTCCGCACTAGCAGCCGTCACTAAGGTTAAATCCTTCTTGGCAACATCTTCAGCGTGACTTGGGCCTGATAACACCGTGATCGAGCTCCGGTAGGCACTTGGAATTTCTTCCGCTAAAATTTCGGAAACGCGCTTGTAGGTGTTTTGTTCGATCCCCTTGCTAGCGTGAACCAAAGCTGGTCGGCTATTTAGAGCTTCCAACGCCGCTTTGACTTCACCTGCAACTGATCGAACCGCCTTCGTTGGTACCACGAATAGCACCGTTTCAGCACCGGTTAACGCCGTCTTCAAATCTGCATAAGCCTTAAGCGTATCCGAGAAAGTAAAATTCTGAATGTAGTGGCTGTTGGTGTGCTTTTCGTTGAGTTCAGCGACCTGCTCTGGTTTGTATGACCAGAGTGCCACATCGTGCCCATTTTCATCTAACAAGTTTGCCAAAATACTGCCCCATGAACCTGCGCCTAAAACTGCAATTTTTTCAGACATAGTTAACGCTCCTTGTTTTTTGCCAATTTGGCTTTTTTAGTGAATGGATTGCCATCAAGGTACATCGGTACTTGGCTTCCCAGCCGGCGCCGATAAACAATAATGGCGATCGCCCCAACAAATAAAACAACTGAAAGTAGCTGTGATACACGAATCGTGTTAAATAACATCAAACTATCCGTTCGCATGCCTTCAATGAAGAAGCGACCGAATGAGTACCAGATGACATAGCTTAAAAAGACTTCTCCCTGCTTAAACAGGTCCTTGCGGTGCCGTAACGTCATCAAGACGATAAACCCGAGAATGTCCCAGGTTGATTCGTACAGAAACGTCGGCTGCCGGTAAGCGCCATCAATTAACATTTGCGAAATAAGCCAGTGGGGTAAGTGAAGGCCTTGTAAAAAGCTCAGACTGGTGATCTGACCAAAGGCTTCCTGATTCATAAAGTTGCCCCACCGGCCAATTCCTTGGGCCATGATGACGGTTGGCGCTGCAATGTCTAACATCAGCCAAACTGGGATAAACCGCGATCGGCAGAAGAAGTAAACCACTAGTCCTGCCCCAATTAACGACCCGTAAATCGCGATGCCACCATCCCAAATTCGAATAATTTCACCAAGATGTTGGCTGTAGTAAGGCCATTCAAACGCCACGTAGTACGTTCGCGCCGCAATAATTGCAACGGGTAACGCCCACAAAATCATATCGTAAATATCGTCCGGATCAACGCCGCGTCGCTTGCCTTCTCGGACTGCCAGTGTCACCGCAATAATAACGGCACTCGCAATAAACAACCCGTACCAATGGACCTCGATTGGACCCAAATGAAACGCGATCGGGTTTAACGCTGCCATGATTCCCTGCAAGGGTGCCACCTCTTAACTTTTCCATGAATTAAATTTAAAATCAAGCTTTTTTACCTGACTTATTTTTCTTTGAATTCTGTTGAATCAGTCGGTTCAAGTTTTCATCGAAGACTTTGGTTGCATCGTAACCCATTGAGCGCGCCCGGAAGTTCATTGCGGCCGCTTCAATGATGATGGCTAAATTTCGCCCAGTCTTAACTGGAATCGAAATCTTAGGCACGACAACATCAAAGATTTTTTGTGTCTCATCACCGTTACCCAGTCGATCAAACCGCTTATCCGGTGACCAAGCTTCTAGGTGAACGATCAGATCAATATCGGTTTCACTCCGAACGGCGCCGGCACCAAAGAGGTTCATGACATCGATGATCCCGATTCCGCGAATCTCCAATAAATGAGCCAAAATTGCGGGGGCTTCTCCAACCAGAGTCTGTTCGTCTTGTTGGAAGACTTCAACACGGTCATCGGCAATCAATCGGTGCCCCCGTTTAACCAGTTCCAACGCCGTTTCACTCTTCCCAACACCAGAGTCACCGGTAATCAAAACCCCGACCCCGTAAATATCGACCAGCACACCGTGCAGTGACTGGCGTTCAGCAACTTGCCTTCAAGGTAGTTGGTCATGTTACTCAACACCCGCGACGTCGTCATCTTAGTTCCTAAAATGGGAATTCCAGATTCCTTAGCCGCCTGTAAAAGTTCCTCAGGTGGTTCCAATTGCGTTGAAATCACAAAGGCCGGTGTTTCTGGTTGACACATTTGCCGCATGACATCTAATAACTCATCATGCGACATGCCCTTTGCAAAGGATGTTTCGGTAATACCAAGTAGTTGAACCCGCTTAGCTGGGTAGTAGTTAAAATACCCCGTTAATTCAAGTCCTGGTCGTGAGATATCACTCGTGGTAATGTCCCGGTCGTCCAACAAATCCTCGCCGTAATAGACGTCTAGACGAATATTATCGACTAAATCGGCAACGGTTACACTTTCTGCCAAAGCTGTCCCTCCTTCAAATCGTCAATCGCTGATACCAGTTTAACACGTTTTCACGTTAAATAGCTTTTAATCCGATCGATCTTGATGCCCAACGTAACTCGATAAAATGGCATTACAAAGTGACATCAAAACGGCAATCAGCATGGACATGCCAAACGATGAGAATCGGAAGTTCGCACCAACAAAAAACGAGGTTAATTGTAACATCAAGCCGTTGATCACAATACTAAACAAGCCAAGGGTAATTACCGTAATTGGTAACGATAATATCATTAAAATTGGCTTTACCGCGGCATTTAAAAGTGCCAATACTAGGCTTGCCAAAAGTGCGACCCAGACACTCGACACGTAAAAATCCGCTTTAAAGAAACCAGCGAGCGCCATAAACAAAACTGCATTAATGATGATTCTTAGCCAAAATTTCATTCAACTGACCTCACTTTTTATCAGAATCCTCTTCGGTGACATCGTGGAGTTCCTTACGCGTCGACTGACCCGTCTTCGGACCGCCAAACCCGCCGAAAAACGAAGACCGTTGCGTGTCAACGTCATCGTGGATCAACACCGTCAACAAGAGGTAAATCAACAGGCCAAAGACAACGTGACCCGGAAAAATCGTCAATATCACAAAGATGATCCGAACCAACGTCGCATCGATGCCAAAGTATTCAGCAATCCCGCCCAATACCCCGGTCAAAATCCGGTTGGACGACCGCTTTAAACGTCGTTTTCCTTTCACTAGTATCACCTCATTTCTGCTTAATTCTCCCACTTAAAGAATAGATAAAGTTGGGGCTTAACGCAAGTGTTTTAGCGTAAGTGTGCGGAGCGAGGCGGTCAGAAGGCGGCGTGTAACGGTCTCTAAGGTAAACTACCGGGTTTTGGTAGTTTGGCTTAGAGACCGTTACACATAGCCTTTTGCCTCACGCAGCACCATTCGGCGTGGTGGCCAGAAAGCGCGTGGTTGACAAGCTTCTACAACTTCAGGAACCCTAGAAATAACAGTTTAAGTGGCGCCGAATTTTGTAGTCTGAACGAGCGCTTTTCAATGCGGCTTTGGCAAGCGAAGCGACGACAAACAGCCAACACCAAAACCGCACCTAACCCTTACACTGGACATAATCAACAAAACCCGACCAACCAAAATTGGCCAGTCGGGTTTCATCCGTCATCAAGAACGATTTATTGCATTAACTTCAATTCAACGATTTTACCCGTCTTCAAGTAAATGATCCATTCGCCGACGTTGATCATATAGTCCGCGATGCGAATTAAATCAGCCGCAACTCGGTTATACGTGATTGCCGCAACGACCACTTCTGGATCTTGCTGAATCTGACCATAGCTTTCACGAATGATCTCGTTGCTGTAGTCCGCCAACTGACTGTTCAGCGTTAATAAGTCACGCGCAGCTTGTTCGTCCTTATCAACGTAAGCCTGAATGGCATTTTGAACCATCTTCATCGTTAGCTGACCCATTTCGGCCAACTGACTTTCAATCTTAGCTGCCCGGGTCTTGCCCTTCACTTCAATGGTTGAATGGGCAATGTTACGTGCATGATCCCCTGCGCGTTCCAAGTCGGATACAGCTTTAAGGATTGTCACCACTTCTCGTAGATCAGTCGTAACCGGCTGGTAAAGCGCAATGATCTCAAAGGATTTGGCTTCAAGCTTAATTTCACGCTCGTTAATGGCGTGGTCGTTATCAATAATCGACTGTGCCGCCTGACGATCGTGGTCAATAAACGCGGCTACCGACTGCTGAATGACGTTGCTGACCAGCATCCCCATTTCGGTAAAGCCGTTGTCTAACTTATCTAGTTCTTCTTCAAATAAACGTCTCACTGGGTCTCCTCCTTCGTGGGGTTAGCCGAATCGGCCACTAATGTAATCTTCGGTGGCTTTTTTAGCTGGGTTCATAAAAATCTTTTTCGTATCATCAACTTCGACAATTTCGCCATCCATAAAGAAGGCGGTGCGATCCGCAATTCGAGAAGCTTGCTGCAGATTATGAGTTACCGTGATGATGGTGTAATCGGTTCTTAATTTTAACAAAGTTGATTCAATCTGACTACTAGAAATCGGATCCAAGGCACTGGTGGGTTCGTCCATCAAGATAATTTCTGGTGAAACGGCCAATACACGCGCGATGCAGACCCGCTGTTGTTGCCCACCTGATAGCGATAGCGCACTGTCGTGGAGCTTATCTTTTACTTCGTCCCAGACCGCGGCCTGCTTCAAGCTCGTTTCGACGATGTGATCCAGTTCGTCACGTTTCATTTTGCCGGCAATGTTCAACCCAAAGGCGACGTTATCGTAGACCGAAAATGGAAAAGGGTTGGGTTGCTGGAACACCATGCCAACTTGTTTTCGCAACGTCACTAAATCGGTTTGCGGCGCATAAATGTTTTGCCCCTTCAACTTAATATCCCCGGTCACCGTAACGCCCGGAATCAGATCGTTCATTCGGTTAAGGGTTCGCAAATACGTCGATTTACTCGATCCAGATGGTCCAATCAAGGCCGTGATGCCCTTCTCTTCAAACGAGAGGTCGATGCCCTTTAAGGCTTCTTTTTTACCATAGTATACGTGCACGTCATGGGTCTCTAAAATGGTTGTCATCGCGTCCTCCTAACCGAAATCGCCGGCGACATAGTTGTTGGTCAATTGAACCTTTGGCCGGGTGAAAATCTTTGATGTCACGTTGTACTCTAACGCACGGCCTAAGTTAAAAAATGCCGTGTAGTCACTGATACGCGCCGCCTGTTGCATGTTATGCGTTACGATAATGATCGTGTATTGATCCTTTAACTGCGTCAGCGTTTCTTCTAGTTTACCAGTTGAAACTGGATCTAGGGCACTGGCAGGTTCGTCCAACAGCAAAATATCTGGTTTGACGGCGACTGCTCGGGCGATACAAAGCCGTTGTTGTTGGCCACCTGACAGGGCTAAGGCACTCTTATTCAGGTCATCTTTAACTTCATCCCAGAGTGCGGCTTGCTTTAAGCTGGTTTCGATGATTTCGTCGAGTTGTTGTTTATCGTTCATCCCCCGACGACGAAGGGCGAACGCAATGTTTTCGTAAATGGATTTGGAAAACGGGTTCGGTCGTTGAAACACCATCCCAATTCGGCGGCGCATCTCGTACACGTCGATTTGCGGTTGGTTCACGTCAACGCCCCGGTAAAGGATCTGGCCGGTTACCCGAGCAACGCCGTCATTCATCCGGTTCAGCGACCGTAAATAAGTCGACTTGCCAGAACCGGATGGTCCAATCAGCGCCGTGATCTGGTGTTCAGCAAACTTCAAATCACCTTCGTGCAAGGCCTCATGGTCACCGTAATAAACGTGTAGGTCCTTGGTTTCCAGAATGATATTGGTATCGTTTTTTAGGCTTGGATCAACAATGTTGCGTTCCAGCCATTGATCACCAGGATGTGGGCTAGTTGGATTAATGAGCATAACGGGTCTCCCTTTCTCAATCGTGTTAATTATTGGGCTGCTGTGAGTTTCTTAAAGAGTCGTTTACCGACGAAGCGCGCCAGTAAATTGAAGATGAGGACTGCAATCACCAACACGGCTGAAGCGCCGGAGGACACAGCCTTTGCGTCTGGCATGATACCTTCAGAGTTAATTTTCCAAATGTGAACGGCTAAGGTTTCGGCCGGGCGCATTGGGTTCAACGGACTGGTGAGGTTAAATGGATTCCAGTCGGTAAAATCAAGCGCGGGCGCACTTTGCCCCGCCGTAAAGATGAGGCAGCAGCTCCCCGAAGATTCGACCAGCACTCAAGATGACCCCAGTCAGGATACTTGGCAATGCGGCTGGCACGATGATTCGGGTGACCGTTTCCCACTTGGAAAGGCCTAAGGCGAGGCCGCCTTCCCGCTGGGCATTTGGTACCGCGGCAAGTGATTCTTCGATGCTTCTGGTTAATAGTGGTAAGTTAAACAGCGTCAGTGCAAAGGCACCGGATAAAATTGAGAACCCGAAGTCAAACCGGACCACGAAGATCAAGAAACCGAATAAGCCGACAACAACGGATGGTAACGAGCTCAAAATTTCAATCGCCGTGCGAACCAGGTTCGTGACCCAGTTTTTCTTGGCATACTCATTTAGGTAAATTCCGGCACCAAGCGCGATTGGAAATGAAATCAGCATGGTTAACAATAACAGGTAAAACGAGTTAAAAAGCTGAATGCCAACCCCACCACCGCTGGTAAAGGCCTTCGCTGGGGTGGTTAGAAAGTGCCAACTCAGATGGTAAGCCGCTGATGATGATGTACCCCAACAGAAGTGCCAGAATTAAAACGATGGTCCCGGCAATACCATAAAGGGTGCCGATTGCGAGTTTGTTAGCTGTTTTTGGATTCATTTCGTCATGGCTCCCTTCCGACCAATCAACCGGATAACTAGGTTAAAGATCAGTGACATCGTTAATAGGACTAAGGCAAGTGACCACAGGGCGTTATTTTGCATCGAGCCCATCACCGTGTTCCCGATACCGGTTGTCAGTACTGAAGTCAGTGTTGAGGCTGGTGATACTAGGCCACTTGGCAGTAATGCCGCGTTCCCGATGACCATTTGAACGGCCAGTGCTTCACCGAAGGCCCGCGCCATTCCGAACACGATTGCGGTTAACATCCCCGGCGTTGCGGCTCGCAGCACCACTTTATAGATGGTTTGCCACTGCGTTGCCCCCAGCGCTAAGGCCGCTTCACGGTAAAATCGTGGTACCGAGCGGAGCGCATCGACTGTCATTGATGTCACCGTTGGTAGGATCATCACGAACAGCACGAACGTCCCTGACAGAATTCCAAACCCGCTACCGCCAAATAAATGACGAACAGTGGGAACGACAACGGTCAACCCGATAAACCCATACACAACGGAGGGAATCCCCACCAGTAATTCGGTCACTGGTTGGAGAATTTTAGCGCCCTTCTTAGGCGAAATTTCAGTCATAAAGATGGCTGTGCCAATCGCGAACGGGGTTGCCAGCAACGCTGACAGAATCGTCACAATAAACGATCCGGCAATCATTGGTAACGCTCCGGCTTCAGGCTTGCCATTGGCATCCGTTACACTCGGGTTCCAAACCTTCCCGGTCAAGAAATCAACGATGTTGACGTGGTTACTAAAGAAGGTGGAAAGTCCCTTAGACGCAACGAAGATGATGATGGCAAATACCGCCAGAGTGATAATCATCAGGGCTAAAAAACTGATTCCCTTCCCAAACTGTTCCAAGCGAGCCGCTTTTGAACGCTTTAATAGCTGTGCTTTTAACTTTTTATTCATGTGCGTCCCCCACTTGCTTGACTGTCCCATCAACATCCCGCGTAATGTGCATCTCTGACATCCCGATGTAGCCTAATTGATGAACTAACGTTGTTTGGATGTGTGGTGATTGAATGTACTTAATAAATTTTTTCGTTAATGCATTCGGTTGTTTGCCCGTATACATGTGTTCGTACGACCAAATTGGCCAGCGATTCGTTACCACGTTCGCATCCGTTGGGGCCACGTTATTCAACGTAATTGACTGAACGGTGTGATCCACGTACGAAAAACCAACGTAACTAATTGCCCCAGGCGTGGTGGCAACGATTTGACGAACCATCCCAGATGAATCCTGTTCCTGAGCTGGCAGGCTTTGGTGTCCCTTTAATGCCCAGCGTTCAAAGGTTGAGCGAGTCCCACTCCCTTGCGCCCGGTTTAAAATCACGATTTTTTGGTTGTGACCACCAACTTGTTGCCAGTTGGTCACCTTTCCCGTAAAGATTTGAATCAGTTGTGATGTCGTTAAATGCGTCACACCCGTTTTTTTATTAACAATTGGCGTAATCCCGATCACCGCCACGCGATGATCCTTTAACCGATTCGCAGTGATGCCCTTTTGTTCTTGAGCAAAACGTCGGCGTTCCCAACGTCAACGGCTCCTTCTTGAACCTGACTTAAGCCGGTCCCAGAGCCACCACCCTGCACATTGATAAAGGTGCCAAGGTGTTGACTGGTGTATCTTCACCAGCCGCTTCGACCAATGGTTGTAGCGCCGTAGAACCTACGGCGGTAATCGTCATATTTGTTTTATTAACATGTCGGGTCTGGTAACCCCAGCTCCCGAACCCAATCAGGGCAACAAGTAACAGTAGTTGTAACCACCGCTTTTTTGGCATGTCCGTTCCTCCCATATCCGCTTTCAAGAACTACTATATCAAGCCAATGTAAAGGTTAGGTACAGTTCTTTGTAAAGGTTATGTAAAGGTAGCGTGTGAAAACCGGCGTTTAGAAGGTGGTATGTAACGTGCCCTAAGTAAAGCTACCCAAAACCGGTAGCTTTACTGATGGCCCGTTACATATTAACCTTCTGCCGGTTTTCACACGTTTCGGCGTGGCTGTCTTAAGGCCTCATAGATGACAACTAACTCTCACTCCAGGAACCCCAAGAAACCCCAGCCAGCTCAAGCCGAAAATTCGTTGCCTCATACTGGCCGTTGCCTAAACCGTTAAATCCAATAGTCGCCCAATAAAAAAGAGCCAAACGGCAACTCACCGTCCAACTCTTCAACATCTTATTAACCAATCTCAAACTAATTCGCCGCCATCGACTCAGCATCCCCAGCAACCGTCACCGGAAACTGCACCGTAAAGGTACTCCCGACCCCACGTTGACTCGTCACACTGATTTGACCATTCAGTGACTTCACCAACTCCGACACGATTGCCAGACCGAGGCCGGTTCCGCTAACCACTTGTTTATTACGGGAAGGATCAACACGGTAGAACCGCTCGAAGATGCGCGCCTGTTCTGCCTGCGCAATTCCGATACCGGTATCCGTCACACTCAACGACCAGTTGGTATCGTCTGCTTGATAAGCGACCGTTACTGAGCCGCCCTCCCGGTTATATTTAATGGCGTTTGACAACAGGTTTTTAACGATCTGGGTCAGTTTCTTTTCATCCGTGTACTGTTGCGCCGTAGCGGGTACCTGGTCAATAACCCGCAACTGTTTCATCGCCGCCAACTGTTGCATAACGTTTTCCTGTTCAGTGACCAACGCAGCCACATCAACTTGCGTCCGATTCTGTGTTGACACTGATTGCGACTCAATTCGCGAAATCGCCAACACGTCTTGAATCAACTCCGTCAACCGACGACTTTCCCGTTGAATGATACCTAAAAATTCGGTCAACGTTTCTGGATCATCCTTCGCGCCAGCCAACAGCGTTTCCGCAAAGCCCGAAATGGCCGTCACTGGTGTCTTTAACTCATGGGAAGCATTGGAAATAAAGTCCATCTGCATCTTTTCAACGGCGTAGATTTCCGTCACATCGTACAACAACACTAAGATTTGGAAGAAATCCTCAGTCGTTGACGTATACACCACCGAAGCCTCCACTTTTTTATCAGTGGGCACGTTGGTCAGCGTCATCACCCGCCGCCGAGACTGCTTGTCATTGATGACTTCGCCAATCAATGAAATTAATTCAAACTGGTGAATATCCTGCGAATACGGGTGCCGCCGGGGACTAATTTCGGTCTGCAGAAATTCCGCCATCGCATCGTTTGCCATCTCAACCTTTCGATACCGGTCGATCACCATGACGCCGATTGGCAAATAAGCCAACAAGAGCCGTAATTCTTCGGTCTGCTGATTCATTTCCCGAAGTAACTTTTGCTGGTGAGTCTGCAATCGATTGATTGCCATTGCGAGTTCGTAATAGTCATCATCCGTCCGCAACAAAATATGGGCGGGTTTCTTATCATGAAGCATCCCCTCAACCTTGTTGGTCATGGAGATCACGGGTTGTTGTCGATGACGAAATAACCAGCTGACAACCGCCAATTCACCGGCAGCAACCAGTAGATTCAGTAACAATAACCCCCGAAGCTGACTCCCGGTCAACTGATGACCGATCAACACTTCGGTCACAATAAACCCAACGATCACGTTGATCACAAATAGTTCAATGAAGCCCAAACCAAACCGTTTAATCATTTTGCGGTGCCTCAAAGCGGTAACCAAATCCCCGCACCGTCTTCAAATAAGCCGGGTTCTTAGGATCCGTTTCAATCTTATCCCGTAAATGGGAAATATGAATATCAACCATCCGGGACTGACCGGCGTAGTCAAAGCCCCACACGCCTTCGAGCAGCTGATCGCGTTTTAACACTTGATTTGGCCGCTGTACAAGGTAGAGTAACAACTCAAACTCCTTGGGTGTTAGCTTGATTGGCCGTTGATCGATCATCACACTGACGGTATTGGGATCCACTTCGATCCCACCAATTCGAATCACATCATCATTGGCCGGCATTCCGGCGCCAGTCGTTGCAACACTAACCGGTTGTGCGCGCCGTAGCACCGCCTTCAACCGCGCAATCACTTCCCGGGGGCTAAAGGGTTTCGTAATGTAATCATCAGCCCCAAGTTCCAACCCAAAAATTTTATCAAATTCATCCGTTTTAGCCGTAATCATAATAATTGGTGTGCTGACCCGTTCTTGACGCAGTTTCTTAGTCACTTCCACGCCATCAAGTCCGGGCAACATCAAGTCGAGTAAAATCGCGTCAAAGTCGTCGTTCATCGCTAATTGAACTGCTTCAACGCCGTTGGTTGCAGTGACGACCTCGTAGTTCGCCGCTTTCAGATTATAAGTCAGTAACGTTACAATTGCCGGTTCGTCATCGACAACTAAAACTCTTTGCATAACTAAATCCTCCCCGGGGTCCGATACACATCAGCCCAATCCTCTCTTACGCCAACATCTCTTATGCTAATCTCTAAAAACAACAATGCCAATTTCATGTGGTGCGCCAGCGAAAATCGCCGTTTCGGTTACTTTTAAATCCCCTTGTGGTGTTTGAATCTTCAAATGACAATAAGTCGGGTTAATCAGCAACGCCTTGTAGAATTCACTTTCAGAATTAACGGGTTGTTGATTACACGTGACAATGATATCACCCACCGAAATCGTCATCTTCGCCGCGGGGGTTTCCGGTTTAACGCCTAATACCCGAACCCCTCGGTCAACCTTCGAGAACCAAAACGATTGCCGGCGGTCCTGCCAACGCGTCCACAGTAGCACCAGCAGATACAACAGGTACATCCCCAGCACAACCGGTAAGAAGCTACCCTTAACCAAGAACGTCAGGCTACTCAAAAAGATACCTAAAACACCGATGCTGATCAACCACTTCGCCATTCGGCTTAGTCCAGAACGGGCCGTCTGCTTGAAGAAGGTCAGTCGCAATCCCAGCAACAGTGGCAAGAACAGCGGCGTCACTGTGTGCGTGCCGTACGCAAAGACTGGCCAAAAACTCAGGTGACTAGTAATCCAATCACCAGGTACAAAAATAAGGGTTGGCACCACTAATAATTCGTTAAAGCGGTAACCAGCGATCAACTTCCCCCGTTTTTGGGCAAAAATCTTTGGGGCGGCAAACTTACCACCGGTTCGGGCAACCCAAACGCCCATGATAATTAGTGCGATCACAAACAACAACAAAAGGTCGATCAGTGGTGTCCGGCCACCGTCGAGCCCGAATGGTTGACCAAGCGCCGCCAGTTGCGTTCCAAAGTCTGACTGCCCGAACTGGTCGTACAATAGCGCCGTTACAACCAAAATCGTCATCGACAATCCCGCTGCTGGTCCAATCAATACGCCGATCAACGCCACGCAACTGTAACCAATGACCCAGGCCACCGGTAATGTCAGTCCTAACACGATCGAAACGATGGAGGTAATCAGCCCATACAATAGGCTGAGCAGCAGGTAATGCCGAACCTCAAATTTGTCCCCATACACTGCGCTCCCAAATGATTTGCGCTCCGTCCGAATGCGCTTATCAGCCGTGAACCATTCTCGTAATAATCCGCCCCACCAAACTGGTTGTGCAACCAGGGTGAGAATCAACAATCCAATTTTCATCCGCAGACACCTATTTCCCATCAAGTCTTTAATTGCAGTATAGCATAAAATGGACCGCTTTCTTTATCCGAAAAATGCCGAGGGGCAATTCTCATTTATTTTCACCAAACAAGTGCCTTTACGAGTTGGATTGGTTTGGGTCGTTGAGCGTCTGGTGTTCGCCCAAGCTTCCGCCAGCTGCTTGACAATCTAAAAATCACGTTACCAATTTCAGAATCGAAATCGATAACGTGATCGTGTAATACGTTAAGTTAACTTCTCCGTTAATCCGGGTTCGCTTGTTCCAACTGATACTGCAGATAGGCGTTAATAAACGGATCTAAATCGCCGTCCATCACCGCTTGCCCGTTCCCAGTTTCGTAGTTGGTCCGGTGATCCTTGACCATGGTATAGGGGTGGAAGACGTAGGAGCGAATTTGTGAGCCCCAGCCAATTTCTAATTGGTCGCCTTCCAGCGCCGCCTTTTCCTTGGCCTTCTTTTCTTCTTCCAGTTCGTACAACTTGGCCTTCAACATGTTCATCGCCGTTTGCCGGTTTTGAAGTTGTGACCGTTGTGCTTGACTGGCTACAACGATCCCCGTTGGTTCGTGGGTGATTCGAACGGCACTGGAAGTCTTGTTGACGTGTTGACCACCAGCCCCGCTAGCCCGGTAAACATCAACTTTCAAGTCAGCCGGATTAATGTCCACTTCAACGGAATCATCCAGCTCAGGTAAAACGTCCACGGACGCAAACGAGGTGTGCCGCCGACCAGCCGAATCAAATGGTGAGATTCGAACCAAGCGGTGAACCCCTTTTTCAGAGCGCAAATACCCGTAGGCATTATGCCCCGAAATCAGCAACGTTACGCTGCTGATTCCGGCAACATCCCCCGGTTGATAATCCAACGTTTCAACCTTAAAGTTGTGCTGTTCTGCCCAACGGGTGTACATCCGTAGTAACATTGACCCCCAGTCTTGAGATTCAGTGCCACCAGCCCCCGGATGAATTTCGAGAATGGCGTTGTTGTGATCATATGGGCCGCTTAACAGCAAGTTCAGCCGATACTGTTGTAACTCTTGTTGAAGCTTTGCGTAGTCTTGTTCCACTTCCGCCTGCATCTCGGCATCCGGCGCTTCTTCAAGTAGTTCAATGGCAACTTGAATGTCATCTAGTTGACTGGTTAAGGACTCATACGAATCGACCTTGGTCTTCAACTGATTGTTTTCATCAATGAGCTTCTGGGCCGTTTCCTGATGGTCCCAAAAGCCGGGCTCCGCCATCTTAGACTCGTTGATCGAGATACTCTCGTTGAGGGCATCTAAGTCAAAGAGACCTCCCAAAGCCGGCGATTTCATCCGCAATGGCTTTTAACTGACGTTTAATGTCGCTTAGTTCCATTAATCATCACTCCATAAGTTGTATTTTTTGATAAAAAAGTGGGGTACCGAAAACTGACGTTTACGCTACCCCACCTCCTAACGATCTTTAATTAACGTCGCGCATTAACGCGTGATGTTTTGACGAATCTCAGACTTCATGAATAATCGGGTGGCATCGTAATCGATGTCGGCGATCATTTCTTCAAACATCCGGTAACCGTCTTGTTGGTATTCAACGAGCGGGTTCAATTGCCCGTAACCACGCAAGCCGATTGACGTTCTCAATTGGTCCATGATATCGATGTGATCCGTCCAGTGGGAGTCAACCACTCGTAAGATAACCACTTTTTCGAATTCCAACATTTGAGCTGGATCGTAAAGTTGTTCCTTCTTTTCTTGGTAAACCCCTTCGCCAAGGTCCATCAGAACCTTCTTGATTTCATCAGCGGTCTTGTCCTTAAAGTCGTCTAACTTAACTTTATCCGGACTAACCAGTGCTGAAATGGCAAAGTCGAGGATCGTACTTAAGTCCCAATCCTTTTGTTCACCCTGCGTATGCAGGTTAACCACGCGGTCAATGGTCCGTTCGATCATTGGCATGATCACCCAACGCAATGAGGTTTCTTCATTGATGATTTGGTTCCGTTGGCCATAAATGACCTCACGTTGGGCCCGCATCACGTCATCATATTGCAGCACGTTCTTCCGGGAATCGTAGTTGTTCCCTTCAACCCGCTTTTGCGCAGATTCAACTTGCTTACTAATCATCCGACTCTTGATGACGGCATCTTCGCCTTCAACGTTCATCCGTTCCAAGAAGCCCTTGACCCGGTCAGTCCCGAACCGACGCATCAAGTCGTCTTCAAGTGACAGGTAGAACTGAGTCAAACCAGGATCCCCTTGCCGGCCAGAACGGCCACGCAATTGGTTATCGATCCGTCGTGATTCGTGACGTTCAGTCCCTAAAACGACTAACCCGCCAATTTCACGGACGCCCGGTCCAAGCTTGATATCGGTCCCACGACCGGCCATGTTGGTGGCGATGGTAACGGCACCACGTTGACCGGCGTTCATGATGATATCGGCTTCCTTAGCATGGTTCTTAGCGTTCAAGACCACGTGAGGAATGCCGGCTTGGTCCAACATCTCAGACAGATATTCAGACGTTTCAACCGCCACAGTCCCGATCAACAATGGTTGACCCTTTTCATGGAGTTCTTTAATTCGGTTAGTAACCGCCTTAAATTTAGCTTCCAAGGTTGGGTACAAGACATCTGGTTCATCGATCCGGATAACGGGTTTGTTGGTTGGTACTGAAATAACTTCCATGTTGTAGATCTCACGGAATTCTTCAATTTCAGTCCGCGCCGTCCCAGTCATCCCGGCAAGTTTGCTGTACATCCGGAACAAGTTTTGGTAAGTGATGTTCGCCATGGTCTTGGACTCTTCTTGAATGTCCACGCCTTCTTTGGCTTCAATGGCTTGGTGCAAGCCGTCTGAGTAACGACGACCTTCCATTACCCGCCCAGTAAAGGAATCAACGATCTTGACTTCACCGTCATCGACCACATAATCCTTATCCAGCAGCATAATGAAGTTGGCCCGCAAAGCTTGATCCATATGGTGGGTCAAGGCTGTGTTATCCGTGTCGTAGAGGTTGTTTAAGTTGAAGTATTTTTCAGCTTTGGCAATCCCTTCTTCAGTTAAGGAAACACTCTTTGATTCCAAGTCGATCTTGAAATCAGTGTCTTCAGTTAAGGTCTTGGCAAACCGGTCCGTGCGTTGATACAACTGCGACGTGCCTTCCGCTTGACCTGAAATGATCAATGGCGTCCGGGCTTCATCAATTAAAATGGAGTCCACTTCGTCGACGATGGCAAAGTTCAGTGGGCGTTGCACCATATCTTCTTTATAAACGACCATGTTATCACGGAGGTAATCAAAACCGATTTCGGCGTTGGTTGAGTACGTGATATCGGCGTTGTAGGCGTCACGCTTATCTTCTGGTGACATTTCGGTTAAGTTCAACCCGACAGTCAAGCCCAACCAGTTATATAATTCACCCATTTCAGTGGCATCACGAGATGATAGGTATTCGTTAACCGTAACCACGTGAACCCCTTTGCCAGACAAGGCGTTTAAGTAAACGGGCATCGTGGCGGTCAAGGTCTTCCCTTCACCAGTCTTCATTTCGGCAATGTTACCTTCATGAAGCACGATCCCACCCATGATTTGAACGTGGAATGGGTATAACCCAAGGACCCGCTTGGCACCTTCCCGGGCAACCGCAAAGGCTTCCGGTAATAAGTCGTCCAGCGTTTCACCATCTTGGTAACGTTGCTGGAATTCGGGTGTTTTGGCTTTTAATTCGTCGTCTGATAGATCGGCGTATTCGGATGAATAGTTATTGACTTTATCAGCCAGTTTACTGATGCGTCGAAGTTCGCGCTTATCGCTTTCGACCCATCGTTTTAAAATATTGGCCATACTAAATTCCCTTCTATAGTGCGAGTTTTCATTCGGATGATTAATCCTTTAAGTCTAAATTGATTGCATACCAACTGCTAGTTTAACATTTCTAGGGTAGATTGAAAACTCATGTTAACTATTATAATTGATAAATTTTGGTGAGAACGGTTACAGAGTGTGAAATGGGGCGCTTAGAAGGTGGTAGCCAGAAAAAGAGAACGGAAACAAGCTTCAGTATGTGTGTGACTTGCGGAAAATAAAAGCATGACCCAAGTCGAAACAAACGTAGCCGCAATGAGCATCGCTGAAATACAAGTATTAACTGTGACGCCCCCTTATCCATCACCTTCTGCCCTTTACGTTTCGCAACACGGCAGCCTAAAAACATGCCACCCGCACCCAAAAAAAGTGCGTCTGAAGCAATTCAGCACACGCTTTTAACTGCAGCATCAAGTTTATCAAAAACTTTTCCAACACCTATCAATCACTGTTGTATACTAAACTAATCACGATTACATCAATAAAAAAGGAGTCTCACATGAAACTTACCCACCTACTCGCAACCACCACCATCATCGCCGGTTGCACCCTACTACTCACCCCAGCATCCGCCAACGCCGCCACCAAGTGGCACAATGGTACGCCAAAAGCCATTCGTGGCAACTGGTACCATAACGGTAGCAACAAAGCCTACCTGACTTACACGGCAACTAAGAGCATCGGTAACGTATTTGATAAATCAGATGCCGATAACACCTACTACAAAGAGATCGGCTACGGCCTTAAAAATATCAAATACAAGCAACTTAGCAAACGGGTCTACGAACTGACCGGCATTCAATACTCCCCCAAGGGAACGAAGGTGCAATTCGATGGCCAGCGGATGACCTATAAAGTGATGGCCGTTAGCAAGACCCAACTGCACTTCTACAAGGGTGGGTATCTGAAATATACCAGTAAGCCAACCTTTAAAATTGTGACTTCAAATCATACCTTTACGGATTAAACTGCAATCTCCGGGAGCATCGCTCTCGGAGATTTTTTATTTACTCCGACAGCCTTAACCCAACACCGCTTCCGACGCAAAAAATCGGAGCCAGTCTCAAACAGACTAACTCCGATTCTGATTTACAGGTTATTCAATTGAAGCTTATTCTTCGCCGGCTTCAATCAAGCCATAGCGGCCGTCGTTACGACGGTACACAATGTTAACGCCTTCGGTTTCGGCATCTTCGTAGATGAAGAAGTCGTGACCTAACATGTCCATTTGTAAAATGGCCTCTTCGTTATCCATTGGTTTCAAAGATACGCGCTTTGTCCGAACGACTTCTAACTTGGAATCTTCGTCCTTAGCAGCTTCTGGTGCTTCTGGCGTAAATTCAAAGTTCTTGAAGCCCTTTTCACGGGACTTACGGTTGATCTTTGTCTTATACTTGCGGATTTGACGCTCTAGTTTGTCGGTAACCAAATCGATACTTGCGTACAGATCTGGCGAAGTTTCTTCGGCTCTCAACGTCAGGTAAGGCAGTGGAATCGTAACTTCCACCTTAGAATCCTTGTTTTGGTATACCTTTAAATTAACGTGAGCAGTCGAATCAACGCTTTGCTCAAAATACTTTTCAAGCTTACTGATCCGTTTTTGAACGTAATCTCTGATAGCTTGAGTAACCTCGATATTTTCACCACGAATATTGAATGTGAGCATAGAACTTCTCTCCCTTCCACACAAACAAAAGCTAGTTTAAGCAAGTATGTTACCTCAGCTTAATGGTTGTTTTGTTTATAACTTTATTATAATAGAAAGCGCTACAATACACAACGAATTACTGAAAAAAGTTTACCCATGAGCAAGGGTCAACCCGTGTACTTCACCTGCCCCTGACTCGCGCAAAAGCGTTGCGGCGTGCCGAATTGTCCGCCCCGTTGTATACACATCATCGACGATTAAAATTCTTTTATTGACGAGTTGATCATTTTCAATATTTAACAAAAATGGTTGCGGTGTCAACAGTCGCTGTTGCCGGTTTTTATCGGCCTGTGGTGTCCCCTTTTCACGTTGCTTGGTTCGCAATGCCTCAACCATCGGGATACCCTCCAGTAATCCGGCAACTTGATTAAACCCACGTTGATACAACGTTACCGGTGTGATTGGGATTGGAACCACCATCTCCGGGTGCCACGCAACAATTGCCCGTCGCATCGCGGTTTGAAAGATCACTCGTAGTCGGTAGTCGCCGTTAAACTTATACTGGGACATGAACCGTTTTAACTGATCATTATAGTGATACAGGGCCCGGTTTTTAAACCCATCTTCCGGCCAGCGAACGCAATCTTGGCAGATTTCGGGCTGTTCCTGCTCACGACCACACTGGACACACGTTCGCTGTTGGTCAATTCGTTCAAACTGGTCCTCACAGTTGCCGCAAATTACGGGGTCTGGTAACCGCCGAAAACTCAGTAAATCAGCCAGCGTGATTTCTGACGTCACTATTTGGCTACACAATAAACAACTTGCCATTAACCGTCCTCCCGTTTCAGTAGCTGTCCCTTTCGATTCACCAACTTAATCTGCCGTTGTGCGAGTCGAACCGGCGCCGTCTCGTTTTGACAAAAGAACTGCACGAGGCCATCTGGCGCATCCGCTCGCCGCCCAGCTCGACCCGCAATTTGAACCAGGGCCGCCGTTGAAAATACCGGATCATCCGCACCTAACACGAACACATCGATATCCGGAAACGTTACGCCACGCTCTAAAATGGTCGTTGTTACCAAAAACAGGCATTCCCGTGAGCGCATTGCCTGAACCTTCTCATGGCGCTCAGGATCAGCAGCGTAAACGGTCGTCACTGGTATTTTAGGAAACGCATGGGTGATTGCGGCTGCCACTAACGCTAAATCCCGAATATGCGGTACAAATAGCAAAAATTGTCGTTGACTGTCCAACCGTTGCTTCATCAACCTGCGTAGTTGGCTTGGCAGTTGTTGCTTTCCCAATTGCTGTCGCCAATTTTTACTTCGAGTCGCGTTGATGACTGGTAACGGATGCCCATGATACCGGAGTGGCAAATAGCTAAGTTGCAACTGGCCGCGTTTGACCTGCCGCAACAGCTGCCGACTCGGTGTCGCCGTCAAATACAAAATTGCGCCAGTCGGCTTTTTAGCCTGCTGGGCTGCAAAAAACAGCCCCGGATCAGACGCAAACGGAAACGCATCGACTTCATCCACGATCAAAACGTCAAAGGCATGGTAAAATCGAAGGAGTTGGTGCGTGGTACAGATGGTCAATTGACAATAACGGTACGGTTCAGGTGCATCACCGTACAATACGATTTGCTCAACTTTCTGAAACGCCTCGCGAATCCGGGGAACCAGCTCCAGACAAACGTCGATTCGCGGTGACGCAATTGCCACTCTCAATCCGGCTTCAACGGCCCACTGAATGCCCTTAAATAACATTTCAGTTTTGCCAGCACCAGTGACCGCCCATAATAGGTGATCACTGTGCGCCTGAAAATGGTGTAAGATTTGTTGACTACACGCTTCTTGGTGGCGGGTCAACTGACCTTGCCAAGTTAGCGCGGGTTTGGCCACCTCCGGAAATCGATTGGGATCTGGTAAGTGCCAAAGTTGCTGTTTTGCGGTGACTCGCCCAAGTTGAAAGCAATGTGGGCAGTAGTAGCGACCATCTGGTAACTTCACCGTTTGAGCTTTAACTCGCTGATCACAGCGTTGACAATGAACCCATCTCCCCACTACCTTTAAAGCGGTCCGTGATTCAAGTTGCGCTTGATATGGTTCGGAAACGACTAACGTTTCTTGTAGCACTTGGCGACCAAATAATTGCGTTGCCTCCATTTTGATTCACCTCCTGTTCTATAAATACGCAAACGAAACGAGGTTTCATTCTGATGTCTGAAAATTATTTAACCCTAAAAGCCAATGGTCAGCACACCATTGACATTAAAAAATCACAGTTTATCTGTAGTCTGGCTCGAATTTCAACCAAGGAAGAAGCCGAGGCGTTCATCGAAGCCACTCGAAAGGCCAATCCGAAAGCCAATCACAACTGTTTCGCCTACCTGTTGGGCGAGCATGACGATGTTCAACGAGAAAGCGACGATGGCGAACCTTCCGGAACCGCTGGGGTGCCAATTCTCGAAGTGTTAAAAATGACTGACCTTCACAACGTCTGCGCGGTGGTTACCCGGTACTTCGGCGGCATCAAACTCGGCGCTGGCGGTTTGATTCGGGCATATAGTAACGCGACCTCTCGGGGCATCGAAGCCGTGGGTGTGGTCAAGCGGGTTCTCCAAACCGACCTCGCCCTCACCGTTAGTTACGCCAACTTTGATAAGCTTAACTATTATTTGCAACAAAACACCGTGAGCGTACTAGATACGACTTACGCTGAAAACGTCACCGTCCAAATTGCGGTCGACGTCCCCGACGTTGAAGCCACGCAAACGGCGGTCACTAACCTATTAGCCGGGCAGGTCACCTTTGCCGTTGGCGAGGACCACTACCACGACGTTGACGTCCCGTTGTATCGAAATGACCATCCGAATGCAGATTAAACCAATCAAAAATCGACGCTTCTCCAAACGAGAAGCGTCGATTTTTTAGTTTAACCGTTAATGCGAATTCTTAGACGTGGTACTCTTAACCACTTTATTGATCCAATTTAACAGCGGCTGGCGGTTCTTACCAACCAACCCGATGGCTTCCACAAAAAGCTCCAAGCCAATCAAGCTGGCAATCGTGAGAAAAATCGTCCCCCAGCGTGGTGAGATTGGGTACAGCAGTGAGATAAACGCAAAAATCATGGCAATGCCGTAAATCACGAGCACCGTTTGTCGATGCGTTAACCCGATCTGCATCAACCGGTGATGCAAATGGTGCTTATCCGCGTGCGAAATCGGTTGCCGATTCAATAGCCGCCGCAAAATGGCGTAAACCGTATCGGTAATTGGCACCCCTAAAATGATTACCGGAATGATCATGGAAATAAAGGTGACGTTTTTCAAGCCGTACAGTGAAAATACTGAAATCATGAAGCCGATGAACAACGAGCCAGTATCCCCAAGGTAGATTCGGGCCGGAAAGAAGTTATAGGGCAGGAATCCAACCATCGCTGCAACCAACGCAAAGATACTGATACCCACGAACGTATTTGCAGTATTTAGGAAAAACAAGCCCGTAATTCCCATTGTTGAGAGTGCGATGATGCCAACTCCGGTCGCAAGACCATCGAGACCATCGATCAGGTTCACCGCGTTGGTAATGGCGAGGATCCAGATCCACGTCACTGGCAGGCTCCACCAGCCAATCGAAATCATGCCGACAAACGGAATCGTTAGGTGAATCATCTTCAACCCAGCGCCGAAGTAAACGACCAATGCTGCAATTGAGATTCCCAGAATCTTTTGCCGGGGTTTCAATTCGAAGACGTCATCGATCATCCCGGTTAGGATAATCACGCACTCGCCGCCAAAGACCCCCCACAGTTGCCGGGTCGGAATCTGCGCCCGAAGTAAAAAGACTGTGGCAAACGTATAGGAAAGGAAAATCGCAAGTCCACCCATCGTCGGCATCGGTACTTTATTGACACGTCTGGCATTCGGATTATCAATTGCTCCGATCCGAAACGCTAATTTTCGAATAAATGGTGTCAGAATTGCCGAAAAAATCATAGTCGCCATTAAACTGACAATGATTTCAAATTTCATTGCTCGTCCTCTCTTCATTAGTCAATTATTTCTATTATACAAATCGTTTTCATGAAACACAAATTTTGAATTGAAAATCTAAATTAAACCAGTTAATTTTTGAACAAGTTACCCCCTTAAAGAGTTGATTTCACAATGTATTCGCTTTCATTTGTGAATTCGTTAAACATTAGCCCCTTGCGTTTTAGAGCAAAAGTTATTATAATCTAGTTGTGAAGTGAAAACGCTTTGCAAGTTTGTGAAATGTTTATATATTTTGAAAGGAGTGTTTATCCATGGCAAGTAATCAGAAAGCTGCCAACACGACGGAGGTTGAACACGAACCAGCTCCAATTTTGCAACAAATGTTCATTTTTGGGCTTGTGCTGTTCGTATCTTCATTGATTTCACCATTATTCCCAGCATCATTCCCAGTTCCAACTCCCGTTCTTGGTATTGTCATTTTATATTTATTATTAACTTTCAAGATTGTCAAACTTTGGCAAGTTGAAAAGATGGGGGACTTCTTGGTTAACTTGATTGCCTTCTTGTTCGTTCCATCCGGGATTCAAATGACTGCCTCACTTGACATCATGGCTAAGTCCGGTGTGCAATTGATCATCGTTATCATCTGTGCAACGCTTATCATGTTGGTCGTTATTGCTTACACGACTGCCGGCTTCATGTACATCAGCCGTCACGTCTTCCACAAGCAAACCGATGTTACCGAATAACAGTCATTTATAGAGAAAGGATGAGCTTTCATGACATGGGCAACGTTTTTAGGGAACGCCTTAGATACTAACGTTGGTGGGATTGCCTTCTTCGGTATTTTCCTCTCACTGACAGTGTTCTTAATTGGTCAATATTTATTCAAGATTTCAAATGGTTTCTTCCTTTTCCAACCCCTCTTCTTCGGGATGGTTTTAGGGATCTTTATTCTTTGGTTGATGGCTAAATGGTTCAACGTTACACCAACGTACTTCTACCAAGCAGCCTACAAACCAGGTGGGGATATCTTATTCTGGTTCTTGAACCCTGCCACTATTGCTTTTGCTATTCCACTATACCGTCGGAACGATATCGTTAAACGTTTCTGGCTTGAAATTGTACTTTCATTAATCGTCGGGATGATTATTTCCCTCTTTGCCATCTACGGTGTTTCAAAGCTCTTCGGCTTGAACAACGTGATGATTTCTTCAATGATGACGCAAGCTGCTACGACTGCCATTGCGATGCCAGTTGCCGGTGCTATCGGTGGTAACACTGCCGTTACTGCCATGGCATGTATCTTGAACGCCGTTATCATTTACGCCTTGGCAACCTTCTTAATCAAGGTCTTCCGTTTGAACGCTGATCCAATCGGTGCTGGTCTTGGTTTAGGGACTGCCGGACACGCCGTTGGTACTGCCAAAGCCGTTCAATTGGGTTCTATCCAAGGTTCTATGGCTTCCATCGCCGTTGTTATCGTGTCAATCGTTGTCGACCTTGTCGTTCCAACGTTCGCACGTTTGGTTGGTTTGGTTTAAATCGATCATTAATCAAAAGACTCGAAGCATTGTGCTTCGGGTCTTTTTTTGTGGTCAAATCCCCTGCCTGCTGTCGCTTGTGTCCAGCGTAAGTGTGTTGCTGTACAGTTTGTGAAGTGCAGTGATTTGCGTAAACTGTCGATTCCGGTAAGCGACTAGGTTCCTGCTGTGGGGCCGGTCTGAGCCAAAGAGCGGTCTCAGACCTCAAATGTAAGCCTCGCTAAACCCCGTGCGAGTCTTACATTTGTCCCCGATGATTGGCGGTTGTCGGAAGAACACCAACAACCACCAATCATCGCGACACAGCATCCACCTAGTCGCTTACCGAAATCTTATATTGGCGCAATTCGGCACTATCGTAGACCATCTCAAGTGCTGAACTGCACGGCTTGGGGCGGTATTGCAACGACTATCATTGATTTGACAAACGGTAAAATTAGTCATCAGTCAATGCTTCAGAATCGTAGCAGATGTCTAAATGTCAACGTAACTGCATTAAATTCACGTAAACAGAGCGCATGACTGACAGATTTAGTCTAGCGCAATCTTTGACTCATTGCAGTTGCTGAATATTGGCCACGATAGTTTCTACAGTTGTTGAGTTGCCATCTAACGTAGCTATCACGCAGTTTCGTTAACTTCAGCATGTGACAGTCAGCTGTTCTGGTTGCCAACAGCGCACCATGTAGCGGGAGGCGGAGGCGCGCGGAGCTCAGCAGTGTCGGTATGACTTAGGCAGTCGTGCCCCGTGGGGTTCGGGGTGCGAGTGCCTTATGTCATACGCGAGACGGAGGAGATCCGGCATGGGCGGGTTTTGCTCATTCCTAGCTCCGGAGCGAGCCACTGCGTTCCAGCTCCGCATAGCGCCGGAGCCTCCCGCGGCATCCTTCCACTATATAAAACCAGAATCACTGAATTTCACAAACTAAACATGCTTACGCTGGACACAAACGACAGTCGAAAACAAAAACCGCTAAGACGCATATTTTAAGCGTCTTAGCCGGTTTAATATTTAAGTGCACTATTGTTTCAAGTGGTAGCTGTAAGTCGAGACAATGATGTTTTCACGGGTATTTAACGCTGTCCGTAGTCGTAAAGCCGTTTGGTTATGCAGAATGTTTTGCCATGGCCGTCGTGGCACGAATTGTGGGACCAAAACGGTGGTGGTAAAGTTTCGTTCTGCTGCTCGCTTGGCGATGACATCACAGAAGCGTAACGTTGGCGTAATGATTGACCGGTATGACGAGTGAATATCAACGAACCGGACGTCTGGGAACTCAGCCTTGAATTTCTGAGCTGTTTTATGTTCCTTACGTGGGTTCTCGTCAAACGATACGTGCATTGCAATCACGTAGTCCCCAACGGAACGG
The DNA here is from genome assembly GCF_001311075.1 of Secundilactobacillus similis DSM 23365 = JCM 2765. Classification (GTDB taxonomy): domain Bacteria; phylum Bacillota; class Bacilli; order Lactobacillales; family Lactobacillaceae; genus Secundilactobacillus; species Secundilactobacillus similis. The sequence continues at coordinate 27,321 of NZ_BBAD01000039.1, forward strand.
GCGTAATCGATTGCGCGCGCCGTCACCTGCGTCACGTTGCTGACAAGAACGATCACCGTTGCCCCATCGTAGTGATGGTTGACCGATTGACTGTCCTCGCTCACCCGCAATTGATGAGCAACGTTCTTGTAGTGCAAGTGGATCCGGTAGAACAGGTAATACAGACCTGGCATGACGATCAAGTATGGCCAAACGTTCCCAAAGTGAAGCATAAATAGGAAGACGACCAACGCTAACGAAATAAAGGCCCCAATAAAGTTGATGAAAGCCTTGAGTGGCCATAATCCTTCACGGACGCGGAACCAGTGCCGAATCATCCTGATTGCGACAGTGTGAACGGTACGAACACCCCAACCGCATACAGTGGAATCAGTAAGCTAGTCTGCCCGTGGAAGATGATGATCAAGACGATCGCACCAACGGCTAAGGAAATGATCCCGTTGGAATAACCTAATCGATCACCACGGTCCAGGTAGCGTGTGGCAAGAATTTATCCTTCGCCAGGTTATAAGCCAGAATTGGAAAGGCCGAAAACCCGGTGTTGGCAGCAACGGCCAAAATCAAAGCCGTTGAGAGTTGTAACAAGTAGTACAGCATGCCGTGTCCAAAGACCGCAGTCCCGATTTGAGACAGCACCGTGTTATCGAATTTTGGCACAATGCCTAAGTAGTAACTCAGAAAAGTAACGCCACTCAGGAAGACGGCCAAGATACCAGCCATAATCGCCAAAGTTGCTGATGCGTTGTGACTCTTTGGCTTATGGAAGTTCGGTACAGCGTTACTGATGGCTTCCACCCCGGTTAATGATGATGACCCAGATGAAAAGGCTCTAAAGAACAGTAACACGGTCATCCCCGTTACGGGCGCGCCAACCGGTGCCGACGCATGGTAAATCACTTGACCGGTGGCAATCTTAAACATCCCCCAGCCAATCATCGCAAGCATCATGACAATGAAGAAATACACTGGTAACGTCAGGAATGACGCCGACTCGCGCATCCCTCGTAAATTCAGTGCCATAATAAACAACACAATAATGATCGAAATGCCGACTTGGTGATGAACTAACGCCGGAATCGCTGACGTAATCGCATCGGTCCCAGAAGTCACCGAAACGGCCACCGTCAACATGTAATCAACCAACAATGACCCACCAGCAACTAACCCCGCTGGTTGACCCCAGTTGGTCGTTGCAACAACGTAGGCGCCCCCACCTGAGGGGTACGCGTGAATAATTTGTTGATAGGACAACGTAATCGCAAACAACAGTACCAGCACTAACGCAACAACCCAAAGCTGATACATTAACGCCGCTGCGGAGAGCGTAATCAGGACCGTTGTAATTTGTTCAGTCCCATACGCAACGGATGATAGCGCATCAGACGACAACAAGGCTAACGCTTTAAACTTCGTTAGCGCCTGTCCGCCCTCATCCGTGGTCTTCAACGGTTTCCCTATTAACAACCGTTTCAAATAACGCCACATGTTCTTAACTCCTTTATCGACGAATAACAGCTACCAACTACGCTAACCCATAGCTGATAGCTCCTACTTCAAAATGGCTATTCTAAATAAATTTATGCCGAAAACTGGAATGCAAAATCAATAGGTATTGTACACCTTTCACTCTACAATTACTATCGGTTTTCAAAACTTTGTCCGTTAGTCGAATAATCTCGATTTTAACCTACAATTAACTTGAAATCATAGATGCTGACGTTTGTGTCCAGCGTAAGCATATTGCGGTTTAGTTTGTGAAGTGCGGTGATTTGCTTGAACTGTCGATTCCGGTCAGTGACTAGGTTCCAGCTGTGGGGCCGGCCTGAGCCAAAGGGCGGTCTCAGTCCTCAAATTGAAGCCTCGCCAAAAACCGTGCGAGTCTTCAATTTGTCCCCGATAATTGGCGGTTGTTGGAAAAACGTCAACAACCGCCAATTATCGCGACACAGCATCCACCTAGTCGCTGACCGGAATCTCACATTGCGCAATTCGGCACTATCGCAGAACATCTCAAAACGCGT
>NZ_BBAD01000040.1 GCF_001311075.1 Secundilactobacillus similis DSM 23365 = JCM 2765
GTGATACTAAAATCTGGCGGTTGTCAACGGCGGTCGTTACAATTCCGTGGTCAACCGCACAATTAAGCACTTGAGATGATCTGCAATAGCGCTGAATTACGCAATGTGAGATGCAGGTAGGCGACTAGGTGGATGCTGTGTCGCGATAATTGGTGGTTGTTGGTGTTCTTCCAACAACCACCAATTATCGGGGACGAAGTTAAGACTCGCGTGGGTTGTGGCGAGGCTTAACTTCGAGGTCTGAGACCGCCCTTCGGCTCAGGCCGGCCCCACAGCAGGAACCTAGTCGCTTACCGGAATCGTCAGTTCACACAAATCTCACTTCACAAACTAAACACAAGAATGCTTACACTGGACACAAGCGACAGTAGAAAAAGAAGAAAACACCCTGAGATTTTTTATTCACGCCATGAGGGTATAATTAAGTTTATTAATCTTGAGCAAAATAAAACAATCAAACGGTAAAAATCGTTGTTAGTGATATCAACCAATGAGGGGGACCAAATCGTGAAATTTTTACATACGGCAGACTGGCACATTGGTCGGCGGTTACACGGCTTTGATTTAACAGAAGAGCAGCAAAATGCCTTTCAACAAATTGAACAGATTGCACTTGATGAGCAGGTCGATGGCATTGTCATCGCGGGCGACTTGTATGACCGTGGTGCACCAGCAGAAACTGCGGTGGCTCAGCTGAATGGCATGTTAGAGCAACTTAATTTAAAGGATCACTTCCCAATTTACGCCATTTCAGGGAACCATGATAGTGCGACTCGATTGGCGACGGGGAGTCCCTGGTTTAAAGACACCCAATTTTACCTGAATACCAAAATAGCGCAGGCGTTTGAACCGGTTGAACTGCCCGACACACAGCTATTTTTATTACCCTACTTTGAACCTTTTGAAGTTCAACAGTACTTTGATGACGACAGCATTCAGCATCTGGATCAGGCAATCGTGCCAATCGTGGCTAAAATGAAGACGCATTTTGATCCGGCCAAAAAACACGTTTTAGTGGCACACTTTTTTGCGGCCGGCAGTGCCACGACCGATTCGGAAACGCGGTTAACGGTTGGTGGTTTAGGGGCTATTCCAACGGGGAGCTTGACTGACTTTGACTACGTTGCCCTCGGTCACCTCCATGGCCGAGATGCGTTGACAACGGATGCTGTACCAGCAAGGTATAGTGGCTCACCCGTTAAATTTTCAATGTCTGAGGCTAATCAGCAAAAAGGGGTTTGGATCGTTGATACGGCGACTGAGCCAGTGAGTTGGACGTTTCGACCGATCACGCCGATTCGAGACGTGCAACAGTTAACGGCTAGTTTTGAGGATCTGCTGGATCCGGAACAATTCCAAGAGCTTAACTTTGATGATTTCTTCGGCATCGTGTTAACGGATACACAACCGATTCCCAACGTCTTGGCACAGTTACGGGAACGCTACCCCAACATTGTGACGTTAGGCCGTCAAGATGGCTTTCAAACGCAAGTGGCTTATCAAGGCGAAAGTGGTCAGCAAATGCGCCAAATGAATCCGATGACGCTACTCGCTGATTTCTACGAACAAGTTGCCCAAGAACCGTTGACGAAGCAACAGCAACAATGGGCCAGTGACGCCCTCAAACAAGCCAATGAGGAGGAAAAATAAGGGTGAAACCACTTCAGATAACACTTCAAAATTTTGGACCGTACGAACACGAAACGATTGATTTTACAAAGTTTGCGGATGCATCACTCTTTTTGATCTCAGGGCCAACGGGGAGTGGCAAAACCACTATCTTTGATGCGCTGACGTTTGCGTTATACGGTGAAAGTGCCAGCGATGACCGCCAACCGGAAGTCTTGCGATCGGATTTTGCTACCCCCAATGAGCCAACTAGCGTTACGCTTCGGTTTTCGCATCAAGGCCAGATTTACGAGATTGATCGGCAACCCAAACAAACATTGGCTAAGAAACGCGGAACTGGTATCAAGACCTACAAAAGTACCGGGGTGCTCAAAATCTTTAAAGATGGTGAGCAGACCGAAGAATTAACGAAGTTGGCCGCGATTAACATGCGGTTAGCTGATATTCTTCAAATTAATCGCAAACAGTTCGTTCAAATTGTATTGCTACCACAAGGAGAATTCCGACGCTTTTTGGTGGCGACGAGTACTGATAAGGAGACTATCTTACGAAAAGTATTTGGCACCGAACTCTACCAAAAGTGGAGCAGTATCCTGAAGCAACGGCTGGCGGATCAACGGGCTCAGTTGGCAAAGTGGGAAACAACGATTGAAAGTGGGTTGAAGCGCGTTCGTTGGACGGATGATGTGCAATCATTGCCAACGGATAGCCCAATGAGTGACCGGTTGGCACAGTTAACAGCGCAGCAAGCAACGGATCAGCAAACCATTGAGCAGACGACTGACCAAGAACAGGCGTTACAACAACGGGTTGATGAGACAACACAGCGGTTGACCGTCGCCGAAAAAACGAATCAAAATATTGCAACGCTGGCAACTGAAACGCAACGCGTCACAGCGTTACAACAACAAACCACTAAAATTGATGACTTGCGGCAATTACAGACCGACTTAACGTGGGCCGATGCGCATCAAAGTGACTACCAACGCCAACAGGAGTTGACCTCGGAGTTACAACGTGATCAGCAACAGTTGAAAACGCTAGGGGCGCGGTTGGCGACAGCTCAGCAGCGACAAGTAACGTTAAAACAGACGCAAGATCAATTACAGCAACAGGCTGCCGCAATAGCTGATCAGCGCAAGCAAGTCGCTGTATTAACGGCGCAACGCTCGTTGTTTGAACAAGCTGCCGAACTCGATCAGCAACGTTTGACTACGGCGAAGCACGTGACTGAACTGACCGAACAACTGACACAAACGCAGCAACGCTATCAACAAATTGCCAGCCAGCAAGCGGCCGTGACGGCGCAACTGGCACAACGACCAGCGCTTAATGAAAAGCGATTGACGCTGACGAATCAAGTGCAACAATTGACCCAGTTTCAACGCCAACTTGATGACGTCAACGCACAAAGAAGTGAGTTGAAACAGCTTGAAAAGACAATCGAACAACGCCAGACCGAAGTTGATCGGTTGACTGCCAAAGTCGCGGTTGCACAAGATGACTATGAGGCCCAGCGAAATGCCTGGTTGCAGAGTCAAATCGTTAATTTGGCGGATCAACTGACGCCTGGAACACCGTGCCCAATTTGTGGTAGTGTTGATCATCCGGCGCCAGCTCAAGCGACTGTGGCAGTTAAAGCAGTTAGCGATGCAGAATTGAAGGTTGCTGAAACTCACCTCCGACAACTCAACACAAAATTAGCAGGTCAAAAAGCGCAACAAACGACGCAAATCGCTCAATTAGCAACGCAACAAACAGCTGTGAAAGCTGTCAAACAGGATTTAGTCGAACAAGTGACGACCGTGATCGCGGTAACGGATTTTGACGAACTTGCGAGTCAATTGCCAAAACAGTTGACGGCTAGCCAAACGGCCGTTGATCAAGTGACAGCGCAACTCGCCGATTTATCGAAGCAGGAACAACGTCAAACCAAACTTGCCCAACAACTCGCTGAAAGTGAGCAAAAAGTGGTGGCTGATCAAACCGCAGTTCATAACGCTGAATTGGCGGCCAAACAGGTTGAAGGCCAGTTTCAAAATGCGCAAGATCGGCTCCCTGACGAGTTTGCCGATTTGGCTGCTCTTGATCGGTATTTAACCCAACAACAAACCGAGTTGGCTCATTATGATCAGCAGGTGGCGGACAATTCTGCTGACCGGCAGCAAACGGCTCAATTGATTGCCACAACAACGGCAACACAGGCCTCCGTTGAAGCATCGATTAACGACACGACAACGAAACGTCAAGCGCTAGCCACAACGTTACAAGCAGCAGTGACGAAACAGTATCAAACGACCGACCTAAGTGGGTTGACGACGATGCTGGATCGATTACCAGAACTGCCAGAATTGAAACGCCAAATCACAGCGTATGATCATGATCTGCAGCAAGCAACCGCTTCAGTTGTAGCCTACAAACAAATTGTTGGTTCGGCTACGACCGTTGATTTAGAAGAACTAAAAACGGCATTAGCCGACTTAACGGCTCAACGACAAACCCTTCAAAAACAGCGCGCAACGATACAGGAACGATTGACGATCAACGGCAACATCCTCGAACAAGCAGAGCAGACGGTTCAGCAAATTCAAACTCAGATGACGCAGCGCGATGCCTTACAACGGTTGGTCGAAGCCGTTGCGGGCGGTGGCGACAATAGCTTGGTTTGGAACGCTACGTTTTGCGGGCCCAATTAGTGGAAGTGTTGCAGGTTGCCAATCAGCATCTGCAGCAGTTAAGCTCGGGTCGTTATGAACTCCGACTGCATTTAGAAGCGGGGACTTATCAGAAAAACACCGGTTTGGAAATCGACGTTTACGATGATAACGTGGGTCAGGTTCGAAGTGTCCACACCTTATCAGGTGGTGAAAGCTTCATTGCAGCGCTGAGCTTGGCGCTGGCGTTGGGCGAAATCATTCAAACCGAATCTGGTGGGATCAACATCGATGCGTTATTTGTCGACGAAGGGTTCGGTTCGCTGGATCAAGAGGCGCTTTCGGTCGCCATGGCGGCTTTGGAAAACGTGGAAGGCAGTAACCGGATGATTGGGATCATCAGTCACGTCACACTATTACAAGAAACAATTCCGTATCAGATCAAGGTGGAAGCCCTTGGTCAAGGCAAGAGCCGGGCTCGGGTGGTCACGCCAGAGTAGGTAGAAAACGGCACCACGCATCCCATCTAGGATGTCGTGGTGCCGTTTTGCGTCTGAAACCTAGACAATTAGCTTAATAAAGAATAACCCTAACACTGCTAAAATTATGGGTTTGGCAATTTTAGCGCCACTACGGCTAAAATGACGAGCGCCAAGGTAGTTACCGAGAATCCCGAAGATGCCAGCGGTGATTCCCAGTACCAAAACGGTTTTACCGTTAAATAAAAATACGGTCAGTCCCGTCAGATTGGTGGTTAAGTTGATGACTTTAGTAGTGCCGGCAGCAAGGTTGATTGGCAACTTCGCAATACCGGTTAAGCAGAGTAGGAGAAAGGTGCCGGTTCCGGGGCCGTAAAAGCCGTCATAGACACCGAGTAAAACCGCAATCAACATGATTAAGACGTGTTGTTTGAGGGTGAGGTTACCACTGACATGGGTAGCTGTCAGGGCATTTTTCTTAAACACCAAGTACAGTGCGGTTAGCGGCAACACGACTAGCAAAATGAGGCTAAAGTAGCGGTCGGACAGGTGAAGGGCCAGCTTAGCGCCGATGAATGAACCGAGCAATGCTGAAACAATCGCGAGAATCGAAAGTTTTAGTCGAATGTAGCCACTTCTCGCAAATTGAAGCGTTGAGATACAGGTCCCCATTGCGGATGATAACTTGTTGGTCCCAATCGCAAAGTGAACGGGAATTCCCGTCATCAAGTAAGCAGGTAAGGAAATGAGCCCACCACCGCCCGCAATTGAATCAACGAACCCACCTAAAAAGACTAACGGACAGACAATTAAAAACGTTGTTAAACTAATCAAAACGCCACCTCTTTAAACCTAAGTTAAGTTAAGCCTAGCATGATGGTGGTATAAAAGATAAGATAGATTATATATTAGGGGTATAAATAAAAGTTATGGAGGGGCTAATGTTTACGATTAGTGATTATGTCTTGAGTGTTGTTGCCAATGGGACTATCTCGCAAGCAGCCAGACAGTTGCATTTATCACAACCGGCGCTGAGTGTGGCGATTAAAAAGTTGGAGACTCAGATCGGTCAGCCGCTATTTGATCGTAGTACAACGCCATTGACGTTGACGCCGGCGGGTGAGTTGTATGTTGCAAAGGCCCGTCAAATCACGCTTTTAGAACAATCGTTTCGTGATGAGTTAGTTAACGCGGATGAACATCTCACCGGTAGTTTAACGATTGGTGGCGCGTTTATTTCGGTGGCCTACCTGCTCCCACCAGTTTTGCGTCAGTTTCATGACCGCTATCCAGACGTCGAGTTGACCCTGCTGGAAACCCCGTTTCCGGAGCTAACGCGGCGGTTGTTAGATCAGCAGGTGGACCTTGGCGTTGATGCGGATCGGTTTTTACATCCGAAAATTGACGCTGTGCAGTTGTTTGAAAACCATATTTTGTTGGCAGTCCCGGATGAATTGGTGCCACAATCGGTAGTGACAACTTTTGGCTATAGCTATGACGAGGTATTGGCTGGCATTGACGAACGGCTACCAATTCGACGACTCGAGTTAACTAGCTTTGCGTCATTGCCATTTATCCTCATGTTACCCGCAAACGAGATCTCCCAACGAACGGCTGGCATGTTTGCGGCAGCCAAGTTTCACCCTCAAGTTGCCATGACGGTCAATCAACAGATGAGTGCTTATGAATTTGCACAACAGGATGGGGCGCGGCCTTTGTGACGAATACGTTGATTCAATATAGCGGTGAGGTTGACGGACTTCACTTTTACCAAGTCGCTGGTGCGGACCAGCCCCGCTACGTGGCCGTGGCGTTTAATAAACAACGGTATCAATCGAAGTTACAGCGGACATTTGTTGAGTTTTTGGTTCAGTATTATCGGCACCAAATTGATGACGGTGCGGCAGGCCAAGCGTAACGTGATTGGTTAAGTTTTCGCTAACTAGAATTGAAAAATTCAGGCATTTGGCGTAACATTAATCAATGTCGCGAAAGTGTCGTGAATCCTTATTTTTCACACGGATTAGCGCATGACCAACCTTAAAAACGAGTTGGTAGAATTTCTAGGAGAACTTAAACATGCTTTATTGGGAAAATCAAATCATGACGTTTGTGATCAATAGTCTGCTATTGGTTGGCTTTGCGTTATTTTATACCTGGCTAGATGGTCAACGAACGGTCAATGGTCACCGATTGAAATTCCACCGGTGGTATTTGATTGCACTGACAGTGTCGTCTTTGCTGCTGTTGCACGTTGCGTCAGTGTTACAGATGATGGAAGCCCACAATCCAAACGGTTATGGGTGGACGTATATTAGTTTTCAAGTTGGAATTATCATGTACACGTTGTTTTCATCACGAGACCGGTTGATGTGGGTGAGTCTATCAGCCGTATTACTGGTCTGGTTTTTGTGGCTGCCGGGTGTCAGCAATCGACCACTTTTCTGGGTAATCAGCGTGGGTCTTTGTTGGGTCGCACAGCACTACAACCGGCTCATTACTGCGAAACGGTGGTGGTACTATCCGTTTGGTTTGCTGTTTGCGTTGCCGTTTTACTGGGTCAATTTGATGTCCGTTGACGGCATCGACGTCGGCTGGTTTTGGATGTTGCTGTCGACCCTGGCGATTGATGCGGTGCTCTGGCAGATCCATTCGATGCTGGTTCGTCATCATTTACGCCGGGCGGAACTGTTACGTGAGGCTAACATTGATAATTTAACGAAACTCAATAATTTTCGGGTGTTCAACGAAGACTTACTTCAAGCCTATGACCACTTTCAGCGCACCGGCGAACATTTCTCGCTGTTTACGTTTGATGTGGACCATTTCAAGCAAATCAATGACCAATACGGGCATGTGACTGGCAATACCGTCTTGGTTAAGGTCGCTGACCGATTTGATAAAATTGTTCGAGAAATGAATTATCGATCGAAAACGTATCGAACTGGTGGCGAAGAGTTTTGCTTCATCCTGTTTGATATTGATGAGACACCCGCATCATCATTAGCCATTGCAGAACAGCTTCGAACAGAACTGAGCCAATTGATCGTCACCACGCCACAGGGTGATGACATTCAAATTACGGTGTCACTTGGGCAAGACCTAGTTGACGTTGAAGATCAAAACTACATGGATACTTATAAACGGGCAGACAAGCGGTTATACCAGTCAAAACAAACTGGTCGTAATCGAGTCACTGTCCGGGAAATACCAATGACAACTGTTGGGCGTTAAATTAAAGAACGGAACTCAAGTGAGACAATCACTGGGGTTCCGTTTTATTTTTAAGCAGTCGAGTCAAATTAATTGCGCCATTTTTAGAATCACCGTATGATGACATCGCAAAATTGAATTTAAATTTGGAGAAGTCCTTGAGGGGGTAGTTATCATGGTAGAAATGATCAATGCTGGTGTCGCTGCGTTACGGACGCTAGAAAGTTGGGGTGTGACGCACATTTATGGCATTCCGGGGGGAACAATCAATAATTTAATGTATGCGTTGCACGCTGAACGTGAACGAATTCGTTACATTCACGTGCGGCATGAAGAGGTTGGGGCGCTGGCAGCAGTTGCCGATACCAAGTTGACCGGTCACATTGGTGTAGCATTTGGGTCGGCCGGCCCCGGGGCGACTCATCTCTATCAAGGCGCCTATGATGCCATGGCGGATAAAGTGCCGGCGTTATTTATCGTGGGTCAAAACCCGCAAGCGTTAATGAATCAAGACTTCTTTCAGGAGTTTGATGAAACGCCAATGTTCAAAGACCCCGGCGTTTATGCCCGGACGGTGACAACGGCCGCCAGTTTACCCCACGTGCTTGATGAGGCAATTCGACGAGCGTTTGCGATGCACGGCCCGGCAATTGTAACGATTCCCAATGATTTGGCTGGTCAAGCGATTCCGGCAGATGGCTACTATAGTTCGGCGGCTAACTTCGCTCGACCAGTTTTGGCAGCTGGAAAACCGGAACAGGTGGAAGAAGCCTTAGTGTTACTGTCGAAAGCTAAAAAGCCACTCCTTTACGTTGGTCAAGGAACAATCGGTGCGGCCGAAGAAGTGATGCGGTTTGCGCAACAGTTCCAAGTACCGGTGATCACGACCGCCCTGGGGAAGGAAATTATTCCGTACGAGTTTGAGTCCTTGTTAGGCTCGGCAGCCCGAGTCGCCTCAAAACCGGCTAATGAGGCGTTGAAGGAAACGGATTTAATGCTCTTCATCGGTTCGAATTATCCGTTTGCGGAAGAGATGTTTAAACCAGATGTGAAATTTATTCAGGTTGATAGCAACCCACAAATGCTAGGTAAACGCCATCGAACGGATGTGGCGATTTTAGCGATGCCAAACAGACGTTGCAGCAGTTCCTCGCATTGGGAACGCCGGCGAGCCCATCCGCTTGGTATGCGGCCAACGTGGACAACGTTCGCAACTGGCACGAATACAATGATGATATGATGAACCGGACGACGGGCGAACTCCGGTTTGAGCCCGCATTCAAGGCAATCAACGAGATTGCAGAAAATGATGCGATTTTCTCAATCGATGTTGGAGATGTCACCCAAAATGCCGTTCGGCTGTTGAAGGTAAATGGTAAGCAACCGTGGATCACATCTGGATTGTTTGCAACGATGGGCGTTGGCCTTCCCGGTGCAATTGCTGCCAAATTAGATTATCCCGGTCGTCAGGTGTTTAATTTAACCGGTGATGGGGCGGCTGCGATGGTGATGCAAGATCTCAGTACCCAGGTGACGTATATGTTGCCGGTCATTAACGTGGTCTTTTCTAATCAGGCATTGGGTTTCATTGAAGATGAACAAGAAGACGATGGTCAAGAGTGGTTTGGCATTAGTTTACCGCGGACTGACTTTGCGAAAGTAGCGGAGGCCCAAGGGATGATGGGCATCACCGTTCGAACGATCGATGACGTCAAACCGGCTTTTGATCGCGCGGTTGATCTGACTAGGGCGGGTAAACCGGTGCTGATCGATATCAAAATGACGAATGAACGCCCAATTCCAGTTGAAAAGTTAGCGTTAGATCCGGCGGAAAATGACGCGCAGACCATTGCCGCCTTCAAGAAACGCTACTATGCGGAGAAACTGGTGCCGCTTAGCCAGTTCATGCATAATCATCATGTTAACTAGATTCTGAATTTAAACCAAATAGTACCGTAGATTCCGGTTGGGGAGTCTACGGTACTATTTATATCCGGTAATAACTTTTAGAGATATTTCGCATCAAAAACGGGATCTTGTGACGTCAAAATCTTCGGGCCGTCCTTGGTGATGACGATGGTGTGTTCAAATTGGGCGGATGGCTGATCATCTTGGGTCACGTAGTACTCCCATGAATCATCGGGTGTCATGCGAGCCATGATTTGACGGGTGCCCAAGTTAACCATTGGTTCAATGGTAATGGTCATGCCTTCCTTTAAGCGAAGACCGCGACCGGCTTCACCGTACGCCGGGACGTCAGGCGATTCGTGCATGGTGGGTTGAATACCGTGACCAATCAATTCACGGACATCACCCATGTGGTTTTGATCTTCAACGTAGGTTTGAATCGCATGGCCAATATCGCCAAGCCGGTTACCGATGACGGCCTGATCAATACCCAGATAAAGCGCGTTGCGAGTCACGTCAAGCAGGCGCTGCTTATCTTCAGAAACGTTACCAACGGCGTAAGTCCGGCAGGCGTCGCTCATGTAGCCGTCAAGGTTGACAACTAAGTCGACAGCGACCACGTCACCGGCCTTTAAAATGAGATTTTTGCGGGGAATGGCGTGCGCCACTTCTTCGTTAACATTGACGCAGGTAGCGTATTTGTACCCTTCGAAGCCCTTTTCTTCGGCCTTAGCACCATGTGAGGTGATGTAGTCATCAGCGAAACGTTCGATTTCCCACGATGAGATTCCGGGCTGAATAATCGTGGTCAGTCCTTGTAAAACCCCAGCTAAAATGGCACCAGATTGGCGCATCTTTTCAATTTCACGGGGTGATTTTAATGTAATCAACGTCATTAACTCCTTCGGTTTACTTCGGAGGCTATTCTACACTAATTGCTCGTAATTGCCAACGGTCTAGCGATGTTGCGCATTCGGGGGAAGTTGCTTGTACAAAAAAACTGACCGGCGCATACTAGGATTATTGGAATTTGTTTAATTGGAGGAATTGGGAATGAACCAGGTGTTACTGTTATTATTGATTTTGGCCGCAGTGGTATTAGCGGCGATTTTAGATCGGCACGTGTCAAAAATACCATTACCTTTTTTTCTGATTGGTCTTGGATTAGCCATGGCGGGGTTACCGTGGTATCGAAGCTTTCATCTCAATCCGGCGGTTTTTACCTTTGCGATTATTGCACCTTTGCTATTTAACGAGGCTCAAAATAGTTCTCGATACTGGATCGGTCGGTCGATCACCAACATTTTGTCACTGGCAGTCGGGTTGGTGGTGATCACCGTTCTGATTGTGGGTGGCGGGTTACACCTGTTGGTCCCGGGACTACCACTAACGATTTGTTTTGCGTTGATGGCGATCGTCGCGCCGACCGATGCGTCAGCAGTTAATTCCATATTTGCCGCTAATCCGATTGCCGAAGAACAGGCGGCAACGCTGAAGCATGAGTCGTTATTTAATGATGCCGCCGGAATCGTGATTTTTGATGTGGCGCTCAGTGCCTATATTTCGGGTGAGTTTTCGTTGGAGGAAGCGGTGGGCACCTTTTTCTGGGAGTTTTTGGGTGGCCTATTATTTGGGGCGTTACTTGGCGTCCTAGTCGTTAGCGTTCGGTTAATGTTGATTCGTAATCATGATGATACGCCGTTGATCATGGTGTTGATGCAGTTGCTGACGCCGTTTATTGTGTATTTATTAGCCGAAAAATTGGCCTTGTCTGGCATTCTGGCGGTTGTTGCAGCTGGGTTGGTTCAAGGCTCTGAACGCGATAAGTTGCGATTGACGTCATCGCGGATGCAACTCGTGACCAGTAATGTTTGGGAAATCGTGGCCGGCGCACTCTCCGGAACGGTTTTTGTTCTGTTAGGTTTGGCGTTACCAGACGTTGTTTCAGCGATGAAGCAGTCCAATGGTGGTCAATTAACCGTGCTAATGTTGATTGGCATCGGCATTTTGGTTTATTTTGCCAAGGGTGGCCTGCGATTATTGTGGGGTCGTTACCTATTGAAGCGGCGAACAACGCCAACCCATGCTTGGCGGGATAGTTGTATCATGGCGTTGAGCGGCGCGAGTGGCACCATTACACTATCGTTGGCGTTTTCGATTCCGGAAACGGCTAACGGGCAACCAATGACGTTACGTGGCCCGTTGATTTTGATTGCTGCAACGGTGATTTTGACTAGTTTAGTGATGCCAACGGTGTTTGTGCCTTTGATGCTACCGAGTCAATCCGCGACGAAAAAGCCCGGCTTAAAATGGGTTCGGCGGATGTTACAGGCAGGAATTAGTGAATTGCTGAAAGAGGACCATTATCGTGCCGAAGCGCAAATCGTGATCGATTCTTTGCAACAACAATTGGTGCTAGACAGTACGCCCAAGTTACGCATTGAGCGCCAGTTGATGCGACACGCACATACGGTGGAAAGAGCCGAAGTGCAACGCTTGTACGAACAGGGCCAGATTACCCACGATGAGTTGACTTACTACAATCGATTTTTGAAGTTAAACTTCTTTTCGGCGGATGACAAAGTCTGGAAGAACGTTTGGTTTCGGATTCGATTTGGGTTACACATTGGCACCATGTATAAGGACCTTCATCGGGCACAAGAGGCGTTTTTAACGGCACCGGTTGCACTAGAAGAAGTTTACTGGCGAGAACAGTTTATTAAGCATGGCGAAGATATTTTGCCCATTGAACAGGCTGGCTTTGAACGAGTAATGGCTGATTTGAAAACCCTAAGTAGCAGTCACGGGGTGGAAGTCAATATGGTTCGCCGATTTTACCGGACCCGCCACCGCCGAATTCGGGGTGGTGCGATTGATGAAACGATGGTGTATCGGCTATTTATGCGGGCATTTCACGCGGAATATGAACTGATTCAAGCAGCAATTGCGAATGACGAAATTACCGCCAGTTTAGCGGAAGACCTGCAGCAACGCATCTCGTTTGATGAAATCACCTATATTCAAAATAGCGAAGCTTACCACCGATAAATCATGAATGTGAGGGTTTTCATTGAAATTAAGCACTGTCATCTGTAAACTAAAAGGGAGCGGGGCATGTTCGTTAGTTATGGGGGATTTTGATGGCGATTAGGTCATGAAACACTTAATTTGGAGTGATTAAAATGAAATGGCGGTTCAGCCACTTTTCGCGATTAACAGCGATTAACATGGTGCGGCGGAACTAACTATTTTAATTTGGGAGTGATCAACGTGATCGACTACGTCTTAAAAATTCGAAACAAGGTAACGACCAAGGAAATTGTGGTCTCGTACCGAGCAATGACGATGGATGGCATGCAACGACCTCTAACGACCGGAGAGATGCGGTTTGACCTTGAGATGGCAAATACGGATTATTTAACGCATAGCCGGTTTATTCTGGGAATCGTAGGAACCGTTATTCTGCGGTTGAATGAGTCGTGTATCCTCGATCGAATTGAAATTGAGCAATCTGCTAACCGCCTGCAGTTACAAGTGCCTAATAAATTGGAATTTCGCTCGTACGTGCAACAACATGATTTACTGAGTCGCGTTGCGCAAGCCCAGTCAGCTAATGGGCATCAGGCGGTAACGGTGGCGATTGTGACGCCGTTTAAATTAGGTTGAGTGTTGATAAAAACGAATGATTGAAGTTGACCTCGTCGATTCTATTGGGGAATCACGAGGTTTTTTTGGTTTAGTTGAGTTATTTTTAAAAGCAATTGATTTCAGAAATTAAGGTTGATTGGTTTGGCTACATACTTACGTTGCAGGATTGAAATAAATGATTTCGGCAATGTAAGCGGTTTATAATTGATAAATTCAATGTTAAAATAAGGCCTTATTTTCAATTGATTAAATTGATAATGAAAAGTTTTAAATGATACTTTCATTTTCACTTGATTATTGATATAGTTATAAGCATGTCAAGAATTCGAGTATTAAGAGCTGAGTTGAATGACTGTTAGAGATTGGTTCCTAGGATACTGTTTACCATGAGCATTATGGTTAACGGACACATAGTTAACACCATTATTTAAACATAAGATTGGAAGAATAATTGATGCATCAGCTATTATCAGAATTTATGGGAACTGCTTTAATGATTATTTTTGGGGTTGGCGTTCACGCTGACACTGTTTTGAACGACACGAAGTACCATGGTTCAGGTCACTTGTTCTGTATCACGACTTGGGCATTTGGATCACAGTTTCACTGTTTATTTTCGGCAATGTCTGCATTAACCCGGCAATGGCATTGGCACAGGTTATTCTTGGCAACATGACTTGGGGAACGTTCTTCCCAGTTGTGATTGCTGAGATGCTCGGTGGGATTTTTGGCGCACTGATCGTTTACGTGATGTACGCTGATTCCTTCAAGCACTCATATGGTAAGATCGACGGCGTGACGATGCGTAACATTTTCTCAACGTCACCAGCCGTCCGGAACTTACCACGGAACTTCTTCGTCGAATTTTTCGATACCTTTATCTTTATCGCTGCTATTTTAGCAATTTCCGAAATTAAAGCACCCGGCGTTGTGCCAATTGGTGTTGGTTTGTTAGTTTGGGCAATTGGGATGGGCCTTGGTGGTCCTACCGGGTTCGCCATGAACCAAGCCCGGGACCTTGGTCCTCGGATCGCACACGCTATTTTGCCACTTAAGGGCAAAGCAAGTAATGACTGGCAGTACGGCTTGATCGTACCCGGTTTAGCACCATTCCTTGGTGGGATCGCAGCTGCCTTCTTTGGCAAGTTCTACCTCGGACTATAAATTGGGAAACACATAGTTAACGTTCGTTTTAAGGACCGTCTTGACAGACAACTCACAACTTCTTGATCAGTAAGCCTCTGCTAAGAGTGGCAACCATTTGTTTGGAAGCCAAAATGACAATCAGTAACGCCGTAGCCCGTTGAGGGTTACGGCGTTATTTTGATGTGTGCGTTTGATGATGTATAAGTGTGGCATTCTCTCTATTAAGGGATAGGATTGGGTGTCGGCAGTTAAATCCTAAAAAATCAAGGTATTTGATAAAATAATTAGGTAAAACAGGCGACATTTGCTAAAAAGTGTGATTAAATAAAGTGAATTGAGAAACTGAAACGGCGTTGGTGATCACGGTAGGAGTGGAATCCTATTGAATGATACGGGGCGATGACCGGCGCGTTGTCAGTTAACTATGAAACTAGCAACTTGGTAGATGTAGGAGTGTACCAGATTGTGAATTGGAGAAGTAAAGGGGGATCCTATCATGTTAAGCTTATTTGAGCAACCTCGGTTTGCGCTGGATAACGCAAGTGAGTTGCCAGGGGGATACGAGCTGTTTATTCGAGAATCACAGGCGGGTCAATGGCGGACGTTGGCTGATTTTAATCAAGTCACACCGGAAGACATTACCCAATTGCTGATGTCATCGATTAATTGTTTACCAGCGTATATTTCGTTGGTTTCTTTGAATTTGGAGCAACAACAATTTATTGATGATCGCTATGCGATTGCGGTGAGCCACGTTCAAAAATTAACGAACGTACACATTATGGTGGAATTGACTGAGCGTGGGGACGCAAACGTCAGTTACGGCGCAATGATGCTGGCTGCGCAGCGATTCCAGAGTGCTGGGGTAGAGGTTTGCATCGATGATGTTGGGACGGGCGCTAACACTGAAGCGTTGGTTCGGGCACTGAGTCCGTACGTTAATGAATATAAGTTTGCGCTTCAAAACGTTCGACCAGATCAAACCATTGATGACGTTGCAGACCAAATTACCGCCTGGTCAGCGTTAGCTCACCAACACGGCAAACGATTTATTCTCGAAGGCATCGAAACCAGTGAAGACCTAGCTCAAGTTAAGTCACAGTTTGATTGTGACGGTGTTCAGGGTTACTTCTGGGGTAAACCAGCGCCACTGCCAATTTTACCGGCGGAGGCTTAAATGAAACGACTAAAATAAGTCAAGGACTGTTAATCTCAGTCCTTGACTTTTCTAGTTTAGGGAAGTTTTTAAATTAATTAATGTGACGAATGCGCAGTTAAACCTATCATCAGTTGAGCGACAGAAAGCTAACTTTGTGATGAGTTATACGAGTAAATTGCTTCAGAGAAGAATGCGATTATTCTTTGATTAGACACGTTTGAAAACGATTTCGTGAAGACTTTAATCACTAAAATGATATAAAATTATTGTTACTGATTATACAAATTAGTAGTTTCAATATTCTTAAATTATGTTAAACTACTATTAAAATCTAATATTAACCAGAATTTAGGAGGACTTGTAATGAAGCGGAAGATGATTAAGGGGTGGCTAGGCGGGGTACTAGCCGTGGTGTTAGCAATAATAATGATGAGTAGTGCCAGTCTTGTGAAGGCAGACACATTGAGCGATGGGGATTATACTGTTCCGGTAAGAATTTGGAAGGACGGGACTAATCAACAAACTCCGTCGGCCGCGCAGGGATTTATGTCGGAAACGGCGACGATTACCGTCAAGAACGGCCAGTATCAAGGAACGTTGAATATTCTACCAGACGGGAGACAAGCACTAACTAGTATGACTTTTCCTAATGGTCCGGCAAGCATTGATGCCGCAACGGGTGATGTGACGTTTACGCTCAACTCGGCCGAACCACTTGTATCAGTTACTTGTGCCATGTTTGGTGGTGCGATTACCGCACCGGCTGATTTAACGTTTGATTGGGCGGATGCAACCCGCATTGGGGATCAATCAGGAAATAGTAGTGCAACTGAAGTGGACAGCAGCAGTTCAAGTAGTCTAACTTCCAGTAGCAGCCTAAATAGTAGTTCAAGCAGTGTTTCAAACAGTAGTTCTAATAGTTCGTCAAGTAGCAGTAGTAGCGCATCAACTAGTAGTGCCAGTAGCTCGGTACCTAGTTCATCTAGTAACAGTTCGTCTCAGATTTCAACCCAAACCTGGGCCTACACCGTGTTAAGTGCTGATCAAAAAACGGTTTCCATGGCGAATCAGTATTACACCCACGTTGCTGAAGTGACACCAGTTGATGGTCATTATCAGGTCACGATGACGGTGACCTACGCTAAAGATGCGGGATTACAAAAGGATGGGTTTAAACCATTGACGGTTGCGGGCAATAAAGTGTCAGATGTCACTTATTCGGAATCTGGTAAGAATTACGTGGTCCAATTTAAGTTCAACGTTGATCAGTTAGACCAATTGGCAAAGCCGCTCAAGGGAACGATTCACGTGGCCGTTTCACTGGTGAACATCGACGCCGACTTTGACGTTTATTATCAGTTCAGTCAGGCAAGTGGAACTGATAATGCTGGCCAATCATCTGCCAGCAATACCAGTACGACCGATGGCCCGACTGGTGAATCAAGTCAAACGAGCGACACGAATGTGGCCGAACTTACTTCTGACGTGGATGGCGATACCAACGAAGGGAGTGGCGGTAGTGCAACGGTTCAAAAGGCCGTGACTAAGCGTGATCAGAGTCAACCAACGAGCAAACAAAGTACAAAGGAAAATTTGCCTCAGACCAGTGAACAACGGCAAGTCGTACTAACAGTTGTTGGTCTGGTGAGTTGCGTTAGTTTGATTGGGTTTGTTATTTATAGAAGAAGGGTTGCAAAATGAAACACTTAAAATGGGTAATCGGCGCGTTACTGATTGGTTTAACACTGTTTGGCGTTAGTTCAACGCAAACCGCACATGCGAAAGCGTTGAACTTTAAAGCACTGACGTATGGCACGACGAAAACGTCAATTGCAAGTGCGTATTTTGTTCATCCCGCAAGCGTGACAGTCAAGCATCAGCAGTACGTGGTCACAATGCACATTCGAACGGCGAAGAAGCTAACGGCGTTTCCAGTAAAAGTCTTACAAGTTAATGGTCATGCCCCTCAGCGCGTTCGACGAGTAAGGGATAAAGCCGGTAATTCAAACCTGTACTATTCATTTACAACCAAGTCCCTTGCTAAGGTGGTCAACGCTAAATTAGCAATCAATGTGCCTAAGGTGTATAAAGCAACGCATCTGATTTCATTTAAATTTAGTCGAGCTCAGTTGCCTAGTTTAAAAACAACTCGGCATGCGAGTGTGGCGACTAAATCAGCACAATTGATGAGTTCAGCCAGTAGTAAAGCTGTAACGCAGGCTGATCAAGCGAGTAGTCAGTCAATAAAAACGATTTCTAATGGCACGCCGACGCGACACGTTAATTCAGCCTCGACGATTAGTCAAAAATCGCAATCATCAACTCAAACGGCAGTAACGTCGACAAAAAGCACACAGTCTCAATCTGTTAAACAACCGGCGGCGCAGTCACAGAAAACGTCATTGATCAAAGTCGCCAGTGCGGACCATGCCGATCAAAGTGCGCCTCAGCTTAATTGGTGGTTTCTCATTGGTGGGGTAGCTGTGATCGTGGTCGTTGTGGTTGGCGGTGGTCTGGTGGTTGCCGGTCGACACGGCAGGGGGCGGTAGTGTGAATGCTTCACGACGTTTTGCGCTAAGCGTTATTGGCCTGTTAGTGGTCGTAGGTGGCCTCGGAGGCTGGTTTGCACAGCACCAGGCAACGTCTAAAACGACTAACCAACCCCGAATTGTCGCGACCACATATGCGGTTGTTCAGATCGCTGATCGACTTAAACTGCCTTTGGTGGGGATCCCCACGACCGATAATTCGATACCAGTCCGTTATCGACAAGTGGCCAAGGTGGGGAGCCCGATGAATCCCAGCGCTGAAAAAATCGCGGCAACGAAACCCACGGCCGTTTACTCAGTGACCACGTTAAAGGACCAGTTCGACAAGAGCTTTAAACAACAGCATATTACACCGCATTTTTTAAACTTGCAGACGGTTGCTGATTTGCAACACGTGGTGACGCAAATGGGGCAACGCTATGATCGACAACGAGCCGCGCGACAAGCAAATGCTGAGATTAAAGCGGCAATTCGAACTGCTCAGCAACGTTCCCATCGACGGTCAAAGCCACGAGTACTGGTGTTGATGGGCCTCCCCGGTGCTGGCTACATGATTGGTACTTCCAAATCGTACGTCGGCGACTTGGTCCGATTAGCCGGTGGTCGCAACGTGTTTACGTCTAAGACGCAAGAATATATTCAGCCAAATGACGAGGCGATTCAAAACGCGCAACCTCAAGTAATTTTACGGCTGGAACACGCGATGCCCAAGCTCGTGACGTCACAATTTCAACAGGAATTTAAAAAATCAATCTGGCAGCAGACCCCGGCTGTCAAAAGCAAGCGCGTCTATGACCTCCAAGAGCCAGACTTTGACGCTACCGCTAATATGCATGTGGCCCGAGCGTTAAGGCGGGTTTCTGATTGGCTGTATCCGGAGGAGTGAAGACGTGATGAAACGAGAACGATGCATTAGTTTTATTTTTGGGGTCATTATGGTGATCACGATTGGTCTAGCATTAATGGTCGGAACGCGCTTTTTAAATGGTACGGTGATTTGGCAGGCCGTTCATGGTCGGCAACCAGCAGCATTGAATCTGTTGTTAAATTATCGGTTGCCCCGAATCGTTGCGAGTCTGATTGGTGGCAGTGTGTTGGCAACCGCTGGCGCGTTAAGTCAGGCGGTGTTTCGAAATTCACTGGCGGATCCGAGTATTCTGGGAATCGCCAGTGCGGGTGATTTGCTGATTGTTGTTGGTAGTTTGATTCTGCCGGGATTTGTCGGTGAAAAGCTGATTTTAGCACTTCTCGGTGGCACGATTGCCTTTGGTTTGTTAATGAACCGCAAGACGCTAAGCAGACCTTACCAGCTGATTATCGTAGGTGTGGCGTTGAATTTGACCTTTGTGGGGTTACAGCAAGTCATCACGCATGGCGTAACGATTGGCACTGTTCAAGGGTTCAACGGATTGACTTGGCCATCAGTTTGGCAACTATTGTTGACGGGTGGTATGGGACTAGGCATCGCGTTAATATTAGCGCCGTGGGCCAATCACTTGAAACTGCCAGATGAGCAGTTAGCGACGATGGGCGTTTCGGCCAAACTCATGCGTGTTAGTCTCCTAGGACTGATTGTCTATTTGTCAGCTAGTGTGACAGCAGTGGTTGGCGTATTGCCATTCGTGGGAATCATTGTGCCCAACGTTGCGCGACGACTGGTGGGGAGTGACTATCTAACGTTGATCCCAGCGTCAATCTTTGGTGGTGCATGGTTAGTGTTGGTCGTTGACACAATTGGTCGACTGATTGTTTTACCAAGTGAATTATCAGCAGCGACTTTGTTGACGGTTCTCGGTGGACCATTTCTCGTATTTTGGGTGCAAAGGAGGGACCAGGTTGGAGTTAGATCACGTTAGTTTTCGGTATTCAGGGGCCTCAACTTCAATTCAGAAAGTCACCGCAACGGTCCCAACTGGTCAAATTTTATCGATTATCGGTCCTAATGGGGCCGGGAAAACAACCCTGTTAAAACTGATGTTGGGTCAATTAATGCCTGAACAAGGTCAAATTAAGGTGCAAGGTCAACCGTTGCAGGACCTATCACTGAAACAACGCGCACAAACAATGGCGTTTGTTAGCCAACAACACGCTGTTTATGATGATTTACGGGTTAAAGATGTGGTGAAAATGGGGCGTCTGGCAAGCCATTCATTGTTAGCAACCATTACCGATGAGGAGATTCAACCATACTTAGCCCAAGTTCACCTTGAAACGTTGGCGGAGCGCTGGTTATCCTCGCTCTCTGGTGGTCAGCAACAACGCGTCTGGATTGCAGCCGCGTTGGCGCAAGAACCGCAAATGCTGTTTTTAGACGAACCGACAACCTACTTAGACGTCGGGCATCAACGGGACTTGATGACACTGATTCGCGAGTTACAATATACGGTACACATGACGGTTGTCCTAGTACTCCACGATATTAACCAAGCCTTAATGGTGAGTGATCATGTCTGGTTGTTAAAGCAGGGACAGTTAATTGCGGATCGGCCAGCAAAAGATTGTTTTGACGCAGAATTGTTACAGCAGGTCTTTGGGCTAGGTATCCAAATTGTTGAGGTCCCACAGTATGGACCGTACATCATTCAAGTGCCTTAATCGAGATTAAGGGTGGTCAAAAAATCGCTATAAAAAGCGGTTGCATTTTGCTAATTCATGCGTTATCCGCTTTCATTTTCTCAACTTGTGAAAATTATAAAAATAATACTGGTATTTTCACAATAATAGGTATTAACTATAACAGTTGAGTTTGATTGTCCGGATAAATCGTTGAAAGGCGGGGTGTTACCATGAAAGTGAGCTTGAAAATTGTTGTACCAGTGATGTTAGTGAGTGGGCTGTTATGGTCAGTATTAACGATGATGGCTGCGATTTTTAAACCATCTTTCAGGGTATCTCACCTTAGTCAATTGTATGGTTTATATGACGTACAGATTGTTTAAACCGCAGTTTGATGAACAGTTACGGCAACGTCGTTGGAATTTATTTACCGTTGACCGCGTGGTAACCACGTTAAGTTATATCGGTTTAGCAGTGCCAATGATGATGTTGGCGTTAACCGCAACGTCCGTGGCAGTTGAAATGATGGCGGTATTAGCGTTGTTCTTGATGCTCTTTGCCATGTATATTGGCATTAGCATGATCAACGAAAAAGAGAATGCCCAGTAGGCGGATGCCTAGGGTATGTAACATTTAGCAGCCCCCTGAGGAGAGACGGGGGGCTGTTTTTTTGTAGAGTGCGGAACAAGGCGGTTAGAGAGCGGAGCGTAAGTTACTGGCGCCAGAAACTCCGGGTTTTGGAGTTTGTGGTGGCAGTAGCTTACGTGCAGCTCTCTGCCTTGTGGAACACGTTTCGACTAGGTAATCGGAAAACGCCTACCTATAAATCTGTTTTGTAATACTCACATCCGGCACGCTCTCCCAAGCTAGCTGACTTAACCAAGTACGGGCGTCAACCCAATTCCCAAAAAACGCAACTATCATAAAGATTTCCCACAAAACTAAGACAATCTCTCACCAATAACCCAACAATTGTAACCGGTTGCAAAAAGAACTTGACGCTCGCCTAAAAGCACGACAAAATAATAGTGAGATTAAAATTAATGATCGTCAGGATAGGGAGATTTTACGAATGGAAAAATTAGCATTTTTGCAACCTTTGAGTCCAATCTCAACAACGGCTCGTGATCAATTACAGGCAAAATTAGATAACCTAGCGAAACCAATTCGCGGTTTGGGGCGGCTAGAAGAACTTGCGATCGATATTGCCGGGATTCAGCAAACAGCGGACATTCAAGTTGCTAAGCGGACTTGTCTGGTTTACGTAGCGGATAACGGCGTGGTGGTCGAAGGCGTTTCAGCAACGTCTGAGCCAATTACGAATATCTTGGCGGATAACATTGCGGACGGCCATGCAGCGGTATCAGCGTTGGCAATTGCGCGGGGCTGTGAGGTTAAAGTTTACGATGTTGGTTTAGCCGGGCCACACCACGTGAATTCAAAATTGATCGATAAGCGAATCAAAGCGGGAACAAATGATATTTTAAAGGCTCCCGCAATGAGTCGAGAAGAAGCCATCCAGTCAATTAAAGTTGGCTATGATACTGCACTTGAAGCAATTGAAGCCGGAACTGACCTATTGTTGATTGGGGAAGCTGGCTTAGGCAATACAACTTTAGCCTCCGCAATTGTTGCCACGATGTTAAACGTGCCGGTTACTGACGTGGTCAGTGCGGGATCTCATGTGAAGGATGCCACGGTTCAAAATAAATTAAAAGTTGTTGAAACGGCGGTTAAGCAGTGGCAACCTGATGCAGCTGATCCAATCGATGTGTTGAGTAAACTTGGTGCATTTGAATTAGGTGCTAAGACCGGCGCGATTTTATGCGCGGCCGAACACGGTGTGCCCCTTATTTTGGATGGGTTCCTCTCTGATACATCGGCGCTATTGGCTGAAGCAATTCAACCAGGTGTTACTCAGCATCTGATTGCCTCCCATAGTTCTAAAGAATCTGGTGCTAATCGGGTCCTTGAACACTTGGGGTTGAAACCGTACTTGGACTTTAACTTAGCCGCTGGAGAAGGTACCGGTGCGGTGATGTTATTAGCCGAAATCGATGACATTCAAGCGGTTTTGCAACATATGAACCGGTTGGAAGATTTAAACTTCGAATATACCAATTAGGGGTGATGACATGTTTGATGCAAAGTTAGCAATGGGCACTTGGTCTTGGGGCTCAGGGGCCAACGGTGGTGACCGAATTTTCGGCAATCATTTGAGTGAAACTCGCTGCGCCAAGTGGTTGATGCTGCAATGCGAGTCGGTTTTAACTTGTGGGATACGGCAGCGGTGTACGGTGAAGGTAGTTCTGAAAAGTTACTGGGTAACATGTTAATGCCGTATAAACGGTCCGAGTATTATCTGTCGACCAAGTTCACGCCCCAAATCGCGAACGATGGCCCGACACCCATGGCAGATATGCTGGCAGAAAGCCTAAAACGGCTGCATACGGACTACGTTGATCTGTACTGGATTCATAACCCGGCTGACGTTGACAAGTGGACGCAACAGTTGATTCCGTTAGTTAAAAATGGTTTGGTCAAACACGTTGGCGTTTCGAACCATAATTTAGCTCAAATTAAACGGGCAAGTGATATTTTAGCCGAAGCTGGGATCCCATTAGCGGCAGTTCAAAACCATTACAGCCTGCTGTACCGGTCTTCTGAAGATGCGGGCATTCTCGACTATTGTCGGGAACGCGGTATCGATTTCTTTGCTTATATGGTGTTGGAACAGGGCGCGCTGTCGGGTAAATACAACGTGGACCATCCACTGCCAGCTGGTAGTAATCGAGCGAAGGTCTACAACCAAGTCCTACCGCAGCTCACGGCGTTAACGACTGCGATGCAACAAATCGGCCAACAGCACCACGCTTCAGTTGCCGATGTGGCAACGGCTTGGGCAATCGGGAAGGGCACGTTGCCGATCGTTGGCGTAACGAGACAAAAGTACGTTGCGGACGAGAAACGCGCAACGCAGTTAGTCCTAACAACTTCAGAAGTGGACCAACTTGAACAACTAGCGCGTCAAACTGGTGTTGACACCAAAGCATTTTGGGAAAAATCAATGACTGAATAGGTCAATTCAAGCGGGATAACCTGTAAAGACGAACGTTCTTGACAGGTTATCCCGATTTTTGTTAGTGATTACTTGTAAAATAGAAATGAATCGATTATGATGAGGATAATGTAAAAGTAGTTAATACTTTTATGTGATGCAGTTAAAAGGGGGATCGTTGGTTAAGGGGTGTTATTAAACTGAACCGAAGAAGGGATAGATGATGGATAATTTAGCGTTGCTAACTGATTTGTACGAGTTTTCAATGGCTAACGGCTACGCCCAGACGTTACCGGATGAAGAAGCCGTTTTTGACGTGTTCTACCGTAAAGTGCCGGATCAGGGGAGTTTTGTGATTGCTGCCGGACTGGCTCAAGTGGTCGAAACGGTTCGCAACTGGCACTTTGATGAGGCGGAGATTGACTATCTACGAGGACTTAACTTGTTTAGCGAGGCGTTTTTAACCCAACTTGCTGAATTTAAAAATGAGTGTGAGATTACGGCGATGCCAGAGGGGACCCCGGTATTTCCGCAAGAACCACTCCTCACGATTCAGGGACCGTTGTGGCAAACGCAGTTGTTGGAAACCTTCGTTTTGAATTTGGTTAATCATCAATCGCTGATTGCGACCAAGGCGCGTCGAATTACGGTTGCGGCGGAAGGACGGCCAGTGATGGAATTTGGTGCACGACGGGCGCAGGGACCGATGCCGCAACATTGGGCGCCCGAGCAGCGATTATTGGTGGTTGTGCCAGCACCTCGAATGTCTTAGCGGCCAAGCGATTCAACCTACCATCTGCTGGAACGATGGCGCATGCGTGGATCGAAGCCTTTCCGGATGAGTTAACAGCGTTCCAGAAGTGGGCGGCGATTTACCCGGATAATGCTTCGTTGTTAGTTGATACTTACGATGTCTTGTCATCTGGGGTACCAAACGCCATTCGGGTCTTTAAACAACTAGCGGCGGCCGGACATCGACCGGTGGGGATTCGAATCGATTCCGGGGATATTGCGCAGTTGGCAGCTGGCGCTCGACGTCAATTGGACGAAGCTGGTTTTATTGATGCCAAGATTACGGCTTCTAACGCGTTGGATGAAGCGTTATGACGTCGTTATTAAAAGAGGGTGCGCCCATTGATAATTTTGGGGTCGGTGAACAGTTGATCACAAGTGCATCGTCACCCGTATTAAGTGGCGTTTACAAGTTGGCTGCAATTAGTCAAAATGGCCAGTTGATTCCGAAGATTAAGGTTAGCGCTAGCCGTGAGAAAACGACGTTACCGGGGTTAAAACGGGTTTATCGGTTGTATCAACAAGGAACGACGCGCGCAATTGGTGACGTGATTGCCCTTGCGGATGAGAAGCTCGCATCAGGGATGACGGTTGTGGCCCTAAATCCGCTGGCGACCCGCTCACAGCAACAATTAGGTGATTTTGTGGCACGCGAATTACAACACACCGTGCTTTCGCCGAAAACAACGGCAGCCGTTGAAACAGATTGTTTCGCTATTCAACGGTTTAGTCAGCAACGCCTTGCAGAATTACCAGAAGCAACTCAACGTTTAGTGAATCCGGACCATTATCCGGTTTATATCACCCAACAATTGGCAGAATTACAAGCCGATTTAATTGCGCAACAACACGCTAAAAATTAGCAATTAGCATAAGAAGCGAATCAACGACAGTGACAACTAAACCTTAGATTGGTTAAAGGATGGTATGAAAGATGAGAGAAAAGCAGTTAAACTGGCGCAGTGCTTATGGGGTATCGGTATTAGGCAGTCTGATGGCGATGCAAATTTTACTTGGTAGTTTTTTGTCGATTCAACTATTGATGACTAAAATTACCTTTTCATTTATTGTAACAGCAATTATGGCGCGGTTATTTCCGCCAAAAATCACGGCGGGTGCAACCGGACTGGCTTATTTATTATCGATGCTGCTATTTCCCAAGTTCGCGTTTTTTATTGGCTTCGTGTTAACCGCAATTTTAACGGGGTATACGTTTGGTTTGTGCCTGTATCAAAAGCCGCTGACCCTGTGGCGAATTAGTTTGGCTGCATTTGTGGTCAACTTCGGTTTTAACTTATTTTTGAACAGTTTGTGGTTGCGGATGATGTATGGATTGGCTTGGAAAACACTCTTTGTCACCCGGGTACCGCAAGAAATCATTAGTTTTGTCATCTATGTGATTCTCATTCAGTTAGTGTTGAAAGTCTTACCGTTATCGCAATTAACAGCGCGTGCAGGTACGGCAAAAGAAGAATAATTGGCTGGCTGAAAAAATCAAATCAATAAAGGGCGACACCGGGTCTCAACTTGAGAACCGGTGTCGCCCTTTATTGATGTACGTTATTGAAGCATGTGAACTGGAACAAAGAACTGAACCTGATGTTGATTAACAAATGCTTCGAGGTTGAAGTTCCCTGCAATTTGAAGATCAGTAACTTGAGCAAGTTCACCATAGCTACGCCCGATGAGCTGATCAAGGTTGATTCGGTCGGTAAAAGCGAGGTCAAATTGGGCATACTGACCGGCTGGTAACGTGAAAGTACTTGGCCGTTTCGTAACCCTAGCCTGACCGACTAAGTAGTGTTGCTGACCATCTTGGTTGCTGTTAACAGCCATTAATCCGTCTGTAAGCTCAGTTTGATACTCGTCAAGCAGGGCTTGTTTTTGTTGACTAAGCTCGGCTAAGTTGGTGCGTGATGGGGTCACGAGTTCGGCTGACCAGCCGTAAATGGTTTGTGCATCGCGAGTAATGAGGGTGTAAGTCATGGGTCAATCTCCTTTATGAGTCATCAGTAGTTTTTAGGTAAGTTAATCGGAATCCGGAGTTCAACTTCGGCATCCTGAGGATTATCGTTTAAAAGGGCTTCAACAATGAACCTATCGTCGCGATAAAGGTCTGGGTGTTGTGGTAGCACTTTATTGAAAAAATGCCTGATCAATACGTCAAATAATTGACGACTAGGACCGCCTTTGCCAGCCATAATTAGATAGTCACCGGCTGGGATCCGTCTGGTTTCGAGCTTTAAGACGGGGGTTACGGTCTTACTACCTGCAAAATAGTCAACGTCTCATAGCTGGTGATGGTTTGTTGGGGAAAGGCCTTGACGGCGTAGTTTCCAATCATCGTCATATCGTTTTGAGCCCCTTTCTGATAAACTAAGCATATCAAGCAATACTTGACGACAGTTTGTCAGGTATTATAAAAAGGATGACGAATTTTGAGATTAAGTCGGTTATTGAATATGGTGATGATTTTATTGCGCCAAGAAACGGTTTCAGCTTCCGAGCTGGCAGCTCAGTTTGAGGTCACGACGCGGACGATTTATCGCGACGTTGACGCGCTTAACTTAGCTGGTATCCCGATTTATACCACTCGTGGACGAAATGGTGGGATTGGTATTTTGCCAAATTATAAAGTTGATAAAAAACTGTTGACCGAATCGGATATCGGTAACCTGCTTGTTGCCCTTGGCGGGGTGCAGTCACTGATCGATACGCCAGCGATTCGGGCGACGGTTCAAAAAATTCAAGCGATGTATCAACGAACAGCGAACGGCACTTTCGGTTCAACATGCCGATTGGACGGGAAGTGAGGAACTCAAAGCACTCGCCGAACAGTTTAGTCAAGCGATTCAAGCCCATCAGTTAGTTTCGTTTACCTACAGTGATCGAACGGGTCAGGGGAGTACCAGACAAATCGAGCCCTATCGGTTAACGTATAAGGGTGAGCGCTGGTACATCCAAGGATACAGTCTTGAACGAGCGGCTTTTCGGACGTTTCGGTTATCACGAATCAAAACGGTGACCTTTTTAGCGACGACATTTGACCCGCGACCGCTACCGGAAGAACAATTGTCATGGGGTGGTTTTGATCATCCAGTAATGACTGAGATAACGTTGGTTGCAGACAACGTTATTCGAGACGTGATCGTTGAACGGTTTGGGCGTCAGGCGATTCGTGACGAAACGGCAGAACAGTTTACCGCAACTCTCGAACTGCCGCAACGTGAAGCAACGTACCGTTTTTTACTATCACTAGGTGTGCATGCACGCGTGACGGGCAATGACCCATTCTTAGTGGCATTTAAACAATACACCGCGATGATTTTGACTCAGTATCAATAGTTGAGAAAAATATTGGTTAATTTTGAGGATTCGGGCTATAATGTGGGGTCATTAAATCAAGGCGTGGAGGTTGGAACATGTTAGCAATTATTATCGGGTTGACCATTGGGGTGGGACTACCGATGCAAACGAGTGTGAATTCCCGTTTGCGGCAGTCGCTAGGTTCTCCGTTTTGGGCCTCGTTTATCTCATTTTTAATTGGCACGCTTTTTCTAGCCGCCATTACATTATTCGAACAGCATACGTTGTTGATTGCTTCAACTGTCATTACAACGCAGCCGGCTTGGTTGTGGTTAGGTGGTCTGTTTGGGGTAGTTTACCTAACCGGTAATATTGTCCTGTTTCCCAAGATTGGGAGTGTTCAAACGGTCATTATGCCTGTCCTCGGCCAAATTCTAGCTGGTTTGTTGATCGATAACTTTGGCTGGTTCCATTCGCCGGTCAGTCAGTTAACACTGGTTCGTGGACTGGGGGCATTACTCGTTTTGGTAGGGGTCATCATCACCGTCGCCGGGAACGATTGGCTAGCCCGAAAAACGGGTCAAGGTGGCTACGAAAGCGTTCTTGAGGCAACGCCTAAAGGCAGCCACTTAATGCTATGGCGCTTGTTTGGCGTTTTTGCGGGGATGCTGAGTGCGTCACAAACGGCCATTAACGGTCATCTTGGCCTAGTTTTGAACTCAAAGATTCAAGCGGCTTCATTTCATTTTTAATTGGGACGGTGGCTTTGGGGCTCATTGTGTTAGTGCTCCGTTTGAAGTGGCACTATCAAAGTCCGGCTAACGGTCATAATCCTTGGTGGATGTGGATTGGCGGCTTTATTGGGTCGTTTTATATCCTCGGCAACATTTACCTTGTTCCGTTAGTGGGAACGGGGTTAGCGTCATCATTGTGTTAGTTGGTTTAATGGCTGGGAGCCTGTTAATCGATCAATTCGGTTGGCTTGCTTCGAAACGTAACCCGGTCACATCGATTCAACTCATTGGGTTAGTTGTGATGATTGCCGGTGTCGGGGTTGTTCGACTGCTTTAACGGCAACGGTTTAAACGTTAATTTGGCATCAACCGATAAATGAAAAGGTTGCCTTATCTGATTATCAGAATCGGATGAGGTAGCCTTTTTGGTTACGCTGGTGTCCAGCGTAAGCATTCGTGTGTCTAGTTTGTGAAGTGTCGTGATTTGCGTGAGCTGTC